>JBFHES010000001.1:0-73459 GCA_041584015.1 Bacteroidales bacterium
TAATTCCTTTGGTAAAAAATGACTTTAATAAACTCCCCGATTTTTTCTTTAGATTTTCAGTGTCAATCTGAACAGGAACAATATATGAAGCATGCGAATCTGGCTTAAGCTTAAAACCTGTTTCATTAAAAACACGACCTAATTGAACATCACCATAGGTTACCAATAAATCTATCTCTTTAATCTTAATAGCAGCAGTGTTCGGGTTTTTAATTCTAAGATCCAGATGCAGCGTTGCAATATTATCCTCTACCTTATGAATTTTCACACCATCAACACCAGTAACAGTAACCGGGTTAAAACCACAAGACGAAAGTAAAACGAGCATTAATAATGTTGCCACATAAAAACCTGAAGATTTGATATTCATTGCTATCTTTGTTTTGAATAATAGAGTATTACAACTTTGAGATTACAAAATAAGCGAAAAATAATAAATGATCCGGTATACGGCTTCATCAATATTCCATTCGATTCGGTTTTCGACATTATGGAACATCCGTTTTTTCAGCGGTTACGACGAATCAAGCAATTAGGTCTCACACACTTTGTTTATCCGGGCGCCATGCATACCCGCTTCCAGCACGCACTAGGCGCCTCCTATCTTATGGGCAAAGCGGTTTCATCGCTCAGGCAAAAAGGTATAGAAATTACTACGGAGGAAGAAGAGGCAGCCATACTGGCCGTTTTGCTTCACGACATTGGGCATGGACCATTCTCACATGCACTGGAGCATAGCATTGTAAAAAACGTATCGCATGAAGAGCTTTCTCTCATGATCATGCGACGATTGGATTTTGAATTCAACGGATCATTAAAACTATGTATCGAGATATTCACCGGAAACTATCACAAGAAATTCCTTAATCAACTTCTCGTTGGGCAGTTGGATGTAGATCGGCTGGATTACCTTCGACGCGACAGTTTCTTCACAGGCGTTTCTGAAGGTGCCGTTGGTTATGAACGTATTTTAAAGATGCTAAATGTTGTTGATGGCGAATTGGTAGTGGAAGCTAAGGGCATTTATTCCATCGAAAAATTTCTTATTTCCAGAAGATTCATGTACTGGCAAGTTTACTTGCACAAAACGGTACTTTCTGCGGAACACCTCTTAATGCAAACCCTTAAACGTGCAAAGGATTTAGCACATCAAGGAGTTGAACTTTTTGCGACACCAGCACTACATTATTTTCTGTACAACAATCCGGGCATTAAAGATTTTGAATCTGGCATTCAATCAGATAATCCTCAGAATGTCTTGCAACTTTTCAATGCATTAGACGATAATGATATTGTTACATCAATTAAATACTGGGCCAATCACACCGACAAGGTTTTATCCTTTTTAGCTAAAAGCATTCTTAACCGTCAGTTATTTAGCATAGAAATTGAGCGTAACGAAATTGAACCGAGCAAGATTTTAAACTTAAAAAATGCAGCTGCAGCACAATTTGAAATTAGTCTAAATGAGGCAGACTACTTTATATTCTCTGATTCGATTACAAATTATGCTTACACCATAAACGACCCTAAAATTAAGATACTTATGAGCGATGGCAAACTAGCTGACATTGCCTCTGCATCTGACATTCTAAACATTAACATCCTTTCAAGCAACGTTAAAAAGCACTTCATAATGTATCCCAAAACATTGTCGCACAATGTTCTCTGACAACAAGCTTAATATGCGTTTGCGATTTAATATTTTGTAATAAATATTATTACATTTGCAGCAAATAGTAGTTTATGGAGTTTTCGGCGCAGAGCATAGCGGAATTATTAGGTGGTTTAGTTGAGGGAGATAAGGCTGTAAAAGTTAATGATATTTCTAAAATTGAAGAAGGCAAGCCCGGTACTTTAACGTTCCTAGCCAACCCGAAATACACCAAATATATCTACTCTACACAAGCTTCTATTGTAATTGTTGCCAATGATTTCAAACCGGAAGAAACACTTAAGAGTACTTTAATACGTGTTGAAAATCCTTACCAGGCATTTGCCACCTTACTAGACACTATACACAACAATGGTAAATTCGTTCCGGAAATTAGTCCGGATGCCTATGTTGATGAATCTGCCGAAGTTGATGCAAGTTCACTTATTGGTGCTTTTTCTTATTTAGGTAAAAATGTTCGCATAGGTAAAAACACAAAGATATTCCCGCAGGTTTACATTGGCGATAATGTTGTAATTGGAGACAATTGTATTCTTTATGCCGGTGTTAAAGTATTTGAGAAATGTTTGGTTGGCAACGGCTGTATCATTCATGGAAATACAGTGCTTGGATCAGATGGTTTTGGATTTGTTCAAAATACAGATGAGAACAACAAGAAGGTTCCTCAAATTGGAAATGTAATTCTTGAAGACAATGTTGAGATAGGTGCAAATGTAACTATCGACCGAGCAACCATGGGATCAACAATTATTCGCAAAGGTGCCAAGCTCGACAACCTTATACAAATAGCACATAATGTTGAGATCGGCGAAAATACTATGATCGCTTCTCAAACCGGAATTTCCGGATCCACCAAAATTGGCAAGAACTGTTTATTTGGCGGACAGGTCGGAACTGTTGGACACATCCAAATAGCTGATGAAGTAAAGGTTGCAGCACAATCTGGCATCTCTAATTCCATTAAAGAAGTTGGAGCTATTGTTCAAGGCTCTCCGGCATACAACATCAAAGATTATCAAAAATCACTTGTTCTGTTCAAGAACTTGCCAAAGCTGTTTAAAGAAGTAAATCAACTAAGAAAAGAGTTGAGCCAATTAAAAAGCACGCAAGAATAGTTTGCTTTCACAATTCGCATTTGCTTCTGCAAAGCAATCAAAATAGCGCTAAATCACTTAAAATCAATATTTTTTTCAATTTGTCATTGGGCATAATTTGTTATACTTTTGTCGCCATTGAAAAAAAGAATGGGATCTAAAAAATTTATAATGACGCAATTCCAAACAACTTTAGCCAAGGCTGTTTCAATGCAGGGAACCGGACTTCATACCGGCGTTAAAGTGAACCTTACGATTAAGCCTGCTGCTGAAAACCATGGGTATAAATTTAAACGAGTTGACCTAGAAGGTCATCCAACAATCAATGGTATAGCCGATAATGTTGTTGATACTTCACGCGGAACCACTCTTGAAGAAAAAGGAAATCGCGTTTATACCATTGAACACATTCTATCTGCGCTTCATGGTCTTGGAGTTGACAACGCATTGATTGAAGTAGACAATCAAGAGATTCCAATCATGGATGGTAGTGCAAGATATTTTGTTGAAGCCATTGAAGAAGCTGGAATTACAGAACTTGAAGCAGAGCGTCAGTATTTTGTAGTAAAAGAAACCATTTCTTACTTCGACGAAGAAAACGGTACTGAGATTCTACTTGTACCAGATGATGAATACAGACTATTAGTTAATGTATCTTATAATGCGAAATCATTAAAGAATCAGTTCGCATCACTTTCCTCATTAAAGCACTACAAAGAAGAGATTTCAAAATGTAGAACATTTACATTTATTAGTGAGTTGGAGCCATTGTTAAAGAACAATCTTATTAAAGGTGGCGATCTTGACAATGCAATTGTAATCATTGACAAGGTTGTTACACAGGAAGAGATTGATCGCTTAGCAAAATTATTTAACAAGCCATCAGTTGAAGTAAAACCTGAAGGCGTGCTTAATAATCTTGACCTGGCTTTTCCAAACGAACCTGCACGTCACAAATTACTGGATGTAGTTGGTGATCTTGCACTAATTGGTTCTCCTATTAAAGGTAGAATAATTGCAACTCGTCCGGGACATTATACAAATACTGAATTTGCAAAAAAAGTGCGTCAGATTATAAAGAGAGAAAAGCTCAAAAGAGTTATCCCTGTTTATGATCCAACCGTACCGCCACTTATGGATGTGAATAAAATCCAGGAGTTGCTACCGCACCGTCAACCTTTTTTAATGGTAGATAAAATCATTAAAATGGATGAGAACACTGTTGTAGGTGTTAAAAGTGTAACCATGAACGAGCAGTTTTTTGCAGGCCACTTTCCGGGTGCCCCAGTTATGCCTGGTGTGCTTTTAGTGGAAGCCATGGCGCAAACTGGTGGGATATTAGTTTTAAACTCCTACGACGATCCTGAAAACTACCTTACATTCTTTATGAAAATTGACAATGTAAAATTCAGAAAGAGCGTAGTTCCAGGCGACTCAGTTATCTTCAAATTGGTTCTAACTGGTCCGGTAAAAAGAGGAGTTGCTAATATGGTCGGTCAAGCATATGTTGGAGAAACGCTTGTAGCCGAAGGAGAATTTATGGCATTAATTTCAAGAAAAACAGAATAAGAAAATGAACCAACCTCTAGCATACGTTCATCCAGATTCAAAAATAGCCAACAATGTGGTTATTGAGCCTTTTGTAACCATCAACAAAAATGTTGAGATTGGTGAAGGAACATGGATAGGATCTAATGTTACAATTATGGAAGGCACCAGAATTGGAAAGAATTGCAAGATTTTTCCAGGAGCAGTAATTGGCGCCATCCCTCAAGACCTTAAGTTTAAGGGCGAAGAGACCACCGTTGAAATTGGCGACAATACAACAATTAGAGAATGTGTTACCATTAACCGGGGAACAGCTGCAAAAAACAAGACCGTTGTAGGAAACAATTGTTTACTCATGGCTTATGTGCATGTTGCCCATGACTGCTTGGTAGGTAACTATGTAATTCTTGGGAATGCCACTCAGCTGGCTGGTGAAGTTATTATCGACGACTGGGCTATTTTAAGCGGATTGGTTGCAGTGCATCAATTTTGTCATATTGGAGCTCATGTAATGATTTCAGGTGGATCACTGGTACGAAAAGACGTACCACCATTTATCAAAGTGGCGCATGAACCAGTTGCTTTTGTAGGTATTAATTCAATTGGATTAAGAAGAAGAAATTATACCAACGAGAAAATTAACGAGATTCAGGAAATCTACAGGTATTTATTCTTGAGCAAGCTGAACACTTCAAATGCAATTGAGCAAATTGAAGCAAAAATGCCTGCTACAAAAGAACGTGACGAATTATTATTATTTGTTCGAAACTCTAAACGAGGAATTATCAGAGGCTACGAATTTAAATAGGACGCCTTAACGGATACAAAAAAGAGCGGTTGTTTCATGAAACAACCGCTCTTTTCATTTTATATAAGCTACATTAGATTTTCGCTAATGCCTGATCAATATCAGCAATAATATCTTTCACATCTTCAATTCCAATAGCATAACGTACCAACTCATCAGTAATACCTGCTTCTTCTCTATCAGCCTTTTGCATTGCCGCATGTGTCATTGATGCAGGATGCTGAATAAGTGTTTCAACTCCACCAAGCGAAACCGCAAGTTTAGCAAGATTTACACTATCCATCACTGTTTTACCAGCTTCATAACCACCTTCAACTCCAAAGCTAATCATTGCACCAGGTCCTCTCATTTGTTCTTTGGCAAGATCGTATTGTTCAAATGACTTTAAACCAGGATACTTTATCCACTTTACTTTTGGATGATTCTCAAGATACTCGGCTACTTTTTGCGCACTTTCCTGCGCACGATCAATACGTAATGATAAAGTTTTAACCCCGCGAATTACCAGGTAAGCTTGATGTGGATCCATATTACACCCCATGAAAACCATCGTTTTTCTTAGGCGATCATAAATATCCTTATCCTTTGCAATCAAAGCACCACCAACAATATCAGCATGCCCGTTAATAAACTTAGTTAATGAATGAAGCACTACATCTGCGCCTAAATCCAAAGGATTTTGCAAATAAGGGCTACAGAATGTATTATCAACAACAACAGGAATACCATGCTTATGAGCCAATTCACAGGCCGTTTTCAAATCAGTTAACTGGATGGTTGGATTTGAAGGAGTTTCCAGGTATAACAATTTTGTATTCGGGCGAATGGCCTTCTCTATGTTCTCAATTTTTGAAGTATCGGTAAAAGTTGCTTCCACACCAAACTTCTCAAAATGGCTGGCAATAATTGCACGACTTGGTCCGTACAAAGCACCAGTAGCTACCATATGTGCACCTTTATCAAGAAAGGTCATATACACAGTTGAAACAGCGGCCATACCCGACCCCATTGCAATACCACGATAACCATTCTCTAACTGAGCAAGTTTATCTTCAAGGTTGTTAATGGTTGGATTACCAATACGTGTATAAATATACCCACTATCTTTACCTGAAAAGCAATCAGCACCATGCTGTGCACTTTTAAAGCTAAAAGTTGATGTTTGATAAATTGGAGTTACGGCACTTCCATACTCATCATGAAAGTCACCCGCATGTATTAATTTAGAGTCAAAACCTAAGTCTTTAGTATCTAACATAATATTAATGATTTTATAATTTTGCCCAAAATTAGTCTTTTTATTGAAACTTAACAGGCTATTTGACAGCATGTGTAAGTGAGAGATATCACAGCCTAAAACTTTATTTATTATTGAAAAATGTTTATGGAACATGCCCCGCTAAGTACGTGTTTACTAGCCATTAATTTGCCTATCTCTTAAATTGTTTATAACTTACCACTTCATACAAAATTGATAAAATCTAATTAATTATATTTGTAATTATTCACGATCTTTTTGAAGCATTCGTTCAAAGTTGGTTAATTCATTTTTCACATGTGCATTACCTTTAAAGTCTTTTGAATTGACTACTTCACTTAAATATTTTTTGCAATGACACATTTAAAAGCAGGTGACTTGGCTCCGGCCTTCGAAGCCAATGATCAAAATGGAAACTCGGTAAGTCTGGAAAGTTTAAGAGGAAAAAAAATCATCCTTTTTTTCTATCCTAAAGACAATACCCCCGGTTGTACCGCGGAAGCATGTAATTTAAGAGATAACTATGCCGACTTAAAAGAAAAAGGATTTGAGGTAATAGGCGTTAGTCCGGATAGCGAAGCATCTCATCAGAAATTCATTACAAAATTTGACCTACCCTACACCTTACTTGTTGATAGTGAGAAAAAAATTCTGAATGATTATGGAGCATGGGGAGAGAAAAAGATGTACGGTAAAACTTACATGGGAGTCCTGCGCTCAACATTTATTATCGACAGCGATGGTAAGATTGAGAAAATAATTGAAAAAGTAAAAACCAAAGAACACACCAAGCAGATTTATGGTGAACTAAACCTCTAAACAAAATACACAATCATATGAGTAAAGATATTGATATTAAGAAGGAAAAGCTGAAGGCACTTCAGCTAACCCTCGATAAAATTGACAAGAACTACGGCAAAGGCACCATTATGAAAATGGGCGATAATGCCGTTGTCGAGGTACCAACCATCTCCTCAGGATCCATTTCACTAGATGTTGCTTTGGGAATTGGAGGATATCCGCGAGGAAGAATTGTTGAGATTTATGGTCCTGAATCATCGGGTAAAACAACGCTGGCCATTCATGCAATTGCACAAGCACAAAAAGCCGGTGGATTAGCAGCTATTATTGATGCTGAGCACGCTTTCGATAGAAGCTATGCCGAAGCACTTGGCGTTGATACAGAGAACCTATTCATCTCACAGCCCGACAATGGAGAGCAGGCCTTGGAAATTGCAGATCACCTAATCAGATCGGGTGCAATCGACATTGTGGTAATCGACTCGGTTGCAGCACTTACTCCAAAGGCAGAGATTGAAGGTGAAATGGGCGATTCGAAAATGGGACTACAAGCCCGACTAATGTCACAGGCATTACGAAAGTTAACTGGTAACATTAATAAAACAGGTACTTGCTGTATATTCATCAACCAGCTTCGTGAGAAAATAGGTGTAATGTTCGGTAATCCTGAAACAACAACTGGTGGTAATGCCCTCAAATTCTATTCTTCGCTGCGATTAGACATCCGTAGAATTGGTCAAATAAAGGATACGGAAGATATTAAAGGTAACCGCACCCGAGTTAAGGTGGTTAAAAACAAACTGGCACCACCTTTCAGAAAAGCTGAATTTGACATTATGTATGGCGAAGGTATTTCCAAAATTGGTGAAGTAATTGATTTGGGCGTTGACTTTAACATTATCAAAAAAAGTGGCTCATGGTTCAGTTATGGCGAAACCAAACTTGGACAAGGAAGAGATGCTGTGAAGACCATACTTACTGACAACCCTGAACTAATGGATGAAATTGAGACAAAGATTAGAGCAGAATTAACTGCGAAATAATCTTCAATTAACATATTTAACAAGATCGCAAGGTGTTATTCTTCAAACACGTTTTGCGATCTTTTTTTTTCTTACGTTCTTTACAATCAATTAAATTGAATTAAATAATGCTAAGACCAATACTAAACGCTGTTGCCCTTGTTCTTCTTTCAAGTTTACTCTTCTCATGCGAATCCAAGCAAAAGAGCAATAACAAGGCAGATGATGAAATTGTAACAATCGACTCATCAAGCATTTCATTTCTATCTGATGAGATAAGAAAGACTCCTACAAATGCCGAACTTTTTGCTAAAAGGGCACAATCTTACTTTGCACAAAATAATTTTGACGATGCCATTCGCGACATGGATTTAGCAATTAAGCTTGATTCAATGAATGCCTCGAGCTATATAACAATTGCTGAATATTATTTGGCCATTGGCAAATCGGAGAAATCGAAAGAAATGCTAGACAGATGTGTATTACTTTTCCCCGAGAACACCGACGGTCTGCTTAAGCTAGCCGAAATTCATTTCTTGGTTCAGCAATACAAAGAGGCCATGGAACTTATTGGTAAATCACAACGTGTTGATCCACTGCTTTCGCAACCATTTTTTCTGAAAGGACTTATCTACAAAGAAACAGGCGACACCTTAAAGGCCATTGAGAATTTTCAAATCACAGTTAATAAAGATCCTGAAAATTACCATGCTTACATGTTATTAGGATCAATGAATGCAGGCATGCAGGACTCAATTGCTCTGGACTACTTCAGAATAGCCCTTCGCCTAAAACCGGAAAGCATTGAAGCACTTTACAACATTGGCATGTTTTATCAGCAAGCAGGACTATACACTCAAGCCATTAATTCCTACAAAAAAATCATTGAGGATATAGATACATCCTATGAGTTTGCCTATTATAACATTGGTTTTATCTACCTGGAATACTTGAAGGATTATAAAAATGCGCTTAAGTATTTTACTGAAACAATTGAGTTAAAAAACAACTATTATCAAGCTTTTCATAATAGAGGATATGCCTTTGAAATGCTGGGCGATTTTAACAATGCCCAACTTGATTACCAGTCAGCACTTAACATTCTACCAAACTACCAGCTTAGTGTTGAAGGCCTAAACAGGCTTGATAAAAAAATGAACAAGTAGCTTGTATTAACCGGCAATACAAACTGTAAATTACATGCTGATGTAACACGAAGAAATTAGTAATTAAACCGTATAAAATGAAAAATTTACTTCTATTAACTTTAATAGCATTTACCATGTTATTGTCATGCGATCCGCCTAAGGAACAGGCTAAAGAATCGAAAACAGCTGATAAAACCATTATTAGCAAAAAGGATGTAAAACTTACAAGCGACATTATGACACCGGAAGTGTTGTGGCATTTCGGACGTGTTGGTGGCGTTAGTGTTTCGCCCGACCAAAGCAAACTTCTTTATGGTATTACTTACTATGATATTGATGAGAATAAGGGTAACACCGATTTATACATGAGTAACATAGACGGATCTAATGTGAAACGTTTATGTGAAACCGCTGGCGGTGAATACGAAGCGCGTTGGTTCGACAATAAAAAAATCTCTTTCATGTCTGCTGAGAGTGGAAGTATGCAAGTTTGGTTTATGAATGTTGTTTCTGGTGCTAAAACTGAAGCTACTAATATTGATGGTGGCATTACAGGCTATAAATTCTCGCCAGACCAATCTAAGCTAATGTACACCAAGGATGTAAAACTAGATGAAAGTGTATTAGATATGCATCCTGACCTGCCAAAAGCAAATGCATATATCGAAACAGATTTAATGTATCGCCATTGGGATCATTGGCACGATTACACCTACAGCCATGTATTTGTTGCTGATTTTTCCGCTAATGGAACAGCAAACGCAAAAGACCTAATGGAAGGAGAGCGTTATCATTCACCGCTAAAGCCTTGGGGAGGAACAGAGCAAATCAACTGGAGTCCTGACAGCAAGCACCTGGCTTATACCAAGAAAGAGTCTTTTGGCAAGGAATACGCACTTTCAACCAACTCAGATATTTTCATTTATTATACGGAAAGCGGTACACAAGAAAATATCTCGAATGGTATGATGGGATATGATGTTGCCCCAACCTACTCGCCAGACGGAACCATGATTGCGTGGGAAAGCATGGAAAGAGATGGATATGAAGCGGACAAAAACCGTTTAATTATTTATGATGTTGAAGCAAAACAATGGAAAGACTATAGTGCAACTGAATTTGACAGAAATGCACATGGTCTTAGCTGGAGCGCCGACAGCAAAACGGTTTGGTTTACATGCGACCACTTAGCCAGATATGAAATTTTTGGTCTGAACGTAAGTACCGGAAAATTCCATCAAATGTCAGAGGGAGATCACAACTATCGCTCTGTTGAAGAAGCTGGCGATATACTGGTTACAACAAAACAATCAATGGCCAGTCCTACCGAAATTTTCACAATTAATATTGCCACCAAAGAAGAAACACAAATTTCATTTGTTAACAAGGATATCCTTGATCAGTTAACACTTGCAACCTGGGAAGAGCGCTGGGTGGAAACGACTGATGGAAAGCAAATGTTAGTTTGGGTAATATTACCTCCACATTTTGATGCAAATAAAAAATACCCGGCCCTACTCTACTGTCAGGGTGGGCCACAATCTGCGGTAAGCCAATTCTTCTCCTATCGATGGAATTTTCAGATGATGGCCGCCAATGGCTATATTGTTGTTGCTCCTAACCGCCGCGGATTACCTTCATTCGGACAGGAATGGAACGAACAAATCTCAGGCGATTATGGCGGACAAAACATGAAAGATTATTTATCTGCAATTGATGCGGTAGCAAAAGAGCCATTTGTTGATGAAGACCGTTTAGGTGCGATTGGTGCCAGCTACGGAGGATTCTCAGTATTTTGGTTAGCAGGAAACCACGAGAAGCGTTTCAAAGCATTCATTTCACACGACGGTATGTTTAACCTGGAAGCGCAATATTTAGAAACGGAAGAAATGTTCTTCGTTAATTGGGATTTAGGCGGACCATTCTGGGATAAATCAAACAAGATTGCTCAACGCTCCTATGCAAATTCTCCACACAAATTTGTAGACAAATGGGACACTCCAATATTAGTGATTCATGGAGAGAAAGATTATAGAATTGCATACACGCAAGGTATGAGCGCCTACAACGCGGCTGTGCTAAGAGGTATTCCTGCTAAGTACTTACATTTTCCGGAAGAAAACCACTGGGTACTTACTCCGCAGAATAGCATTCTTTGGCAACGTACTTTTAAAGGATGGTTGGATCAATGGTTAAAAGAATAAGAACCTACAATTAGATAAAAAATCCCGTTTAATTAATTAAGCGGGATTTTTTATGCCTTCTAACTTGCACACCTGTAAGCACTTTAATAGATTATTGCAATCACACCGGTTTCAGTATGCCTCACATTATGATTATCAACATACTCCAACATCCAGGTATATACATCCTGTTTAACCAAAGTCCCACCTGACGACTTGCCGTCCCATGCATGATCATAATCGAATGTTTCGAAAATTAAACCACCCCACCGGTCGTATACCCATAAATGGATACTTTTAGGTTTAGGCGCTATTAGCGGCATAAACAAATTATTGCCATAAGAGCTAAAAGGGTTCAAAGCTGTTGGTGCATAAAATACGGCTATTTCAAAGACATTAACATCACGGTAGCTCGTATCAATACAACCCTCAGGACTTGTTACGATAAGTTGAACACGATAATCATTTGGTTGCGGATACGTATGACTTACATATTGATCGGTACTTTGTAAACATGTTCCATCACCAAAGGACCAAGTTGCAGAACTCATTTCAGTTGATATATTTTCAAAAAACAGCGTAGGATCCATCATCCCTACAGAAATCTCATCACTTATAAAATTAGCTGATGGCTTTGGATAAACGTGCACATCGCTTCGATAAACAGAACTAAAATCGCAGCCATAGATATTATTAATTAACAGCTTTACTGAATAGTCTCCAGGACTATTCCAGGTTACTTCCGGATAATCCAGATAAGAATAATACAAGCCATCAGACTTTTCAATGGTCCATTCAAATTCAGATCCTATTTCGTTATTATAATCGTCGAGCATTACTGTATAAGGTGCGCATCCCATATAGCTATCAGTGCCCATCGGATTATCAGGCGCATCTATAACATTTACCGGAATGTAAGCTATAGAAGAATAGGATTGACAAGCATCCATAACCTGAACTGCTATTAACTGTGAGCTATCCGGCTGCATCATATAAGGAAGCGTTACCAATTCATCATTTACAAAATAGGAGTATCCATAACCAATTCCTCCAATAGCTTCAGCAAAAACACTTATTGGGTCGAACGGACAAATACTATCGGGCACGTTGGTTAAAGGATTTATACCAAGAGCCGGATCGGTAAAAACATTTACCATCTCTTCAGGCGATTGACACCCATTGGCATCTATTGCTACCAGAACCAAGGAGGTATTATGGCTTGGCACGAATGCAATCCATTGGTTCGTATCAATTCCTGCCCAAATATAATCATACGGCGTAGCACCTCCACTTGCCACAGCCATTAGCAAAACCGTATCTCCTGAACAAACGACCGTATCTTCTGAAATCTGAATATTTAAAACAGGCGGCTCCGAAATACTATCAACAAGAACAAAAGAGCAGTTATTCTCATCAACGAAGGTTAAAGAATAGCTACCAGTTGGCAAGTTAACTATTGACGCTATGGTATCATTGGTGCTCCATAGATAAGTATAATCACCTGTGCCCCCTGAGGGATTAACTTCAATTGAACCACTACTATCATTTGCGCATAAAACATGCGTTAATATAGCATTGGCTGCCAGTGGTGCTGGCTGTTCAAGCATTAAGGAAGTATCGGTTTTACAGATGCTATCGTAAAAAATTGCAACATTATAAAGACCAGAACTAAGGTTATTAATAACCAAACTTGTATCTCCGGTTGACCAAATACATGATGCATCCAAAGAACCAGAAAACGAAACTTCTAAAGATCCATTCGCATCTCCAAAGCACAATGGCACATCGGAAAGAATATTTAATTGTGGCTCCGCAGGAAAAGTAATATTCTCTTGATGAACAGAGGAACTGCATCCCGGATACGAAACCTCTAATGTAAGAATGGTATCTCCTGCAACATAAGAATTAATGTAAACTGAACCCGTTGTGGAGCTGGAGCCCTGCGCAAAATTCGCAAAACCTATATCCCAGTTGAATTCGGGCGTGTAGCCAATAGGAAACATTCCGGTATACTCTACAAAAATGGTATCGCCAAAACAATTTGGAGGATCCACGACAAAATCTGCATCCAGCTCAATTGGTATAATAACTACCGAATCAGAATAAGTACACCCTTGTATCGTAGCTTGAACATAAATCATTGTTGAATCCTGTGGTGCTAGAGTGATGCTCGAGGAACTTTCTCCTGTTGACCATTCGATGACGGTAAATGGATAATTTACCGATAGTTCAAGAGTATCTCCTAGGCAAACAACAGTATCATTAAAAGGTATAAGCTCAACTTGATCATAAACCGTTACTTGTTCTGTCATGTCAAAAGATACCGTATCAACATATAGCGTTAGGTTAACCAAAAATGCACCTTCTGATGAGAAATCATGCAAAACATTAAAACCACTAACAACATTGTTTACACCGGACAGTGTATCTGAAAAGTTCCATATGGCTGAATCGATATTTACTGAATCTAAAAGAAAGAACTCCCATGGGCTGCCAAAACAACTTGGGTTAAACGAAAACTCTGCAGAAAAAAAGCTGGATATAAATGTTGGAAAACCCAACAGACAAGATCCGTTGAGAGTTAATGCAACATCCTGGTAAGCACATGCTGTAGATGGAAGATCAGGGTATTGAATTCGACCGATCGTAACATCTGTTTGCTTTGCAACATAGATCATACCATCCGGACCTAACTGAAGAGCGCCAATTCCCCAATTTGAAACTGCTACTCCAACTGCTTGAATGGAATTATTAATGACCTGCTGATTATTAGAACTAATATCCCATTGATAAATTGAATCTGAGTTACTATACCAACATGCTCCATAAAGCAATTGTTCCGATGGAGAAAACTCAACACCGTATGCACCATTCCATGGCGAATTAATTAGGCGCTGATTGCTAATAACTCCGGTTGTTCGGTTAAAGCTAAACAATTCAAAATAGCTATTGCCAACTACCGCCTGTGCTAGTTTTGAACCGCCGGGTGAAAACTTCAGATAACCTCTTTTGTTTGTAAAAGATCCGATTATGGCATTACCAACGTTTGACACCACAGGATTTAATGTTTGAACCCCGGCTGGAGTGACTAAATAGGTTACAAATGCATCGTTACCCCAGTCATGGCCTACTACCCAAAAATCGATTCCATTAATATGTTGAGTAACCGCAATCTTTTCGCAGCATGGGTTTATTAGCTGAATGTTCTTCTCGCCAAGATCAACATCTCCAAACCCTCCGTTCGCGGTCATATCAACCTTAGAATACGTCATGCCGTTCGCACCATAAATTTCATCAACAGCAAATATGTAATAAGTATTGGGGTCGAGTGGTTTAGGAACAATTACACCAGATTGCGTTGATGATGGATTACCCAAGAGCTGACCACCAGGAGAACTGAACATGCAACCTGGCATTAATGTATGGCTTGCATCCCACACAAGCATTCCATCAGTATAAAACAATAGATTTCCATTTTCATCAGAAATTGTTGCAACTCCTTCCAGCGTATTAACCATTGATGGTGCAATATTAGCAGGCGACGGTTGTCCTGGTGCATTGCAAAAACTTATACCACAATTGGCACCAAAATACCAATTAGAAGCCTCATTACATTGCGCCTGAATCTGCTTATTGAAAATTAGAATGAGTAATATGCCCGTTAGTATATTTTTCATCTTTATTATTGAAGCATTCTTGCTGCCAAATGGCAACTTTGCAAATCAAAAATTGCTTAAGTGTTGTTCAGTTATGTTAATCTGTATTGATAAGACCTCAGATAGTTGTAATGGTTGCTTTGCATTTGGTATTATTTTTAAACTCCGGCAAGAATACATTTAACACACACATGATTCAGAGAATTTCTTCAGTCATAACAGGCCAATTGAATCTCAAACACTTAAATTAGCAAACGTTGCTACAGTACTTTCAAGGTTCCATCTTTCATTACTTTTTATTATCTTTCCGTTAAATAGAACTTAATGATGAAAGATGATCCACAAATTGCTAACTATCTAAAATCGCTACTTGAAGGTGATCGGGTTTTAAGCAGTAAGCTTATTAACGCCTACCTGGATGCTAGTGGCAACTTAAAGGACTTATATGAGAAGATTGTAAAAACCGCTCTTTATGAAGTTGGCTCCTTGTGGGAATCCAACAAAATTGGAGTGGCAGAAGAACACCTGGCTACGGCAATTGTGGAGAGTAACTTAAACGAATTACTTGAACGCATAGTAAGCGAATATCAAAGCAACAAGAAAGTTGTACTTGCCTGCACTGAGAACGAGATGCATCAGGTAGGTATAAAAATGGTTGGCGATGTATTTGAGTTGAATGGCTGGAATACTTTTTTTCTGGGTAGCAGTGTGCCCCGGTTTGAACTCATCAAATTTATAAAAGAAAAACAACCTGATATACTTGCGATATCGTTAAGCATCTATTTTAATTATTCCACATTTTTACAAATGTTAAGTGAGTTAAGAAAGCATTTCCCAACGCTTCCAATTGTAGCAGGCGGACAAGCATTTAACCACATCAAGCCGGAAATACTTAGCTCACATGATCATCTGCATTTCTTTACAGACTTATATGAGCTTGAAACTTTTATTAAATCCAAAACCTAATTAGCTAAGCCATGAACAAGGAACAATTATTAAAAACAGCTGCACAACTGCAACAAGTAAGCGAAAAAGCCGCAAATGAATTTACAGAGAAAAGAGAATCATTGGTGTCATTAATGAATACCAGGATGGAACAACGCATGGATATTATTCAGATAGTTGGAGAAGACAACCTTTTAATGATGAAAGACAACCATGCCAATCACGCAAGATTTCTCGAATCAATTTTCATTAATCATGTACCTGAAGTATTAGTAGATACAATCTTATGGGTATTTCGTGCCTATCAATCAAGAGGATTTGATTCAACCTATTGGTCGGCTCAGCTTAACTCCTGGTTACAAATTTATAAAAACGAACTAAGTAAAGAATGTTATCGTGAAATCAGTCCTTACTATCATTGGATGCAGATTAATATTCCAGTATTTTCTCAGCTTGCAATTGAAGAATTAAGCACAGGAAAATCAGCTCATTAAAACAAAATTAATGATAAGTAACTACGAGACATTGTTTAAGGAGTTTCTGTTGACTGTTATCGCAGAAGGCAAAACGGTTGGTATTGGTGTATTATCACATAGCGGCAACCTACTTTACACAAACAAAGCACTTTCTTTCTTTCTGAAAAAGGATGAACCAAAACCCAATAGATTTGTAAATCCAACGATAGAAAACATACTTACTATGGATGGTGACGGTGAAGTTTTTAATGGAATACTTACCATCGGCAACTTGAATGACGAGCACTTTGCATTGCAAACCAGCATATACAGAAATAAGGAAAACATTATTATAATAGCAGAGGCCAACGTACCACATCTTTTTAAAGAAAATAGTAAAATGAGCATGCTTAATCAGGAAGTAAACAACCTGCAACGCCAACTCATTATCGAAAAAAAAAATCTACAGCGAACATTAACAGAGCTAAAGGAAACGCAAGATCAACTCATTCATTCTGAAAAGATGAATGCTCTGGGTAATCTTGTAGCTGGCGTTGCGCATGAAATAAACAATCCACTCGCATTTGTTAATAGCAATTTACACTCTCTTAAAAGAGATACAAAAGAAATTCTCGACACATTTCAGGAATTAACTAAACTTGCAGCGAAATCTGAAGACCCTCAACTATCTGAGAAATCACAACTTATTTTAAAGGATAAAGATTTAGAATTTATGATTGATGATGTTTATGATATGCTAGAAGAATCCAATGTTGGCGTTGAAAGAGTTAAAACAATTGTTGAAGACTTACGCAAATTCTCCAGACTCGACGAAGCGGACTCAAAGAATATTAATCTGGTTGAAGACATTCAATCAACCCTAACGATACTAAAATCGGACATTGCCAGTAAAAACATTACGCTCGAGGTACAGAGCCCTGAAACATTATTCGTTAATTGTTATCCACGACAGCTGAACCAGGCACTATTTAATATTCTCTTAAATGCCATACAAGCGGTTAACAGCAACGGACGAATAAAACTAAAAATTAGTAGCAGCAATAACACACTACTAATTAACATTGAAGATAACGGAAAGGGTATTGATGAAGAAATTGCAAAACGCATATTCGATCCTTTCTTTACAACTAAAGCGGTAGGAGAAGGAACAGGATTAGGATTAAGCATTGCCTATAAGATTATTCACAACCTACATCAGGGAACAATATCGTTCAATTCTGTAATAGGAAAAGGAACACGTTTTCAGATTAGTATCCCACTACATTAATAGAAAAGAAGACCAATATGGAAAAGAACTTACTTATAATAGATGATGAGGTTGAAATAACGAAATCGTTAGCACGACAGTTCAGAAGAGTTTACAATACTTTCACAGCAACATCAGCTAAAGATGCCTTGAAAATAATGGAGGAGGAAAGAATTCAAGTAATCATTTCCGACCAACGTATGCCTGATACTACGGGTGTCGATTTCTTTTCGCAAATTAAGGATAGGTTTCCAAATGCGTTAAAACTAATTCTAACAGGATATTCAGATATTGATGCTGTGATTGAAGCCATAAACGAAGGACAAGTGTATCGTTACATTACGAAGCCCTGGAACCCAACAGAGTTAGATTCTATTGTTAAGGCAGCATACGAGAAAGCAGAACTTGTTGAAAAGAATAAAATACTGATGGAGGACCTTAGTGCTGCTAATAAATTATTGGAAGAAAAAGTAAAAAAACGAACAGAAGAGCTTGAACTAAAGAACGAAAGTTTGGAGCATCTAAATAAGGAAAAGAATAAATATCTTGGAATTGTTGCCCACGACTTAAGAAACCCAATTGCCACATCTATTATGTTTGCCGGACTTCTAACTGATGATTATGATAAGTGGACCAAGGAAGAACATCTAGAATTTGCGGGCGAAATTCATGAAAACTGCACCTTCTCTTTAAAGCTTATGGAGAACCTTCTTGATGTCTCTAAAATTGAAGCTGGCATTTTTGATCTGGAACTTGAGCAAACCGAGTACATTAGTTTTATTGAGAAAGTCGTTCGGGAAACAATCTATTTAGCCAAACAGAAATCACAGGACATTCGTATATCTCACACTATCAATTCTGTTCATGTTCAAATTGATAAAAACAAAATAAAGCAGGTAGTAACCAACTTGCTCACAAATGCCATAAAATACTCGGCAAAGGGAACCGAGATAATTGTTAAGATTAGCACTGACGATTATAATTTAACCACCAGCATTATTGATCATGGCCAAGGAATACCGAGCGAAGAGCTTGATGGAATTTTTAATGCTTATAAAGTCAGTAGCGTAAAAGCCACAGATGACGAGAAGTCAACCGGTCTAGGATTAGCAATTGTAAACAAAATAGTTAAAGCTCATCATGGACAATGTAGCGTGAGCAGCACAGTTGGTAAAGGTTCCAAATTTTTATTCAATCTACCACTGCCACTATAATTAGAAATATCCTCAGTTTTGTAGATTTGCCTCTCAAGAACCTAAACTATTTATTGGCACCAACCATTTAATTCTCTATTTCTCAACAATAACAAACTCGGTACGACGATTAAGCGCTCGGCCCTGTTCGTTGTCATTTGAAGCAACAGGTTTATTAGCACCAAATCCCTTGGAGCTCATTCGGCTGGCATCAATGCCTTGAGAACCTAAATAATCTGCTACAGCCGCTGCTCTTCGTTTCGATAGATCCATGTTGGCAGCTGCATTACCTATATTATCCGTGTGCCCCTGAATAGCTATTCTTAGCGACGCATTTTCGCTCATAAACTCAATAAAATTATCGAGTACCACTTTCGATGCATTATCAAACTCGGCAGAATTGGTTGCAAATAGAATGTTATTTAATTTAACAGTTGTACCTACCTCAATAGGTTTCACCTCAACTTCTACCTCAACTGGTTCATCTATCTCGGCAAGCTCGTCCGGAACAAAATAACGGGATGTAAATGCATAGTCCTTCTTTTTTACGGTCATGATGAATTCATCCTTTTCTTCGAAAGCAATTGCCACCGCATAACGCCCCGTCATCTTATCAACCATGCCTTCAATTACCCGCTTACCGTCTGCACTTTTCATTTCTACCTTGGCATCGGTAATCTCTGCGCCTTGCTCATCCAGCAATTGCCCTTTTACAAAAAGCACTTTCTCTGGTCGGGCTTCCTCGTAAAGATCGAACGAATAAATATCATATCCACCACTTCCATCCAATTTATTCGAAGAGAGAAATGCCTTCTTTCCGTCGGTACTTACCATAAATCCAATATCATCGTCAGGTGTATTTATTGGATAACCAATATTCACAGGTTCACTCCAACTATCATCTTCGTTTTGCCTTGAATAATAAATATCGTACCCGCCAACACCTGTTCTTCCGTTTGATGAAAAGTACAATGTTTTACTATCTGAATGCAAGAAAGGCGATTTCTCGTCACGATCTGAATTTATCTTATGATCCATGCTAATTGCTTTGGACCACACACCATCATTACCTAACTTAGACTGGTAGATATCAGTAGTCAAATCTCCCAAATGTGCTCTTCTCAGGCTAACAAAATAAAGATCCTTGCCATCGGCCGAAACAGTAGGCTGACTTTCCCAGGTACATTTACCATTAACATTTGGCCCAAGATTCTTAAACTCCGACCAAGCGCCATCGGTATAATCAGATGAATAAATATCACAATTATTATAAGGTTGCCCCTGACATTCGGTGAACTCGCAGATGGTCATAAAAATGTGGTTGTTATCTATCGTAATTGCTGCTGCTCCCTGCTTTAGTCCCTGATTAAACGGATAGGGCAAACTCTCGCCTGAGGAGAAAGATAACTCGCCTTCGCCATCAACCCGCTGACTAATTTTAAAGTGCTCGAATCGCTTCTGAATAGTCGTATATCGATCGTTCGCATCAAAGCGATGTGTATAAAAAAGGAAAGCTCCATCAGGGCTTATCATAGGTAAAAACTCGTCGGTTTTAGTAGAAACACCTTGAACAAGCACCGGACTAAACGGTACGGGATTGTTCATCAAATCAAGGTATTCATTCATTTCCTTGATAGAGTTCTGAGCATATTCATTTTCATCCTTATTTCTATTCCCGTTCTTTTCAATAAAAAGTTGGAAATATTTTGTCGCCTGCTCGGATTCTGCTTTATCCAACATACCATTCTCAGTATCTTGAGCACGCATATAATGATATTGTCCTACGTAAAAATAGGAGAAGTAATAATCGAAGGCATCGCAATTTTCAATCACACGGAGATAGTAATTCTTTGCAGTTTGCAAATACTTTGTTCTGCCAGCCATTCCTTTTTTCCAGTTACTCTCTGCTAAGATGTAAAGCAGCTCAGCAAAATCAGGTTCAAGTTCAAGCACCTCAAGTAACATGGCAGTACTTTCCTTATGTTTTGTTCGAGGCATCTTAAGTGCCTTGTCGTATAGTTTGATGGCCTTTTTGCTAGTCATCTCTGTACAACCAAAGTCTTCCTGTGCAATTAAACCCATTGGTTTAAAAAGGAACAAAACCAGACTGAAGACTACCAGCAATTTCAGCTTATTATATAAATTCATTCTCCTCATTGTTCTGCGAACCATTTAAAAGAGTTCACATTTTTCTGCTACTGCTTAAGTAACCTAATAAAGTCTACAATATTATAATTTCTCAGCCTGTTTTTTAGCATCCTCAAGCACTTTATCTGCTTTTTCATCTGCTTCCTGTACCAGCCTGTCAGCTTTGTCTTTAGCTTCACTTCTTAACTTATCAGCAGCTTTTTTCGCCAATCTCTTTTCGATAATCGATTTCTTTTCTGCAGCCTTTTCTACTTTCAGCGCTTGATTCTCTGCTTCCTTTTTAATTTTCTCTGCCGTTTTGCGTGCTTCAGCTTTAATTTTCTCGGCTTTCTTTTCTGCATCCGCAATTAGCTTTGCGGCCTTTTCTTTAGCCTCATTTTTAAGCTTATCCTTTTGCTCGTCAATCTTAGCAGTAACAACTTCTTTTACCTGCTCTTTAGCTCCTTCAATTACCGAACCTCCGGTATCGCCAAGTTTAACGGCAAGTTTGGGATCACTTAAAGTACCCTTTACCAAAACATCAAAATTAATCTCATCGCCTAAGAACTTATCTATCCCTTTTGGCAACACGCCATCTGTTAACGATGTCATACTCGATTTTGGAACACTCATGGCGATTGTCGCATCTAAGCCACCATCTATTTTCTGTTTACTCGATATTACCGCTTTAGAACTTCCAACCTTGGTTGTAAAAGGTTTTAACTCAAGAGTGCCATCCTGCATGACATACTGAACATCAACATTCTTAAGTTTCGGATTTTTTAGCGAGTTGGTCATCAATTTTTCTGACAACTGGGTAAAAAACTTAGCATTGCTAATGGCAATATTATTTGATGTAAATCTACCTTGGCTATTAACTGATGCCAGCAACGGCATCATTGATTGATCTAGCAAGCTATTGATCGTTAACTTGGCTGAGACTTTACCCTGACTGTATTTAGCAATTGGCGCCAACTTTTTAACAGTCACAAAACTCGCATAGGTTTCAGGAATATCAAAATCTGTGATATTAATTCCAAAATCGATCTCCGGCTTACTAACATCATAAGAGTCGTAGTATCCGTTTAGCAACATACTTCCGCCAAGCATTTGCATGGTTACCTTCTCCATATCAGCTTTTCCGTTTTTCAATTTAATCACCCCTTCAAGTTGATCAATATTCATCGTGCCATAAACAATTCGCCCCAGACTCGCGGTCAGTGTCAAATCAAGATTCTTAGGAATTTCAATTACCGATAAAGCCGCAGTATCTTCTGCTGTAGCGGCAGCTTCCTCGGCCTCCTCTCCCATTAAAGAGCTGATATCTAAAAAAGTTGAAGCTATGGACAAACTTCCTTTAAGCACCTCATTATCTTTAAATGCATAAGGCAGGTAATTTTCAATGTGTCCTTGCAGACTCAAATCATTCTCACCAATGGTAGCATCAAAGTTGGTAAGATTAATTTCTTGAGGACTAAAATTCATATTCGCCTGGCTAATAGACATACCGTCAGGTATATCAGGGCTGGTCATTTCGAAGTCTTGCAGTTTCATTTTTCCGTTTGCAGCGAACTTATGATATTCCTCATTTTCAATGGCTGACATTTGCCCCATCAATTTCAGACTAAAATCTACCACACCTTTAATATCGGTATCGTCTAACGGTATCACATCCCTTAATGAAGCAAAATCAATTCTTGCGTCTATTTGCCCATTAATGGCCGGATCGGACATTGGGGTTTTTAGCAGCAGATTCATATCAAATGGATTCTGGCCCAGGTCAACATGAAACTTACTTATATCAATTGTAGTATTATCAAGGTCGCCTCCAGGGTTATTAATCTTAACATCAATATTTACATTTTCTGCCGATCTTGGCAAGTCAGGATATTTAAAAAAGGCCTTATCCACTTTTAAATTAAAATCGAATCCAGGTATTTCTGTTTCGCTATACAAACCTTTTGCAGATCCGTTGAAAGCAACATTTCCAAAGGCTTGCAAGTCGCTAAAATCATTCATATAAACAGCAGGAACAAGCGACAAGAGTGGTTTGAATTCCGATCCCGGAGATGCAAACTTCAAATCCATATCAATATCTTCCGAAGGCATTGCCAACCATCCATCCAATGTTAACGGGAAGCTGTTTAATGAAATGCTATTTTCTTTAAAAGTGAATTTGAACTGTTCCAGATCGAGAAACATGTTAATATCCATTACCACATTAGTTTGCGTTAAATAACTCAAACCTTCGTAAACAAAATCAACGGCCGCAATCGTGCCATTTAGCTTAAGGTCGGTTGTATTTTCTGTAAAATCACCCTGCAATCCCATGCTAAAATCGTTCATTGCAAAGAGCATGTCCATGGTGTAATCATCATACACAACGATACCATGATTGATTTGAAAATGCTTTAAACTAAACTCCATATCAGAGGAAGTTGTATCGAGCTCTTCTACTGCTGGCTCATCTCCAGCCACTGCAATGTCGTAATTAGCAGCACCATCTTTTAGCACTTTAACAAACACAACCGGATCGTCTAACTGAATACGTTTAACAGAGATTTGGCTACCCTGCATTACTTTAAATAAATCAATATCTAACTCCATGTTTGGCAAATAAAGTAGTGTATCGCCCTGAAACTCATCAAGCCCTGAAACAGACAGATTCTGCATGGTAATGCAAAAATCAGGAAAGCTCTTGAACAAGGACAAATCTATATTTCCAAAATCTACCTCTGCATGAACACTCTTATTTACCTCAGCTTTTATTGTTTCAACAATTTTACCTTTAAAGATAAAAGGAAGCACAGCTATTACTGCAAATAGCACGACAAGAACAATTGCAAAAACTTTAAAGAATTTCTTCATAGTGGATGGCGTTTAATTTAATCTCAAAAATAAAAAACTTATAGCGTCTGCTTACGCATTAGGTAATTGTTTTTAACTCTTCTTATCGATTTTTGTTTTAATTCAACATGCATTTAATCAAAATACTACACTTTCCTTCCTTCATCGAATTATTGAGTAAGCGAAATGCTAAAAACTGTTAAGTTCCGCTTGCACTTGAACCAGTTTTCAGAAACGCTGTTTCTATTGCATAAAACATGATAAAAAATGAATATGACTAAAGTAAGAATCATCATGAGTATTTGCCTCGCCCTAATTATTAGTATGGCAGAAGCTCAAAGTATTGACAGTAGTAAATCAAAAGTAGCTTTTGCCATTGGCAATATGAAGTTTAAAACAGTTGAAGGAACATTTACCGGTATGAGTGGTAATCTTAAATTTAACACATCTGAAATTAGCCAAGCTAGCTTTGATGTTTGCATTATGGCCAATACGGTTAACACCAACAATGCTAAAAGAGACGATCATTTGCGTAACGAAGACTTTTTTGATGTTGAGAAATATCCATCAATTTGTTTTAATTCCACATCTGTTCAAAAAACAACAAAAGGATACCTCACCAAAGGGAAGCTTACCATGCATGGAGTAAGTAAGGAAATTGAAATTCCATTTTCAATAAAAGGCAATAGCCTGGAAGGACAATTCTCCATTAGCCGTTATGATTACAATGTTGGCACCGACACTGGCACATTCATGGTTTCAGAAGATGTAGAAATAACCATTACTTGCGTGCTCAAATAACATCATGATTGTTTGAACATAATCATCTGCATAGCACAAAACAAATAAACCTTTAAATGAAAAATTATGACCAAATCGAATAGTAGACGAAGCTTTTTACAAAAGATAGCAGCAGTAACCAGCGGAGCGGTTTTAGCGTCCAAAGGTGGTTTTTCATTTAACAACAAACCTTCCATGAAAAAAGATACAATCAAAGAAATAAAGCCTTTGGGTTTTCAATGGGAAACAAGCGATCCATTTTTGTTTTGCGTTCATCATGAAGATTTTTTCCCAAAAGGAAATAAAGACATGGGACCGGCAGTTAGCCTTGCCGGTCGCCAGATAGGGCAAGACTTTCTAATAAAAGACGGATGGCGCATGTATCATGGCGAAAAGGTTCCCGGCTTTCCGGGTCATCCACATCGAGGTTTTGAAACAATTACGGTTGTTCGAAAAGGCATGGTAGATCATACCGACTCGCAGGGTGCAGCAGGCAGATATGGAGATGGAGACGTTCAATGGATGACAGCCGGAAAAGGTTTACTGCATGCGGAAATGTTTCCTCTTATTCATGAAACCAAGGAAAACCCAATGGAGTTATTCCAGATTTGGTTGAACCTGCCAAAGGCAAGCAAATTTGTTGAGCCTCATTTTAAAATGCTATGGGCCGATACTATTCCTAAATATCAGCATAAGGATGAAAACGGTCGTACCACAAACATTGAAGTAATTGCTGGCAATATCCAAAACAACTTTGCACCGGCTCCACCACCTAATTCCTGGGCTGCGAATAAAGAGAATGAAGTTGCCATTTGGAATATTCAAATGGAACCAAATGCAAGCTGGACACTTCCAGGAGCCGACGCAAATATTAATAGAACACTATATTTTTACAAAGGAGATGAACTTCTAATTGGCAATCAATCGCTCGCATATTATCATTCGGCACAAATTGATGCCGAGGTCGGAATTACCTTGACAAGCGGCAACGAGGAATGTAAAATCCTGATTCTTCAGGGAAAGCCAATTGGAGAGCCAGTGGTGCAGCATGGCCCATTTGTTATGAACACAAAAGAAGAAATTCAACAAGCTTTTAAAGATTATCAGGAAACCGAATTTGGTGGCTGGCCATGGCCAGTTATGGGACCCGTTCATCCGAGAGAAAAAGGGCGATTCGCGTCACATGCCGATGGTAGGATTGAAACAAAAAGCTAATAGTATCGCCAGAAAATAAAAAACAGATAAGTTATCTTTAGGCTCTATTTGAAATATCATGACAGAGCAACTCATAATTGACAAAACAGTCGTATTTGTAAAAGCTACACTTGCTAATGCTGAAGGCGGACATGACTGGTGGCATATTTACCGCGTATGGAAACTAGCCAAACAGATAGCTGCAAAAGAAGAGGTTAATTTATTTGTTGTTGAGCTTGGTGCATTGCTGCACGACATTGCCGACTCAAAATTTAACAACGGATATGAAAGCATTGGCCCTCTAAAAACAAGAACCTTTCTCAGCTCCCTAAATCTGGATAAACAACTGATCGATCATATCGAAAACATTGTTAGCCACGTTTCATTTAAAGGAGGCAATCTTGAACAAACTTTTAAATCACCGGAGCTGGATGTTATTCAGGATGCTGACAGACTAGATGCTATGGGTGCGGTCGGTATTGCCCGAACCTTTAATTATGGTGGATTTAAAAACCGATTGCTTTACGATCCGGCGATTGAGCCAAACCTGCACATGACTAAAGAAGAGTACAAAAGAAGTACGGCTCCAACCATCAATCACTTCTACGAAAAGTTACTTTTGTTAAAAGACAGAATGAACACCGCATCAGGTAAGGAATTGGCTCAACAACGACATAAATTCATGGAAAACTATCTTGAACAATTTTTCAACGAATGGAATGGAAATTTATAAAAAATTGCTGTTATTTAACAAGCAAATAAATTAATCAATTATTTATAACTTTTTAAAGTTCTGACCGTAACAGCCTGCACAACCATGAGAGGTCAATAGTAGCCTTTTGTTAATATGGTTAACACTGATAAGAGTTAGCGATGCGACAATTAATTATGACAAACAGCAAACAACAAACGAACACCAGCAACAACTTTGTATGTCCCAAAATGGATAATTGTCCTATATTTCAAAATAACATATTAAATAAAACCACCGGAGAAACCTATAAGGAGCTTTATTGTAAAAACGAAAAAACGCATACAAGCTGTAAGCGATTTATCATCTCAGAAACAACAGGCTCATCAGCTCCTAATTATGTTTTACCCAATTGCAATTTAAGCATCTCTGAAATTATTATTAGATCACGCGATAGCTAGCATCTAGTTATTGCTACCACCCTGTATTACAGCTTCCATGCTGGCCACCAGAAATTAACTCCGTTTGTTTTACAATGAAAAGTCATTTTCTCGGTTATCACTCCGTGAACATTACTAAATTTGCAAAAAAAATGATATGGCTACTTATCTGTTTCAAGAAATATCAAACGCTATTAAAGGCGAATATCACGGCACATCCAATCCTCCTATATCAAATTTAATTACCGATAGTAGAACGTATTTTAACGCTGAGGAATCAGTATTTTTTGCCATAAAAGGAATTCGACATGACGGTCATCATCACCTGAAAGAATTGTTTCAGAAAGGCATTCGAAATTTTATCATCTCGAACCGCGACATAGTTTTTGATGAATTTCCGGAATGTAACTTTGCTGTTGTGCAGAACACAACAGATGCATTGCAAGCATTGGCTGCCTGGCATCGGAAACAGTTCGATATTCCTGTAATTGGCATTACGGGTAGTAACGGAAAAACCATCATTAAGGAATGGCTATTTCATTTACTTGAAGATGAGAAGAAAACCATTCGTAGTCCGAAGAGTTACAACTCCCAAATAGGAGTACCGCTATCTGTTTGGATGATGGAAGAGGAACATGAACTGGCGATATTTGAGGCAGGTATTTCTCAGGCCGGAGAGATGCAGAAACTTAAATCGATAATTGCTCCAACCATAGGCATCTTTTCAAATATTGGCGAACCACATCAAGCAAACTTTATTGATTACAAGCACAAAATATCGGAAAAGCTAAAGCTGTTTGAAAGCTGCGACATACTTATTTACAGTCGCGACTACAGTTTAATTGAAAGCCAAATACGATCTAATTACAATTTCGATAACACAAAACTATTTTGTTGGTCGCGTAAGTTCCCATCAGATTTGTTCATATCACGAATTGAGAAGCAAGATGGACATTCGAAGCTTTATGCAAAATATCAAAACAAAGAAATTAGCATTGACATTCCGTTTATAGATGAAGCCTCGATAGAAAATGCAATCCATTGCTGGGCACTACTGCTTTTGTCGTTGGATAATGAAAGCATTAGTAATAAGATGAAAGACCTGGCACCTATTGCCATGCGTCTGGAACTAAAAGAAGGCATAAACGATTGTACCATCATTAATGACAGTTATAACTCTGACCTTGGTTCGCTTAGTATCGCCCTCGATTTTTTAAATCAACAACATCAGCATAAAAAAAAGACACTAATAATAAGCGACATACTGCAAAGTGGTAAAGATGAAACCGGGCTGTACAAAGAAGTATCTGATCTGGTACATGGAAAAAACATTACCCGTGTAATTGGCATTGGTGAGGCCATTAGTCGCAACATGAATTTCTTTAAAACAGAAACATCGAGCTTTAAAACAACCAACGAGTTTCTTGAGAAGTTAAACAAAGAAGGTTTTAAAGATGAGGCTATTTTGCTCAAAGGTTCCAGAACCTTTGAGTTTGAACGCATCTCAAATAGTTTGCAACACAAAGCGCACCGAACAGTTTTGGAGATTAATTTAAACGGGATTGTCAATAATCTGAATTATTTTAAATCTTTGCTAAAGCCTGAAACCAAAGTAATGATCATGGTAAAGGCGTTCTCCTATGGAAGCGGCACTTACGAAATAGCCAACATCCTTCAGTATAATAAAGTCGATTATCTGGGAGTAGCATTTGCCGATGAAGGGGTTGCACTCCGAAAGGCGGGCATTTCAATTCCTATTTTGGTAATGAATCCGGAAGAGCAGAGCTTCGAGTCGATGATCGAGTACAACCTGGAACCTGAGATCTATTCATTCAGAACATTAAATTTCTTTAGTGAAGCTGTTAAGCGTTTTGGCATTGACCTGTACCCTGTTCATTTAAAAATGGAAACTGGTATGAATCGTCTTGGCTTTGAAGAAAGCGACCTTCCTAAATTAATTGAGGAACTAAAGAATATGAATTACCTGCGCGTTAGCTCAATATTCTCGCATTTGGCTGCCAGCGATGATGCTGTTCACGATGGCTTTACAGAAAAGCAATTCGCCAAATTTGATGGCATGAGCAAGCAAATCCAGGAGCAATTCAAATACAAAATATACCGTCACCTGCTAAATTCTGCCGGTGTCGAACGTTTCCCAAATTATCAGTTAGACATGGTACGTCTGGGTATCGGACTCTATGGTATCAGTCATGCAGGAAATAAGCTTACGAATGTGAGTACACTCAAAAGTAAGATTTCGCAAATCAAACATATTCGGAAAGGCGAAACAATTGGTTATAGCCGACGTGGTGTAACCGAGCGTGATTCAAGAATAGCAATTGTTCCCATTGGATACTCCGACGGACTTAGTCGTGCGCTTAGTAACGGTGTTGGAAAAGTGTGGATCAATAACAAGAAGGTTCCAATAATTGGTAATATTTGCATGGATATGTGCATGATTGACATTAGCGATCTGGCAGCCAGCGAAGGAGACGAAGTGATTATATTTGGAGCACAAATTCCACTTACAGAAATGGCTTCCACCTTAAAAACCATTCCTTACGAAATAATGACAGGAATTTCTAAGCGTGTAAAAAGAGTTTATATTTACGAATAATTCAGAAGAAGACAACAGAGCAATGCCCCAGCTATCAGCAGTTATAATAACCTTTAACGAGGAGCGGAACATTAAACGCTGCATTAATGCAGCTTTAAAGGTTGCTGATGACATTGTAGTTGTTGATTCCTTCTCTACCGACAAAACTCAAGAAATTTGCAAATCGTTAAATGTCAGATTTATTCAGCACGAATTTGATGGGCATATTGAGCAAAAAAACTGGGCCATATCCCAGGCTAAATTCCCTCACATCCTATCGCTTGATGCTGACGAAGTGCTAACTGATGAATTGGCGACCTCAATACTTAAGGTTAAAGAAGACTGGAATGCGGATGGTTATTCGTTTAACCGGCTGACCAACTATTGCGGTAAGTGGGTGAAACATGGTGGATGGTACCCTGACAAGAAATTACGTTTATGGGATAGCCGCAAAGGAGCCTGGACGGGAGAGAATCCACACGACAAGTATGAACTATCAGCGGGTTCTAATCAAGCACATTTAAAGGGTGACTTACTACACTATTCGTTTTATTCTGTAGATGATCATCTTAAACAAATAAATAAATTTTCGGAGTTGGCGGCACAAGCTCGATTTAAGAAAGGCAAGAAAACCAACCTACTCAAAATATTAATTAAACCATTGGCACGCTTTATAAAAGGCTACATAATCCGTTTCGGGTTTTTAGATGGCTATTATGGTTTTGTTATTCATCATTTGTCTATGTACGCCATTTTTCTGCGACACATTAAACTTCGTGAAATGTGGAAAACTGAGAAGCACAATTAGGCATGACTACACCAAACAAAAACATTGTTTTATTCAATAGCACCATAGCATGGGGTGGTGGCGAAAAATGGCATTTCGATGTTGCAAAGTCACTGTCCGAAGCGGGTTGGACGGTAACCGTGTTTTGCCACAAAAAAAGTGAACTTCGACTTCGCTTAAAACAAGCCAGAGTAAACTTACAGGCTGTAAGCATTTCAAATCTTTCGTTCGTAAATCCAATAAAGATAAGGAAGCTTTGCATGTTGCTTAAACAAACTGGAGCTTCTACGATATTAATGAATTTATCAGCAGATGTAAAAGCAGCAGGAATTGCTGCTAAACGAGCTGGTTTCAACAATATAATATACAGAAGAGGGAGCGCCATTCCTATAAAAAACACCTGGCTGAACAGGTATTTATTCGCTAAAATCATAACCAATATTCTAGCCAACTCAGAGGCGACCAAAGCAACAATAAACGAAAAAAACCCAAAGCTATTCAATCCTGATAAAATCCAAGTCATCTACAACGGTCTTAGAATAAACGAATTTATTGACAATAAAAATGCGCCAATCTACCAACGAGAGAATAATGAGCTAATTATTGGGAATGCAGGTCGCTTGGTTGAACAAAAAAACCAGAAAGCACTAATTCAATTGGCCAGCTTATTAAAGTCAAATAATGTTGACTTTAAAATGCTTATCGCTGGAGATGGTCCCATGAGAAAAGAGTTGGAACAACAGTGCAAGGAACTGCAAGTCGAAGAGCAAGTTGTTTTCCTTGGTTTCCAGAAAGACATCAGACCATTCCTGCAATCCATCGACATATTTGTACTTACTTCGTTTTGGGAAGGCTTTGGTTATGTTTTAGCAGAAGCCATGCTGTATAAAAAACCACTGATTGGATTCGATTTAAGCTCAAACCCCGAGTTGATTCAACACAAGCTTAACGGTTTTCTTATTGATCCAAACAACACTAAAGCACTTGCGGAATCAATAGAAGCATTAAACGCTAACAGAGCAGCAATAGATGTCATGGGTGCCGCAGGTTTTAAGATAGCCAACGAAAAGTTTGATTTCAACAAAAACCTGAAACTAGTTGAAAGTTGGTTGCTCACCTTAACTTAAAGCGGGCTAAAAAATCACACCACATTCGCCAAAGCTTCTAAAAAGCACAAAACCACTCCAGACTATTTCTGAAATGGTTTTGCAAGTATATCATCAGATGTGGCCTTTTATTAAAGGCCTTTCTCTTTTTTAATCCACGGTCCAAACGTTTCCGCTATTCATCAAATCGTCCATATTTTTAATCTTTGATTCAGCCTGAACATCTTCCAGTTGTTTAACAACTTTTGCATCATATGTAGAATCGGCAACAGCTCTAATTACACCAAAAACAACCGGTGATTCTGGATAGCTCATATTAACAAGCATCATGTGAATAAACGGACTTGGATTGTGTGCATCATGCACAAGAATATCGTCCATGGTATAACCATCCTCTCCAATGGTAACTACCTTCAGGCCTAAACCGTCCGGCACAATTCCCTTATTCTTGTCTTTTCCGAAAATCATCTTCTCTCCGTGATGAACGAAAAGCTGTCTGTTTTCCTTCTCCTGACGATCGGTTACATCAGCATAAAACTTATCATTATAAATAACACAGTTTTGCATTACTTCAACAACGGATGTACCTTTAAATTTAGCGGCTTCAATTAAAATCTCAGTAGTCATTTTAAGGTTACCGTCTATTGAACGCGCAAAGAATTTACCCTGTGCTCCAATTACTAACTCACCAGGCTTAAAAGGATGTTCTACTGTTCCGAATGGTGATGTTTTAGTAACGGCACCTTCTTTAGAAGTAGGCGAATATTGTCCTTTTGTTAATCCATAAATCTCGTTATTAAACAGGATAAGATTCAGGTCAACATTTCTTCTTATTTCATGAATAAAGTGATTACCACCGATAGCAAGTGCATCACCATCACCGGTTATTTGCCACACGCATAAATCCGGATTAGCAACCTTTACACCAGAGGCAATTGCTCCGGCTCTACCATGGATACTATGAAAACCATAAGTATTCATGTAATATGGGAAACGTGACGAACATCCAATTCCAGAAATTACAGCAAACTGCTCTTTTGGAATATTCAATGCAGCCATCGCTTTTTGAACAGAATTTAAAACAGCATGATCACCACAACCCGGGCACCATCTAACTTCCTGATCACTTTTAAAGTCCTTCGGAGTTAACATCTGTAGTCCTTCCATGATTATTTCTCCTCCAAAATTTTAATAAAACCTTCTTTTAACTCCTGAACAGTAAATGGTAGTCCTTGCACTTTATTTATTTGTTTATAATCGAACTTTTGATGCTTGATACGTAAATAACTTGCAAATTGGCCGAGGTTAATTTCACAAACAACTCTTTTCTTAAACCTTCCAAACACATCAGCAGTATTCTTTGGTAATGGGTTGATATAATTAAAGTGAGCCAAACTAATGTTGTATCCTTCAGCTCTTAGCTGATGAACAGCTGATGTGAGGTGACCATAAGTTCCTCCCCAACCAATCACAAGCAATTCGCCTTCTTGATCGCCTTCAATGGTTTGCTCAGGAATAAAATTCGCAATATTTTTAATCTTATCCTCACGGATATCACTCATTACCTGGTGATTTTCCGGAACGTAAGAAACGGTACCCGTATTTTCCATTTTCTCAAGGCCACCAATTCGGTGCTCTTGTCCAGGTGTTCCTGGTATCGCCCATTCACGAACTAACTTCTCTGCGTCACGCGCATATGGCATATAATCACGTCCGTCGTTCGGAGTAATTTTATGCGTTATAGATGGCATATCTGCCATTTTAGGAATATGGAATGGCTCCGATCCATTTGCTAAGAAACCATCGGTTAAGCAAATAACTGGAGTCATGTGTTCCAATGCAATTCTTGATGCTTCGAACGACCAATCGAAACAATTGCTTGGTGTGCTTGCTGCTACAATAGCAACAGGGCTTTCGCCGTTTCGGCCATAAAGAGCCTGCATTAAGTCAGACTGTTCAGTTTTAGTAGGCAAGCCCGTTGATGGCCCCCCACGCTGAACATTCACAATAACCAATGGAAGCTCTGTAATAACTGCTAAACCAATAGCTTCAGACTTTAATGCTAATCCAGGACCTGAGGTTGAAGTGGCAGCAAGATTTCCTGCGAAACTGGCACCAATAGAGGTACAAATACCAGCAATCTCATCTTCAGCTTGAAATACTTTTACGCCAAGATCCTTTCGCTCAGCTAAGGCTTGTAGAATTTCTGTTGCCGGAGTAATTGGATATGAACCAAGGAACAATGGAAGGTTAGCCTTTTCTGCAGCAGCAATTAATCCCCAGGCAGAAGCAACGTTACCGCTTATCGTTCTGTATCGTCCTTTAGGTATTGGAGCCGGATTAACTTTATATGATGGAGTTAGCGCTTCTATTGTTTCAGCGTAATTATATCCCGCATGAAGTACTCTTTTGTTTGCATCAACCACCAACTGGTTTTTTCTAAATTTTTTCTCAAAGAAATTTTCAGAATGATCCATTGGGCGATTAAACAACCAAAACACCATACCAAGCGAGAACATATTCTTACTTCGAAGAATACTCTTATTGTCAAGTCCCAGATCTTTCAAACTCTCCTTAGTAAGATTTGAAATTGGCGCTTCGATAATATTAAAATCAGTAAGTTTATCTTCCGCAATTGGATCGTTGGTTAGATAGCCAGCTTTACGCAAGTTCTTTTCCGTAAAGTTATCGATATCTACAATAATGGTTCCTCCTTGTTTGGTCCATTTCGACGATGCTTTAAGAGCTGCCGGATTCATAGCAACTAAAACATCAGCATAGTCTCCAGGTGTATTTACCTTACTGTGCCCAAAATGTACTTGAAAACCAGAAACACCACCAACAGTTCCCTGTGGTGCCCTAATCTCTGCAGGATAATCGGGAAATGTAGCTACATCGTTTCCTAAGAGAGCAGATGTATCAGAAAACAATGTGCCCGTAAGCTGCATTCCGTCGCCAGAATCACCAGAAAACCTGATTACTACCTGTTCTAGCTCGATAACGCTTGTTTTTTGTGTCATAATATTCGTATGATTTCTAAAGGAATTTAGTGAGGGTTGTTCTTAATAATATGTAATGTATTGCCAATGTCATACAATCATAAATTAGACTTCAAAATTAAATACTTTATACTAACTGGTGCGTAATTATCTCAAAAATTTGTAAAAAATGCTACTTAACACTTTTAGCCCTAAACAACTCCAAATGTACAACTTACACACACTACAATTTATTTATATTAATTCTATATTAAATTATCCATATATATTGCTTTATTACTATTAATTGCAATCTTACAACACCCATGCTTGAACGTAACACTATCTCAAATACTTAGATAATAATTCACTCCTATAATTGAGATTTTGCAAGCCGACAACAATATTTAAATAAAACGCAGAATTTACCACATGAGCTGCCAAACTAAACCAGAAAGGCTGCTAAAAACAAGAAGCCTGACATTCATAAAATAAAAAACCCTTCATGATTTCTCAAGAAGGGAATTGCTTTTGATTTTTATTTTTAAAACCTGTTTTAGTAATTGCTATCAGTTATAAAAACCCACTAGCCTTTCGCTTGCTTTTTTGCGCGCTTTTCAGCTTTTTTTTCTTTTGGAGTTTTTGTCGCTTCCTTTTTTACATTCTTTTTAGCGTCCTGTGATTTTGCCATGATTTCAATTTTTAATTTTTTACGACCCCTAACTTTTGTCGACATTACAATTCTAACATAAAGGTAATACAATCTTTATTCATTCAAATAAGTCGACTAAACATTAATGCTATTTGATATGAAAACCTTAACCAACCTCACCAATACTAAAGCTATAATCCTTTCTGAAAAATGCGAAATCGCTTGTAAACTTTCCCTCCAAGTTTTTCATTCTCTGCCCGCACCCTTAGGTTGGTTTCCAATTCAAGGTGACTATCAAAAAACTCAACACCTGCTTTTTTAGCTTCATAAAATAATGTAGTACCTAAAACTGCATCTAGCCCTGAGTTTCGGTAATCCGGATGAACAGCACCAAGTAGCAGATCGAGCTGTTTGGTTTTCTTCTGCGCTTTCATAATCTGAAAAATGCCAAACGGGAGCACGCGCCCTTTGCACTTACGCACCCCTTCTGAGATATTGGGCATAGAGAGAACAAAGGCGACGACCTTATGCTTTCCATCCTCAATTACTTTCACAAATCGCGGATCCAACACTGGCAGATACCTACCAGCAAGCTCATTCATCTCTTTATCTTCAAGTGGTGTAAAAGCATAAATATCTTTAAATGTTTCGTTCACCAACTGAAAAACCGGTTTAATATATGGTTTCAGCTGCAACTTATTCTTAAAAGGAACTACACGCAAGTTTGGATTATTTCGCAAAGCTCGCTCACTAATACGTTTGTAAAACTCAGGAATCTCTTTTGGCACATCAAGTTTATAAACCACGCAATCTACCTTTTTTGAGAAGCCAGCGTTTTCAACAAAATCAACCATAAACTTAAAGTTATAGTTGGTTGCAATAACTGGTGTAAACTCAAAACCCTCAACAAGCAATCCTTGCGGATCTTTCTCAGAAAAACCAAGCGGGCCAACCAATTTATCCATTCCTTTAGCTCTTGCCCAATCCTCAATGCCAACTAGTAATTTTTGAGCTACCTTAAAATCATTATAAGTTTCAAGAAATACAAAACGCCCCTCCTTTAATTCATGCTCATTATTATATTTATGATTAATGATACCCATTACCCTGCCAACAGCTTCATTGCCTTTATAAGCCAATAACAAACACGTATCGGAATAATGAAAGGCATGATTCTTCTTTGGATTGAAGTAGGTGCGTTCATCCATATAAACTGGCGGCACCCAATTCGTATGGTCCTTATGAATAATTGCAGGGAGACGAATAAACGTGCGCAACTCACTTCTACTATTTACCTCTTTAATTCTGATACTCATAGCTTATCTGTTTGGCTGTGATTAATTGCAGTTTATTGTAGACGGTATTGGAGATGATATATAAAAAAGGTGTAACAATAAATGCGGCAAGAACATCGAGCGCATAATGAGCCCCTATATATACTGTAGAGAATACCATTAATATTGACACTGGAATAACGACAACTAAAAATCGAGGCAGGTATTTTCTGCATTGCCATAATAGCATTAAACAAATGCTAACATGTGAACTCGGAAGTGCCCCGGTAGGTCTTTCACCTATTGATTGAATGTATCGCATTAGTGGTTCAAATAAATAACCATTGGGAACATCTATTGCCGCTACCAGATAAAACTGTGGACCAGCTACCGGGAATACTGAGAATAATAAATAATAGATTAAGAAAGAAAACAAAATAATAAACGAAAACCTTTCTCCTTCCCTTGAACTTACTTTAAAATATACAAACAGAGGCAATAGGAACACCAATAGGTAATAGGAAAAATAGCCAAAGAACATGAGCTCAGAAAAAACGGAACTATTAAATAATTTGGCAAACTCAACTGAAGGCTGAAAGTTCCACATCCAAAATTCCGTTTGGGCAATTATGCTGTCAAAATACGAGGCAAATAGCAAGTTATTAAAGCTGTCGGTTTCTGAATAGAAATAGCCAATAAATAAAAATGGAAGAAATAGCCGGACTACTTTTGAAATGTTCGACTTCTTCGGTATAAAAAGCAAAGCGTATAAAAGTGCAATCAAGATTCGAATACCAATACCTACATACCAATTTGCTATTTCAGCATTAAAGATTACCAGCACGATAGCAGTGAGTGATAAGTAAATAGAAAATACTATTTCAACTGGTTTCAGTTGTCGAAGTGATGTTTTTAGAAAGCTGCCCATATAGTTTAATAGCAGCTGAAAATACAAATTTTTGGGGATTATACGTAAGGTAGAAGTATCAATTCAAAAGTGTTAATTAGAAATAAGTTCTAACATGCAGTTCCAAATCATCTTGGCGCTTCGCCCAAACCCGACTTTATTTGTTCATCTAAATTATAGTTTCAATGGAATTCACGTTTTCCGCTACGCTCCAATTTTTCGCTTGATCGCAAAAACGAAGCAATAAAGGTCAAGGCTGCACACTCTTCACTCAAAAAAGCTACGGTGATGACTTAAATTGTTTTAAACCCACCCTTATCGTTCCTCAAAGAGCTCAAACAGAAAACAATTTTCAACAGTCATTTCACCTTGTTTTTTGGCTCATAGCCTGATGCCATTGCTGTGCAGCGATTCAGAACATATATTTATTATTACATAGAGGTAATTGAGCTATTTTAATTTACGAACATAAATTAGCGCCGACTATGATCGCCGCGAGCGACGGCTTGTCCACGGATGGTGCGAAATGAAAGTTGCCGCTCTGGATTAATGCACTATCTTTTATTATGCTTGAGTAGTTATTAATGGAGGTGCCTCAACAACTATATGGGGCAAGTTATTCCAATCGAAAAAATAAGCATAAAAAAAAGCCTATCAAATTGATAGGCTTTAGTAATGCTTTAAAAAGTTTAAGAATATATCTTATAATACTTGAACGTCAACAGCGTTCAAACCTTTTTGTCCTTCTTTTACATCATAGCTTACTTTATCGCCTTCAGCTATTTCCTCAACTAAATCATTCTTGTGAACAAATACATCTTTTGTACCATCATCAGGTGTGATGAATCCAAATCCTTTAGCATTATTGAAGAATTTTACAGTTCCTTTTTTCATTGTAACAAATTAAAAATTAATATTCCGTACAAAGATAACTTTATTCTTATAAATTCATTTTTTTATGCCTTTTTATTAAACAAAATATCTGAATCACTTACCAGTCGCTGAATTCCGAAATAAAAAAAATAAAAAAAAAAGCAAAAATGAGGATTTTCAAGCAATTTTACGCCCTTATTTATGTTCAATTCAGCGTATTAAACCTTAATCAAGAAAATGTTTTGCTGGTAAAAAAAAATCCATTTTTCACATCTAGTATTAATTCTGATTTAGGCTTTCATAAAACACAAAGCGTAAATCCTGATTTCATGAAGCAGAGCTCTTATTAAAGATTTCTAAACGCTCTGATCATCCTTCAGTAAAAATCAGCACCGATTTAATAGGATCAATGACTTCAAAGCTTTACTACTTTCTGAGTCTTGATTTTTTTGGTGCCACGGGTTTCGATATAATACACACCGCTTGGTAAATGTGCAATAGATAATACATTACTATTAAAGTCCAGATTTTCGTAAACTAATGTTCCGTCTGCTGCATGAATAAACAACTGCATTGCTATCTTCTCATTGTATTTGAAATTAAGCAAACCATCTGTTGGGTTTGGATAAACTGTTGCTTCGAGCAAAGTTTCCTCTTCATCAACGCCAAAAACGCAATCGGTGGTAAAATAAATATTAGGACTATCAATTGTATCGAAATCGAAAATCTGTGGCGGAGGAAATGGCATTGTCCACACGCAAACTTCAGTTAGAGTCGGAATGCGACCAATTCGAAAGATTTCCAACAAGGGGTTTTGTGAAACATCCAAAGTAGTCAATGGGTTTGCGCTACAGCTTGATATTCCTATTTGAAGTGAGATGAGCTTTGTATTTGCACGCACGTCAATTGACGTCAGCTCATTACCATTACAGGTCAAATATTGGAGTTCAGTAAGATTAGAAACATCAATTTCTGTAAAATTACATTTCCCACACAAAAGGGCTTCCAGCTTGTTATTAGCAGAAAGATCAATGCTACTTAGAGGATTATAGGTAAAGTCGAGATAGAATAGATTTGGGTTACCTGAAACATCTAATGAGGATAGATTATTATACCCAATATTTACAAAATCCAACATAGGAAGCCCTGTTAAATCAATACTATCAATATCGTTATGCAAACAATTCAATGAAGTTAATGAGTCATTGTTTGACAGATCCAAACTTGTAAGTTCATTATAATTGCAAGAAATCATTTCTAGTAAAACATTAGTGCTTACATTCAGATTTGTTAATTGATTATTTGCACAGGATAACATGCTAAGGTTTATATTAGCAGATAGATCAAGATGCGTAAGGTTATTATCTGAACAGCTTAATATATTAAGATTTGTATTACTTGAAATAGCTAAAGAGTCCAGTAAATTTTCTTTGCATATTAACCAATCTAATAAGGTGCAGCCCGAAACGTCGATATGCTTTAGATTGTTATTATTGCAGGTCAGATGAGTAAGGCCCGTGTTACTTGTCATATCTAAAGTATCAATCATATTATTCGTACATTTTAAAATCCTCAAGTATTGATTTGAAGATAGATCCACATTGGAAATCAGGTTATCTTCAATGCTTAATGTTTCTAAATCATCAAATGCCTCAATGCCTGTTATATCATGAATACCCTTATTATCAACCGAAATTTGTGTTTTACCAGATGCCTCAGTAAAACTGATCTCAGCATCATTATTATAGTCCATGCCTAAATCAATGAGTGCTTGTTTGAAATTAGCATCGGGAATGTAAATATTCTGTGCACCAAGAGTAATTGACAGAGTTGTTAAAAGGATGATAAATAGAATAGTTCTCATAGTCTTACCGCTTAAAATTAGTTTATTTGATCAGTTCGTGCCTTAGACGGCAACGGCAGTTCATGGGATGTCTGAGTTCAAATATTTATTTACAGATAGTTGAATGTATTACAACTTATCCGACAATAAATTAAATCCTTACTTTTACACAAAATTTTTACGTGATGGCTTTAATTAGAGAACTTCAAGGAATAAAACCGAAATTTGGAAAAAACTGCTTTCTAGCGGAAACAGCCGCTATTATTGGAAAAGTAACCATGGGCGACGACTGCAGCGTGTGGTATAGCGCTGTGCTTCGCGGCGATGTTCACACAATCACAATTGGGAACAATGTGAACATTCAGGACAATGCGACGATTCATGCTACTTATAAAAAATCGCCAACCAATATAGGCGATAATGTTTCCATAGCGCACAATGCAGTTGTTCATGGGTGTACCATACACAACAACGTATTAATTGGCATGGGTGCAATCATTTTAGATAATGTTGTAATTGAGAGCAACGCGATTATTGCTGCTGGCGCAGTGGTAACCAAAGGAACTTTGGTTGAGTCGGGGAGCGTTTATGCCGGAGCACCAGCTAAAAAAATAAAAAGTTTAAGTCCTGAATTATTAGAAGGCGAAATAAATAGAATAGCCAACTCATATGCAATGTATGCCGGATGGTATGCAGATGAAACGGCTGATGAATAACAAACCACCACATAACTACCACACTCATATGAATCGTAAACTTTTATTGTCCATTCTCGCAGTCTTCATCTCTGCTGGAATTTTTGCGCAGCACGAGCACTTTATTTGCAAAGACATGCATGCATTGGTTGAAATGGAGCAAAAGCACAATCAGGCTAAGATGAAATTCTTACCAAACCCGCTAACTCAAAACTATGATTTAAAATATCATAGATTGGAATGGATGGTTGATCCCGGTCAGTTGTACATAAGTGGAGTGATTACATCATACTTTGTTCCTTTGGTTAGTAATTTTAATCAAATGTATTTTGATTTATCCGGCAACCTTAACATTAACAATGTATGCTATGGCTCACAATCTCTTAACTACAGTCAGTTAAGCGGAGACATATTGGTGATTAACTTCCCAACATCTTTGATGCAGGGACAGCTCGACAGTTTAAAAATTGAGTATCAAGGTACACCATCAGGTAGTGGTTTTGGCTCATTTGCCAATGGCGATCATAATGGCACGCCAGTGTTATGGACCCTGTCAGAACCATATGGTGCCAAAGAATGGTGGCCGTGTAAACAAGACCTCAATGATAAAATTGATTCAATTGATATTTTCATAACTACTCCTGAATTGTACAGAGCTGCATCTAATGGTGTTTTGATAAGTGAAACGCTCAATGGCACAGCCAAAACTTATCACTGGAAACACAGGTACCCGATACCCGCTTACTTAATAGCAATAGCGGTTACCGACTATGCCGTGTATTCAGACTTTGTACCGGTTCCAAATGCGAGCGCCATTGAAGTACTTAACTATGTTTACCCGGAAGACCTAACAAACGCGCAATCGCAAACATCGAATATAATTGAGATCATGCAATTGTTCAATAACCTGTTTGGCATTTACCCATTTGCCGACGAGAAATACGGGCATGCTCAGTTTGGCTGGGGTGGCGGCATGGAACACCAGACCATGAGTTTTATGGGTGGTTTTTCATATGGATTGCAGGCACATGAGCTGGCACACCAATGGTTTGGTGATAAAGTAACTTGCGGTAGTTGGGAAGACATTTGGCTTAACGAAGGCTTTGCTACCTACTTAACTGGAATTACCAATGAGTACCTGGGATCGGAGCAAGACTGGATGAACTGGAAAGAAGGACAAATCATGACTATTACCGACCAACCAGGCGGTTCGGTTTGGGTGGATGACACCACAAGTGTTGGTAGAATTTTTAGCGGCAGACTAAGCTATGCCAAAGGCTCGATGTTGTTGCACATGCTACGCTGGGTAATAGGCGATGATGACTTTTACATGGCTATCAACAATTATTTGAGCGATCCTAATTTAGCATTTTCATATGCGCATACTGAAAATCTACAAGCGCACCTCGAAGCACAAAGCGGCATTAGTCTTACAGAGTTTTTTAACGATTGGTTTTATGGCGAGGGATATCCAAGTTATATGCTTTCATCGGTTGTAAATGGCAATACCATCGACATCAGTATCAACCAGATTTCATCGATGCCTAATTCGGTACCATTCTTTGAAATGCCATTACCTGTTTATGTTTCAGGCCAGGGTATGGATTCTGTATTACGACTTGATCATGTATTTACCGGACAGACCTTTAGCGTAAACCTTCCATTTGTAGTAGACTCTGTGGTTTTCGATCCTGAACTTTGGATTTTATCTACTGCTAATAGTTCAGGATTATTGGTAGATGTTGAACATGTATTTAATGAAACATTTGTGGAGATTTACCCAAATCCGGCAAATGCCATTTTAAATATTCAGGCATCAACACAAATATCGCGAATAGAAGTATTGAGTGTAATTGGCGCAGTAATTAAAGAGAAGCAGGTTAAGGATAGAATAGTAAGTATTGAAATTGATGACCTTGTGCCAGGAACCTATTTCATTCGAATATATTCGAATGATGGCATTGAAACCAAACAGTTTATTAAACACTAGGTTATCGCTAATCTTAAGCACTATTAATTACAATAATGAGAAACGAAAAAGAGCTGATAAGATTGAATCTATCAGCTCTTTTTTTATACTATGAGCAGCTAAATGCTACCCTTTTGCAAAATAGATATTAAACAAATCATCAGCTTCCTTTACTACCCAATGCGCAAACTCAAGACTTGTTGCCTTATCAATTAAAGGAGCAGGTAAAAATGGAACTGTTAGCTTAAAAATAGACTTACCCTCCAACTGTTTTAAATCAGCTATAACCTGCGCAACCGGATGTTCACCTGCGGCTAGCATTTCACGTGCATCTAGTTCTTTGGCAATTAATGCTTTGTTGTACCAATCTGGCTTCTCTGTTGTATACATACTTTTATTTTCGTCAATAAATAATTCCTGACCAACCTCTTTACGAAGCTGGTTAATCAAATCTCCAACATCCACATTACCAATTGCAGCGGCCTGCTGGATAGTCGCAATTTTGGCTACGGTCTTTCTTAATACGGGATTCTTCAATTTTTTAAATGCCGGAACAATACCAATTAAAACATCTTCCAATGGCGGGTATGCTTCTATTAATTGAAGAATTTTAGTTTTCGGCGTGATTATTAATTTCTCGTTCTCCATAGCTATTCCTTGTAAGATAAAATGCGTTGTTCTCCTTCCAATTCTCTATATACATTTACGTTGTGCGATACTTCAAGGGTTCCCATGTACTCTCCCTTTTCATTACGCAAAGCAAAGTATTCAATGTAAATCATCTTCCCACCCATATTAATCCAGAATGGCGCACGCGACTCTTTACCACTTTTAAAATCCTCTACAATTTTCTCAACAATATGGGCGCTTGCAGGTGGGTGACACAGGCGTACATCTCTATTTAAGATGGCTCTGTTTCTTTGGAAAATCCGTTCTGCTCCCTGGGAAAAATATTTCACTTTGTCATCCTTATCAACAAAAGTCATGTCTAGGGGAAGCGTGTTCATAATCGCCAGTAACTCCTCTACAGAAAAGCCACCTGAAGGTAATTGAATTTGACCACCTACTTTTTGCGCATCATTAATCGATTCGTCTTTAGCCCATTCAGGTTTCCATTCAACCTGTGGATCATACAAGCAATAGCCAATTTCCAGCGATTGCTTACTTATTTCGTACCAATCGGCATCGGTTAATTTATCAAGCGACATTGGAAACAAAATTTCCTCTTCCTTCGGAACCATTTCGTTTACACCTTGAATAGCCGGCATTAACACCAGTTCAGCAGACGCCACTAGTTCCTCAGCACTTATTCCATCCGTCAGTAAAATCTCAATACTTCCTTTAATCAATTCACGAATCTCATCGTGCTTACCCCACATTACTTTGGGTGGTCCGGTTACACCTTGGGTCTCCAAATACGGAAACAACAAATACTCCTTTCGCTGGTAATGTTTGTCAACGTCATAAAGACCATTGAATAATCCGCGCAACTTCATTACTCTTGGAGTTATGTCTTCGGTAGGATTTTCTTTCACCTCTGCCAGTAATTTAGCTATTTCGGCAGTCGATTTCTTTAGCTCTTCATTCTCCTTTCTCATCACATCCACCGGATGTCCATCAGGAACCGCTTTTGCACCTGAAAGGTCAACCTTTCCTTCCAGTACTTTGGAATGTGCATCGCATAAGCGCAACACTTCCTCCTCGGGCAATCCTTCACTAATCAACTCTTGCTCTACCTCAACCACCTCGCCGTAAGGAATATTACTCAAGCTTTCCATTAGCTGTTCCCTCACCTCTTCTTCAGAGTCGCCTTGATGTAGCTTAAGAATCAGTCCTTTTAATGTTTTTTTCCGTTCGTCGGAATTATTAATAAGTTCACTCATGTTTATTGTTTTGTATAGTATAACAACAAACAAATTGGATTGATGGTTCTCGAAAAGCCATTCTAACCGATTACTTATATTAATTGAGCTATCCGCACAAACCCGACTTACTATTCTTGCCTTGATACAAGAAAGTAAGCAAAGAAAATCAAGACTGCTTTTAAAATCACTTCCTTATTTTTCTTAAGATTAAGTGCGGCCGAGTGATCTTCGTACAGAGTACGAAGCTTCTCGGTCATTCAAAATCTTACTGTAAAACGAAAGCAATTTGAAAAGAGGCCAAATCTATTATCCTTGCGAAATACTCACTCAACTGCAAGGAGCCATTCCTGATACAGCAAAGCGGAGATCAGGAATCTCATGATTAGCAACGCAAGCAATTCCAGAACGTCTATTAAAATGTTTATGAAAAACCGCTTAAGGATGTGTTGCGGTTCGCTGAACATATCAGGCCAGAGACCTTATATCACAACGACATAGCGAGACGCTATGCCGAACAGGGCTTAATTAATAAAAAATTCACTGCACTACTTTGAGATAGACCGACAATAGAGATAAGTAAAAAACCAATTGTTAGAAGTTGTTTCATGTCGTTGAATAGTTTAATTCAAATATAGATTAATAATTTTTTCGTATCAATAAGTTCAAGAATTATTAATTTAATGATGGCGTTTATAACAACGGTATAATTTAGAGAATAACTCCCGCTAATCTTAGCTGCGCTATCTTAGAACTACAAATTTACGTGCAAAATCCTGATTAGCTCCAATACCACGAATAATGTAATTTCCCGGTAATAGATCGGACACATTTAAAGATACCATCTTTCCATTAGCAGCTTGTTCCTTTACAAGTTGCCCTGTTATTGAATAAACGCTGATTTGTGAAATAGTAAAGGAACTTTCGATCTTTAGTTGCGAGCTGGCAGGATTTGGATAAATCATCACCAATTCATCAACCTCTAATTCTACTTCCTCTATTCCAATATTCCCCAGATGAAATCGTCCTAAGAAACAGTCATCAATGGGGCAGATGCCTATTGAATCACCTCTGGACTGTCCATATACTATTAGGTCATTTTCAATAAATGTAAAACTCTTTGACGAAAATTCTGATTCAATAACGCCGATCGTACTTTTATAGTTTCCAGCGGAATCTAACTGTAAAATCCCAGTGTTGTTTCCAGAATGATTGAATACAGTATCTGTATCTATTACAAGCATGTTCTGGCATGAAAGGGACATAAAAATGTCGCCAGATGAATGCACCTGCAGCTCATATGCATATTGTTGACCATCTCCAGTGAATTGTTTTGCCCATATTACATCTCCATTTGCTTTGGTTTTCCACAGAAGAAAATCCTTCAAGTCAAATGCCATTAGCTCTCCATTAATGTGAAGCGTATCGTATTGTAGGTAATTGGTAAAATAGTGCTCTCCTTGTTGATTAATATCCATAAAATGTAACTCATTATCTACTAGAGGATAACCAGGGTAAGTTCTTATATCCTCAACCTGACCATTAGCTGAATTAATAGAAACAAAATAGGTGCTCGGGTAATTTGGAGCATAAAGGGTATCACTTCCAAAAATACAATCGTCATTATCGACTCTACCAGTCACTTCAATTCGCTTACTAACTGGATTGTATCTTACTCGTTCACCATCCCATCCAACACCATAAAATCTGCTTAACCAATTGAAGTTCCCTGCAGAATCAAATTTACATAGGAATGTCGGAGAATTGTTTCCTGCCATAGTTAATGTTGTATCACCAATTACTATAGTTCCCAGAAAACTGCCACTAGCATAGATGCTCTCTTCTTCATCAGTACAAATAAATCCTACACGCGACATATTTTGTGTAACAGAAGCACTGTCCTTATGAAAACGCTGATGCCATAGTAATTCTCCTGAAGGGCTATATTTAGCAAGGATGGTTTCTGGTTTATTTGCAGTAAAGCCCGATTCTACGAAAGTATCACCAGCAAAACAATAAATGGGATGAAACATGTGGTTTGCATAGATATTTCCAGATGGACAAGCAAGCATGTCCTTAGTAGTTGCATAGCCATATAAAGCATCGTAACCATGACAATTGAACCAAGCCCATTCACCATTCCCAGCATACTGCACCATGTAAGAGCTCCAATCCTGCTCAAATGAAGTAAGCGGAGGATCGGTCCAATTTAACTCTGACTCATAAGGTCCATACAATAGAAAGCCATCATCTGCCTGTTCAGTTACAAATGTGGCACTTGAAAAATGTTCTTTTACCCACAACCATTCTCCTTGCTGAGCCAATGAGCCATAAGTTGTAAAAACTAGAAATAGTATAATTAGGTGTTTCATATGCAAAGATTCCAGATTAAAGCTATTTAGTTAATTTCAATAATAGAGAGCAACATTTTATTAACACCTGTAGACTTATACAAAAAGATTAAGCCTTTCTAAAAAAACATAGCTGTACTTCTCTCAATTAACGTTAGCAAAATCAAAAATACAAAAAAAAGGGATGATCTTACGATCATCCCTTTGTATATAAATTGATTTGTTTCAATTAATATCTGTTACGCTTTTGATAATGTGTGTGTAATAGTTCGTGTGCTTTGTGTCCGTTTGCATCGCCTAAATACTCTTCATAAAGCTTAGCAACCTCAGCATTCTCATGTGATTTACGTTTAGCTTTACCTTCGTCTTCTGAGTAAATAGCTGCGGTACGCTTAGCTCGAATTTCTGCATTTGTTGGAATTGGCTGGCCTCCGCCACCAATACATCCACCAGGACAAGCCATTACCTCAACAAAGTGGTAAGGTGAAGTTCCAGCAGCAATCTGATCCATAATAATACGAGCGTTCTTTAATCCGTGAGCTACAGCTACATTCAATTCTGCACCTTCTAAGAATTTCCAAGCATCAACACAACCTTCAACTTTAATTGAAGCAGCCTTGATTCCTTCGGAACCACGAACCGGCATAATGTTTAAGTTCTCGAAAGGAACTTCGCGACCTGTTACTAATTCGTAAGCAGTACGTAAAGCAGCTTCCATAACACCACCTGTTGCACCGAAAATTACTCCGGCACCTGTTGATTCACCCATGATACTATCATAGTCAGAATCCTCAAGATGTACGAAGTCAATACCAGCTTGCTTAATCATATGACCTAACTCACGAGTAGTTAAACCAGCATCAACATCCTGGTATCCGCTATCGTTCATTTCAGGGCGATTCGCTTCGTACTTTTTAGCAGCACAAGGCATAATAGCTACAGAAATAACGTCTTTTGGATCGATACCTTTCTTATCAGCATAATATGTTTTTGCTAAGGCACCAAACATTTGCTGTGGCGACTTACAAGTTGATAAGTGACCAAGGTGCTCAGGATACATGTGCTCAATAAACTTAACCCAACCCGGAGAACATGAAGTCATCAATGGAAGTTTTACTTCAGGATTCTTGTCAACAAGAGCACCTTTTAAACGACCTAATAATTCTGTTCCTTCCTCAATAATTGTAAGGTCGGCAGTAAAGTCAGTATCAAGTACTGAGTCCATACCCATTTTCTTCATCGCCGTTACCATTTTACCAGTAACACGTGTTCCAACCGGATATCCTAACATTTCGCCAAGAGCAACACGTACCGAAGGAGCTGTATTCATTACAACATGCTTCTTAGGATTATCCATAGCTTCCCATAGGTAATCTGTGTATCTTCTCTCTGTTAATGCACCAGTAGGACAGCGGTTAATGCACTGACCACAATTCGTACAAACAACTTCGTTTAACGGAAGATCCATGAACGTAGAAATTTTCATGTGATCACCTTTATTGGCAACTGTAAGAGCGTTTACATGCTGCAACTCAGAACAAGTTCTAACGCAACGCTGGCAACGAATACACTTACTATCATCTTTCTCAATTGACCAGGAAGATTTATCAATCTCGATATTTTCTTTAACTACGCTTTGGTAGATATTGTTGTCAACGTTGTATTCAGCAGCAACCGACTGTAATTCACAGTTCATACTACGGTAACAAGTTGTACATTGTGTATTGTGTTCTGATACAAGCAGAGCAGCTACATCTCTTCTTGCCATACGAACTTTTGCAGTATTTGTCTTAACGATCATTCCTTCTGCTGCCGGAGCGGCACAAGAAGCAGTAAGAGCACGCTGACCTTCAACTTCAACAACACAAATTCTACAGTTACCTGCTACGCAAAGGTCTTCGTGATGACAAAGCGTTGGAATGTGTACGTTAACTTTTTTGGCAGCATCCAGAACTGAGGTTCCCTTTTCAACGGCAACCTGCATTCCATCTATTGTAAGGTTTATTTGATTTTTCATTTTTACCAATTTTAATTGTTACACACTTCTTAGTAAACCATCTCTTCTGTGAAGTTCTCAACTATTGAAGCAAATGAATTAGCAACTGATTGACCTAAACCACACTTTGAAGCAATCTTCATAGTGTCGGTTAATTTCATCAACTGTTTTAAATAAGTCTCAGGCTTCACATCATTTTTAATCGCTTCAACACCTTTCAGTAATTGCTGCGTTCCAACACGACATGGTGTACACTGACCACATGATTCTTCTACAAAGAAATCAAGGTAGTTATGTAATACATTATACATTGAGCGGCTGCTATTAAACAACATCATTGATCCACCGGTAGGCATTCCTTCGAAACCAATAATAGTTTGGTCGAATTTTTTGCGAGGTACACAGAATCCTGAAGCGCCACCAACCTGAACAGCTTTTGTATCGCCATCACCAAACTCTGCAACAAAGTCTGATAATTTCATACCTAGCTCAAGTTCAAAAACACCTGGTTTTGGCGTATCACCAGACACAGAAAACAATTTAGAACCACGAGAATCCTGTGTTCCTAGCTTGTTATACTCTTCATGTCCGATACGGCAAATAAGCTGAGCATTTACAAAAGTCTCAACGTTGTTAACAACAGTTGGTTTGTTCATAAATCCTTCAACTACCGGGAATGGCGGCTTGTTACGAGGCTCACCTCTTTTACCTTCCATTGATTCAATCAATGCAGTTTCTTCACCACATACATAAGCACCACTACCAAGTCTTATTTCAATTTTAAAATCTAAACCAAACTTCTCAGTGTACTCATGAAAAATCTCTAATTCTTTGTTTAGCTCGGTAAGCATAAACTTGTATTCTCCTCTTAGGTAGATATACCCGATGGTTGCACCAATTGCATAACCACAAATGGCCATTCCTGAGAATACTTTGCGAGGTACCTTTAAAAGAATCTCACGATCTTTAAAAGTTCCTGGCTCACCTTCATCAGCATTACAAATTACGTATTTCTGATCTGCTTTCTGACCGGCACCAAATTTCCACTTTAATCCGGTTGGGAAACCAGCACCACCTCTACCGCGCACACCAGACTCAATAATCTCCTGGATTATCTCTTCTGGTTTGCTCTTTAAGGCTTTTTCTAACACTTTATATTTTACCGATGTATATCCTCCGAAGATAACATCAGCTCTGTTTACACCATTATTTAAATTACTCATTTTCTGTTCTTTTTAGGTTACTAATTCTTTTTAAAGAACTACCGCTGTTACTTTTTGCGATATTCAGCAATGATTTCTACTACCTTATCAGGTGTTAAGTCTGTATAAGGCTGCTCATTAATCAACATTGAAGGCTCTTTGTCGCTCCATCCAATATCGTTGGTTTCGAGTAGTGTAAACTTTTTACATGGGGATGTTTCACCCACCTTAATTTTGAGGAGATCTTCAAGGGTTCTTACAATTTCTCTTTTCCCTTTCATCTCAGCAATAATCGATTTGCATACGCGAATCACATATTCACCACGCTCTTCAGTGTCGAGGAATGAATAGAAGGAAGCGGTTCCGTATACTTCGGCTGCTGATAAGTCTAGCTCACGAGCGATTTCAACCATACACTCTTTAGAAAGATAATTTCTCTCGTCGACAATGCCTTGAAGGATCGGCATTAGACTTTCTCTTTCTCGTCCGTACTTATCGGCTAGATTCTTTACTTTGTCTTGAACTTCTGCCATTTTTTTAATCTTTTATAATTAATCAACTTTACAGTCATCGAAAAGTGGCATATACCACTTTTTCAATGGTAAAAATACGTTCACCAAACTGTAAAAAGTATGACTTTGGTTAGACTAAAAAGTGATAAAAGTCAAGAATTATTTAGTATTTAGAACTAATACAAATAACTGACTAAAAAAGACTTAAAAAGGTTTTATTCTATTTTGGATATTCTATTCTGGAATGATAAATATTGCGTAGTTTTTCTCTAAAAACTTCCTTCACCATGGTCAGCTCTTTAAAGGTAATATCGCTGTCTTCAAACTGTCCTTCTTTTTGCTGATACGAAATAATACCATCAACCAAATCGCCAATAATGCGCTCTGAATATTCTTTCAGACTGCGAGATGCTGCTTCAACTGAATCAGCCATCATTAACACAGCTGTTTCCTTTGAATGCGGAATTGGACCGTGATAGGTAAATCGACTTATGTCTGCTTCTTCCTCTGGAAAATGCTTTAAGAATGAACGGTAAAAATACTGAACCGTGGTGGTACCATGATGCGATTGAATAAACTCAATAATGGTTTCCGGCAGCTTATACTTTTTAGCCAGCAGCACACCTTCCGAAACATGGCTAATAATCAACTCGGCACTTTCTTCAAAGTCGAGTTTATCATGGGGATTAAAATCGGGCGATTGATTTTCAATAAAGAACGGAGCCATATTCATCTTACCAATATCATGATACAGTGCGCCTGTTCTTACCAACAGCGGATTTCCACCGATTTTATAAATTGCCTCTTCCGCCAGATTAGCCACCTGCATAGAGTGCTGAAAAGTACCTGGTGCTTTACTTGCCAGTTCGCGTAATAATGGTGAGTTGGTATCAGAAAGTTCAAGAAGTGTAAGATCAGATAAAAAGCCAAAAATCTTCTCGAATACGTATATCAACGGATAGGAAGTTAAGATTAACAAACCATTTGCTCCAAGCCACACAAAATTCATCCAATTAATTTTACTTAAATCGCTCTCGTGAATTAATGACAGGGCAAAATAAATAAAGCTATAGGTAACAAAAACAATGGCCGCACTCCAGAACAGCTGCGAACGTTTGCGAGCACTGTGCATAGCAAAAATGGCGACAATACCCGCTATAAATTGCATGAACACAAACTCAAATCCATTTGGTGCAATAAAGCCAATTAATATAATGGTAACCACGTGAATAAAAATTGCCAACCGTGAATCGTAAAACGTTCTGATAATAATTGGCAAGAGCGCAAAAGGAATTACGAAAAGGTGGATTACTCCCGTGCGAGCCGTTAAACCAGCAAGCGATACGAACAATACGGTAAGCAGTAAGATAAATATAGTCTTCTTGCTACTTAACAAAATTTCAATTCTGAAATGAAATAAGAAAAGGAATAATACCATCATTGCGGCAAGCACCAACAACACCTGCCCCGCGATTATCAGGTAACTATTCGTGCCCAAGCCAAGCATAGCCTCAGATTCTCTTTTCAAGGATTCAATCACCTTAAACTTATAATCATTAACAATCTCCCCTTTTGAGATTACTTTATCGCCAGCTCTAATTAGGCCATATGTAAGAGAGATATTGTCCAGTTCTTGTTGCTTCTTTAAGCGTGTAATTTCTTCGTCATAGATTAAATTTGCGACAACAAACTCGGCAATATTAAGCTCCTGAAGGAACTTTAAGGATAAATCATGGGCAATTCCATTCTCGTATAATATTCTACTAATTTCCTTTTCTAAGGCAGGCACCGATGTAGCTATGGAGAATACTTCTTGCGGAGAAAATTCCTCTGCTACGTTTTCCTGTATTACAACCAACGAAGCTCCCGCTGGAACTTCAGACAATATTCCTACATGATAAACATCTTCTATAATGGTGAGCAGCTCAGAAACACATGCAACTTTTATTGCCTCAGCCAAGGTATCATTCGTCTGTGGTGCCATAACTGCAGACCATACCACATCAACCTTTTGCGATAATAACCGCTCTTGCGCAGGCAATAGAGAAATATCAAAACGATAAAAAGGCTTTACTTTTTGTCGTATACTATCTGCTTCAACCTTTACCTCATTGTCGGTTTTATAGATTGGAAAATCAAAAGGTGCATTAAGCGTTTCATGCATCCAGGGCATTCCTTGCTTGTATTCATATTTGAATTTACCTTCCTGCGGGAAGAAATAAACAATTATGGCTACACTTACTATAAACAGTACAATCCTGTAAAAAAGATTGGAAATTTTAAGGAATGAATTAATAAAAGTCTTCACTTTCTGGTTTTTATTTACTGATAAGGTTAAACAAAGATAATATAATTCTCGACCGCCATTAAAGCTCTGCCATTATGCTATGCATCCCGGGCCTCCAATTTCTTTATTAATACGGCCATCTGATCATTCAGCTCATCCACCTTTGCCTCCAACTCGTCGTTGTTATCACTAACCATGGCATCAACAAATATTGAGTTAACCAACGACAAACCGAAGATACCACCTGATATAAGAATAAATATAAAATATAGTTTAGTAAGGAAACCTAGTTCAAATGACAGCCTTGTGGCAATCCTCTCCGGTATTTCGTACCATCCCTCCATTGTAAACACTTTAAATGTTGAATAAAACGAGGTCAACGGATCGGAAAAAGTATGAGGTGATACTTCTTTGAACAAGTAATACGACAAAACCGACACGATAAATAAATACACGAAAAAACCAGCCAAAACAACAAAGGAGGTTTTAAGTGCGCGTTGAATACCTTCGAGTAAGTCGTTTATTCCGGGAACAAATTTTATGAACCTAAATGATTTAAATATTCTTAAAACCCTTAACACCAATAGGAATTCGAGATGCAAACCATCTATTTGAAACATATAGACAATTAAAGATGGTACTGACAAAAGAATGAGAGTAAAATCCAGTCGATCCCAATTTGAGCTGATGTAAACTTTCCATCCCCAGCTTTTAATCTTTACTATCATTTCTAATAAGAAAAGGCCGGTAATAAAATGATCGACAAACCTTACTGTTTGCTTAAGTGGCTCGGAGCCAAGATTGAATCCATCAATAAAAATGAGTAAAGCATTAATAAAAATCAATGCCAGTATAAATCGGTTATTAAGGAAGATGCGCATAGTTCAATTTTTATAGAGAATAAAGATAAAGCTGATTATTTTACCAATCTATGATAAATTTCAAATCCTGCATTTATTAATTACAGGAATCGTTGTTGCTGAAATATTGAAGTTGCAAAATTAGCTAATAAAAAAAGCGATACTAAATGTATCGCTTTTCCTCAAGGCCATAGCCTCTTATAATCATATTCCCAAACAATTATTTATATTCTTTTGGCAACAAACTTAAACTAACCAGCCAGCTCTTTTTCCGCCTGCTTTGTTAAACTTTGGATTTTACCAATTACCTTCTCAACGTTTTTAGCAGTAATAACCAAAGCATCATTATCGATTAACAATCCTAGTTTTTTTGTCTTTACCTCACCGGCCAGCGTTTCAGCATCAAAAATAGTTGCAAAATCAAGCTCCTGAACAGAAGCCAGCAAACCCTCTTCTTTCACGTCTTTCACGTTTGAAATATTAAAAGCGCCAATACTATCGGGGTATACAAAGGCAATGGCATTAATTTTAGGATTACTGTCATAAATTGCTTTATGCACCCAGATTCTTCTATCTGGAATCTTATTTGCTTCTACCTTCTCTTTTTTCACATAAACCAAATTATCTACATTGGCATAACCTCTATCCAGATCATTTGAATTAATAAAAAAGCTGTCTTTTTCTGCTCTTACAGAAAAGCTACCAGATGAAGCTGTCACCCATTCATTCCTGTAAGCTGTTTCTATTAATTCTATTAAATCTTTGTGATAAGCCGAGAAATCAGTAAAGCTTTTTCTTCCCCTCAAGCTAACCACTCCTTCGGGTTGATAATTCTGAACCATATCAACGGCATCAACATTAGGCCGTTTACTGCTTCCTATCGGCTTAGATTTGATATATGTACATGCAATTTTTTCAATATTCTCAACTTTAAAGAACACGTTGTGTAAACTTGGGCCACTAACCAACAGGCCAGTTCCTTTAAAAACAATTGTTGCTCGATATCCTTCAAAATGATTTGTAATTGACTGAATCCACTCTTCATCCTGCGGCTGTCCAAGTTCCTCAACAGCAATCGTACCTATCTTCTTGGAGATATTTGGTAAAGAGGTAAGAATTCCATAATTAAACTCATCCCCAATAATTGCAAACGAAGGCGAAAAAATATGACATATTGCTCTGACCTTTATATTGGTGCGATAAATTTCCCTGTGCAGTTCCAGATATTTTGAGGGTGCGTTCTTCCCTTCAACTTCACCTTCCTGATCCACCATAACAATATCCTCAATGCTGGCTTCTGTATCGTCAAACTTATCCGGGGTAATCCAAATATTACCTTCATCGTCTAGCATTGAGATACATCCATCATCCTGCAATCGAATATTCTTCACCTTAAGTCTCTCAATAACCTCAATTATCTGTTCCGACTCAATAAGCGCATTAAATTTCATGTTTACACGTTTTTACGGTATACATCATCTTAGCCATCTGATTACTAAAATCAAACTTCTAATAAAAACTGCATACCAGTTTTTTATTTCCGTACAACAAAATCATATCAATTATTATTGAAAGCATTGCTGTTTATAAATATATTTAGGGGAAATAACCCCTCCCATCCAGAAAACAAAATTAAACTATTTTTTCCACTTATTAGATTTAACAGTTATTTTTTAAGTTAAAAAATGCCTGCTTAACTAATTTAAGAAAGAAAGCTCTCTCACCTGCCGGATTCTAATCCACACGAAACAACTGACTAACAACAAAAAAGAACACCGCAAGAACATTAAACAATATGATATTTATAAAATGTTTGGCTTTCGAGATGTTAATAATAAACCGCAGATAACTTTCAAAACATTTTAAATGCTGGTTTTTATTAATCGAAGTTAATTTTATTGGCTCTAATTGAAGAACGCAGAAATACACCGATTGTTTGAGATTCTGCAAAAAAGTTTGATTTAATTAAATTCCACCTCATCTTTGCATGCATGTTTAATACAGTACTACATCAGCTAGCCGATCCGGGAAATGTAGGCATGATTTTAAGAGCTCATGCTGCATTCGGAGGAAACCGACTCATTCTTACGGGTAACGAGAAGCCATTTACTTTGAATAAGAAATTCAGAAATACTTCACGCTCGATGTACAAGCACATACCAATAGATGAATTTGCAACATTTGCTGATTTCAAAGAGCAGTATGCTAGCCAGAACGCTCACATCATCGGCATTGAAATAACCGAGGAAGCTATTAATCTACCCGAATTCTCATTTCCTGAAAACAGTTTCTTAGTATTGGGAAGCGAACGCTTTGGATTACCCGATGAAGTTATTGAGCAATGTGACAGCATCGTAAAAATACCACATTATGGTCAGGTTGGTAGCATGAACGTTGCCATGGCTGCTTCGATAGCCATGTATGAATGCACCAGAGGCAAGCAAGGTATTAAACCTGTTTATAATCGCATGTATAATTTTAAAAGCAAGTAAGACCTACTCTTCAATTGTTATTTCATCCTTTAAAAAAGTATAGCGGGCGTTAACCGCAGATCCCCTTTTAAATGCCGGATCGAATGAGCCAACACGATACCTGATTAACTCAACATAGGCATCCCACCCCTTCATGGTTACCGGAAAATTATTTTTATCAATCACATATGTTCCTTCATCAAGAATGGTACGCTGTAAACGTGTTGACCAATTTTCATGTGGAGTTGATCTTACATGCACTACAACCTCAATAGAGTCGAACTCTACAGCCGGTTCCCATGTGATAGCTGTATTAGAGTTAAGATGCAACACATCCGGAATATTTGCATAATCAAAAGCTATAGGGGTAACAATTTCAGAAGTATAAATTTCATCATTATTCAAGGTTACAGCCACCTGATAGCTTGTATCGGAATGCAGTGTAAACTGATTCTGCATTACATAAAATCGATTGTATTCATTCCAACTTAGCGACACATCATTAATTTTCACATTACCGTCCTGCAGCACGCCAAACTCCCAATCATCATTTACAAAAGACACCTTCATAAGCTGTTCTGTTTGAACACCAAAATATTTGTCAACGTCTACCCAAATTGAGAACTCTCCAGGAGATTCAACTACCGCTTTCTCATCATCAATGCAAGCAGAAAAGACGAGTAATACACCTAATACAAATAGTAAATATTGCTTATTCATTTTTGTAACAGATTAAGATTATTACAAAGCTAACAATTAGCCACAAAGAAAAAACCTACTCGATGGAGTAGGTTTTTATTATTTATCATTTAAAAGAATCAGGCTTCTTGATCTATTTTAAAACCTTTTTTACGAATACTGTATTGTTGCCATTTTTAATTTGTAAGATATACATCCCTTTATGCAAATCACTTACATCAAAACTTATTAATGAATTCCCTTTTGGGCTTTCAATTAGATGGTCGACAAGCAAAACACCAAGTGTGTTATAGACCTGCACTCGATTTGTGCCTGAATAATTTTCAGGTAACTGAATATTTAACAGATCACCCATTGGGTTTGGGTAGGCATAGAATATTTTTTGATCTCCCATTTCATCAGCAAGCTGAAGCAGCGCTGAAGTTACTTCAACAACCGCATACAGGTTTGTAGTTTCGGTTGTATACACCGATTTAGTTGCACAGTTTATCGCTAAACCCACATAGAATGTTCCGGGACTTGTTACCGTCGGATATGGAACTGCGGTTACAAAAACGTCATTGCTAATGCTAATAACCGTCCACTCAATCATTAATTCTGATCCTGAGTAATACATATTTGAAACAAAAGCCGTATCGATGGTTGGATTCACTAAGCAGGTATCGATTAATGTAAATGCCGAGTCGGTAGGCATAGCTGAGCTTACTGTAATGATTGCCTCTCCCATTGTAACACATCCATTAACATCAGTAACAGTTACACCATACGTTGCCGGACATAATCCTGTTGCCAATGCCGTAGTTTGTGCATTTGGGTCGTCCCATTGATAGCTGTAAGGAGCGATACCACCTGTACCAAATGCTTCTACAGTGGCTTCGCACATAAATGCTCCGGCTTCAGTAGCTAATACATTAACTGCTAAAGTATCCGGCTCAAAAACTGTAATTGTTAATGTATCAATCGCATTTAAGGCGTCTGTAACAGTTAGGTCGTACTCACCGGCTGCTAAGCCTGAGAGATCTTCCGTTGTTGCTGCATTCGACCACAAATAAGTATAAGGCGCCTGTCCATAAAGAACTGTCAAATCAATTGCACCATCGCTTAACCCTGCACAACTAACGGAATCAACAGTGAACACACAATTTGAATTTGCCTCCAGAGTGCTAACAACACCTAATTGGTTAGTCATGTAGGTACTAATGCCCGGAGCAAAAGTCGCAATAGCCGGAATTACCTGTAAGGATGACGCATCCCAAATAAAAAAATTAAACGCTTCTCCATCATCAAAGCCATCCTTGGGGAGAGTTGATGAATCATCACCCCAAACGGAAAGTGCTGTGGTTGTGCCAAGAAACTCGACGTAACCACCACATTGCAACTCATTATTATCATCATAATAAAAAGCTCCAATGTAATCACCACTCTCAATTGGGACACCATTTATTAGATAATCTGATGGATTGCCAATTAAGAGAGTGGTATTCCAACCGGTAATTACATACGACCAGTTTGGTTGCGCCAAAACTCCATTTAAGCCAGACAATACCATCAATAATACCGATATCATAATAACAATGTAAGATTTTTTCATACCCTTAATATTTACGTTATACTTTAGTTAAGATACTTTAAAAGAAGAAACAGACACGACCACTTTGTCAGATATTAAAAATAACAAAACGGCTATCCAAAGGTAATGAATAAAAAAAATAGAAACCTACTCAAAAGAGTAAATTTCTATTTTCGAACCATTGAATCTAGTTATAAAATTCGGCTATTTTAGAATCTTCTTTACAAATAAGTTTTCCTTAGAACCATTTACGCGCAAGATGTACATTCCTCTTTGTAAGTGACTCACATCGATAACAACCTGAGTTTCCTCCGAGTTATTCTTCACCTCCCGATCGATAACAATTGAACCTAAGGCATTATATACCCGCAATTGCAGCATTCCAGAGTTAATTTCCGGAATATTTACATGAAGAGTATTACTAACCGGATTTGGATAAGCCAGGAACTCCTTGTTTGTTTCTAATTCAGTCATCACATCAAGCATCTGACTTGTAATTTCTACAATAGCAAATAGATTTGTAGTTTCGGTGGTGTAAATACTTTTAGTAGCACAGTTAATTGCCAAACCAACATAAAATGTTCCAGGGGTTGAAACAGATGGATAAGGCACATCAAACACCGATGTATCATTATTAACACTCACGATTGTCCAAACAATCGATAATCCAGTGGAAGTGTAAAATAAATTTGAAACATAGGCAGTATCTATTATTGGATTTACCAAGCAAGTATCAATCAAAGTAAAAGCAGAATCAGTTGCAGCACTAGACCCTAATGAGATAATCGTTGAAGTATTTGCCAAACAGCCATTCGCATCTGTAACTTCAACTTCATACGTACCCGGACATAACCCCGAGGCTAATGCTGTTGCTTGCGCATTAGGATCATCCCACAGGTAAGTATATGGAGTTGTGCCGCCAGCGCCAAAGGCTTCGGCAAGTGCTTCACACATAAAAGCGCCCGACTCATTTGCAAGTACATTCACCAACAATTCTGATGGCTCCGGTACAGCTATTATTATTGTTTCTACAACACTCAGCGCGTCAGTAACAGTTACTGCATAACCACCAGCACTTAATCCGGAAATATCCTCTGTAGTTTCGGCTGTTGACCACAGATAAGTATAAGGAGCAAGTCCATAAGTCGCTGTTAGATCAATTGCTCCATCACTTAAGCTCATGCAACTTACCGATGTAATATCATACAACAGAGCTGTATTAGCCCCAATAGAGCTCACAACATAAAGTCCATTAGTTATATAAGTTGTTCCGCTTGCTCCAGGTGTTATTACGGCAGTTGCCTCATGTTCTAAAGTAGTACTGGCATCCCAGATAACAAAATTAAACTGTTCTCCTGTAGCAAAGCCATTCTTAGGCATTCCTGATTCAGCTCCCCATGCAGTAATAGCCATGGTAACACCTGTATATTCTGCATATCCACCGCATTGCAATACGCTGTTATCGTCGTAATAAAAAACGCCGATATAATCACCAACATCAATAGGCACTCCATTTAGGAAGTAATTTTGAGGCGTAAGTAAACCTAGCGTAGCGTTCACGCCTGTTATGCTATACGACCAGTTTGGCTGGGCATTTAAGCTGGCTAAAGCAGAAAAGGCTATAAAGCCACTAAGTAGAAGTAATCTCTTGTAAAAGTTGTTCATAATTAAAATTTTAGTTTAGTTAATATGCCTTCACATCAATAGGAAGACAATACGACCTTCCCATTGGTTGCTTAAAAACTCAATTATTTTTCGTGACATGGGTTTAACTTATCCTACCAAAAAAAATCTGCCAAAAAACAGGACAGATTTCTTCCAGGATTACAGAAGCATCCATTTAATATTGAAGCTATTTTAATATCTTCTGCACAAACAAACTTTTAGTTTTATTTGAGACGCGAAGGATATACATACCATCATATAAGTCGCTAACATCCAGTCCGACCCTTGTTTTGAGCCCCTCTGCCTGCACCTCTTTATCAATTACAACGGATCCGAGCGCATTAAACACTTGCACTCTCAATAAGCCAAGCTCTGCAGCCGGCAACTCCACATTGAGCAAATTACCAACTGGGTTCGGATAGGCATAAAATTCATTCGCTGTCGCAGATTCGTCAACCAAACCAAGTATCTGTGGAGTAATTTCAACGACGGCATATAATTGGGTTGTCTCAGTAGTATACATTGATTTAGTAGCACAGTTAATTGCTAGACCAATATAGAAAGTACCAGGATTTGTAATACTTGGATATGGCATATCAAACACACCTGTATCAGCCGAAATACTAATTACCGTCCAAACAATCATTAAACCTGAAGCAGAATAATAAAGCTCCGAAACATAAGCAGTATCAATTACCGGATTAACCAAACAAGTATCAATTAATGTAAAAGCAGAATCAGTAGCTGCAGTAGAACCTACCGAAATAATGGCCGAAGCATTAGCGCTGCAGCCATTAGCATCTGACACATCAACCATATAAGTGCCAGGACAAAGATTTGTTGCTAAGCTTGTAGTTTGCAAATTAGGATCATCCCATTGATACACGTACGGATCTGTTCCTCCAGCACCAAAAGCTTCGGCCTGTGCTTCACACATAAATGCATTTGCCTCATTGGCGAGTACATTAACAACTAAAGCAGCAGGCTCGGGTACGGTAAGCGAAAGTGTTTCTACAACATTTAAGGCATCGGTAACGGTAACAGAATAGCTACCTGCAGCTAATCCAGATACATCTTCAGTTATTGCGCCATTAGACCACAAAAAGGAATATGGTGCCTGACCAAAGATGGCCATCAGATCAATTGCTCCATCGCTCAGGCCATTACAGCTAACTGATGTAACATCGGTTAGCAGATTTGTATTAGCATACAGGCTTTCAACAATATAAACATGGTTTGTGACATAGCCTGTACCGGAACCATTATTAACGAATGTTGCTACCGCGGGATATTCCTGAGAAGCAGACGCATCCCAAATAAAAAATTTAAATTCCTCTCCCGTATCAAAGCCGTTTTTTACCGGAGAATTCCATTCCCACCCCCGAGCTGGTATACTAGTAATAGCCCCTTGCCACTCAACATAGCCACCGCATTGCAACACATTGTTATCATCATAATAAAATACACCTATATAGTCTCCACTCTCAATGGCCAGCTCATTAATATAACACTCCATCGTATCTAAAAGAATAATTGAGGCATTTGCGCCAGTATTATAATACGTCCAATTTGGCTGTGCCTCTATATCTTTTGAACCTAGTAATGTTAGAAGAAGACCGGCGAGTAGAAGGGTTGAATAGAAGTTCTTCATAGTTAAATCAATTTTAGTAGTGTAGTTAATATGCCTCAAATACAAAAAGAAGACAACCTTAAATTGTTTTTGGTTGCTTTTATAAAGCACAAATAATTTTAACTGAGTACTTTTGCGCCATGGCACTCGAAAAGACCAGAGGAATAGTTTTACACCAAATTAAGTATGGCGAGACAAGCATTATTGCTTACCTATATACCGATAAATTTGGACGTCAGGCATTTATTGTCAATGGTGCACGAAGCAGGAAGGCAGCTTTAAAGGCAAGCATGTTTCAACCCCTATTGGTTCACAACCTTGAAATTTACTACAATCAGAAGCGCGATTTACAACGTATCAAAGAATTAAGAAACCTAACGCCTTTTAAAAGTATTCCCTTTGATATTATAAAGAATACCATAAGTTTGTTTCTTGCCGAGGTGCTGTACCGCTGTTTGCGCGAACAAGAAACTAACGTACAACTATTCGATTATTTATTTAAATCGATTGATTTATTAGATAACATTGAAGAAGGCGCTGCCAACTATCATTTGTTCTTTTTAATTAACCTTACCAGATATCTTGGCTTTTATCCAAGCCATAATCTTATACTTAATGCCAATTGGTTCGATTTAAAGGAGGGACAATTCACTACAGTTCGCCCCATGCATAGCCATCACATTGATCCCGGAAAAATTGACATTTTCAAAACACTGCTTACAACATCAATGGTAGATGCATCCGCATATTCAATAAATAATACCGAGCGCAACTACTTACTCGACAAGATTATTGAATTCTACCAGTTACACTTAGGCAAATTCGGCGATATTAAATCGAGCGAAATTCTGAAATCGGTATTTAGCGCATAGTTTGGTCATTACATAAAATTGTTGCTACTAAACTGCTAGTTGATAACTGAATTGATACTATCTTCGCAGCAAAATTTTAAGCATGACACACAAATCTGGATTTGTAAATATTATTGGTAATCCGAATGTTGGAAAATCAACATTAATGAATACGCTTGTTGGCGAGAAAATCTCCATCATTACCTCAAAATCGCAAACAACACGACACCGAATAATGGGCATTGTTAGTGGCGATGATTTTCAGGTGATCTACTCAGACACCCCCGGCATACTCAAACCGAATTATAAGCTTCAGGAGAAAATGATGAAGTTTGTAAATACAGCGCTCGACGATGCAGACATTATTTTATATGTAACCGATGTTTACGAGACCATTGATAAAAATCAGAATTTTATTGATAAGATTAAGGCTACCAATATTCCATTGATTCTACTGATTAATAAAGTTGATTTATCAACTCAGGATAAAGTAGAAGCATTGGTTGAGAAATGGAAGGAAATTTTCCCTGAAGCAATTATCATCCCTACTTCAGCCTTGATGAAGTTTAATACAGCAGGCGTGTTCGATCGTATTTTAGAGATGCTACCTGAGAGCCCCGCCTATTATCCTAAAACAGATTTATCTGATAAAACGGAACGTTTCTTTGTGCAGGAAATCATTCGTGAAAAAATCCTAATTCATTACAAAAAAGAACTTCCATACTCAGTGGAGATTGAGGTGGAGGAATTCAAAGAAGAGGAAAGCATTATTCGAATTCGCGCTATTATTCATGTAATTCGTGATTCGCAGAAAGGCATTATCATTGGACACAAAGGACAAGCCTTAAAACGTGTTGGCACATTAGCAAGAAAAGACATGGAAGCCTTTTTTGACAAGAAGGTGTTTATTGAGTTGTATGTAAAAGTAACCAAAGACTGGCGAGACAAAGACACCAATCTGCGTAGCTTTGGATACGAATCCTAAAAAATATTGACAAAACAAAAGGGCAAAACCTCAATTTGAAGTTTTGCCCTTTTTTATGCTTTCAGGTGTACCCTGATTATTTCTCTATTCTAATTCTTGCATCAACAGCAACAACGCTATCCGCCTTTCCTAATAATGGATTCAAGTCCATCTCGAAAATCTCCGGTGCCGTTTCCAATAACAGTGATAAACGTACCATTACATCAGCAAACATTTCCTCGTTAATTGGCTCTTGACCGCGAGCACCTTCAAATACGCTATACCCACGTAAACTTTGAATCGTCTCGATGGCTTCGTCTTTTGAGAAAGGTACCATACAAGCTTTAATGTCTTTCAGTAATTCAATAAAGATACCGCCCAATCCACTCAATACAAGGTGTCCGAATTTATCTTCGCGTTTAGCCCCAGCAAACAACTCCATTCCCGACAACATTGGCTGCAGAAGAATGGCAGTTGTGTCTTTGATCTTCATCATGCGATCAAATTCTTTCTCAACTTGTGTATCAGTTTTCACATTTAGCACCACACCACCCACATCGGATTTATGCACCGGACCAACAACTTTCATCACAACCGGCAAACCTAATTCTTTAGCCATAGAAACGGCCTCTTCACGGGTTTTGGCAACAGCCTCGCCAGCTCTTGGAATACCAGCAGCATCAAGTAATCCTTGAACATCTTCCGGTACTAAATAACCATTCTCGTTATTATCAATAATTGCTCTTACTTTATCTTCGTCAATTGTTGGAACCTCGCCTTCGTTGAAACAAGGGCGTGGTGTATTTAACACATGTACCAATGCTTTGCCAAGTTCAGCTTCGTCGGCAAAGAAGATGCGACCTTTAGCTAAAAACTCATCAATTTCTTCCTTGGCTGTTTTAACAGATGGGAGTACCGGATAGATTGGTTTTTTAGCGGTCTTCATTTTCTCATGAAGCATGTCGTAAGCATCAAACACCTTAGACAATCCAGCGGTACCAAAGATCACAACCATTCCGTCAATCTCGTCTAGCTCGGTATCAACATAGTCGATAATTTTACCGAGTTGCTCGGCAGAACCTGTTGCTAAGAAATCAATTGGATTCTCAACCGACGATCCCGGATACAGCTCATCAAGTAACTTACCAGCTCGCTCTTTACCAATATGTGGAATATTCAAACCACCATCTGATAACACATCGGTTAGCATAACAGCCGGACCACCCGCATGCGTAATAATAGCAATGTTCTTTCCTTTTAATGGTTGATGCATAAATACCGAAGCCACATTGGTTAACTCCTCGCGACCATAGCAACGCACGATGCCAGCCTTTTTAAATAATGCATTAACAGCAACATCTGATGTAGCTAAAGCACCTGTATGTGATGAAGCAGCACGACTTCCGGCTTCTGAACCACCTGCCTTGATTGCAGCAATCTTACAACCTTTGGCTATTAGCGAAGTAGCACTCTTAAGCAATTTTTGTGGCTTCGTAATAGTTTCAATATAAAGCAACTTTACCTTCGGGCTTTTCTTTGGATCAAAGGTCTGATCCATGTATTCCAGTACTTCCTCAACGCCTAACTGCGCGCTGTTACCAACTGAGAAAACACGTGCAAATGGTAATCCTTTGGGGATACCTGCTTCCATAATAAAACAAGCCGTAGCTCCGGATCCGGAAATAAAATCACATCCTTTAAGATCCAGTTTTGGAATCGGGCTTGTAAATACACCATGGTATTCCGGAGATAAAGCACCAATACAGTTTGGTCCAATCAATGAACCTTCAACACTATCAATTACTTTCACAATCTGTTGCTCAAGCAGTTTACCTTCTTCGCTTTCTTCGCTAAAGCCGGCAGATAGAATGATAAAGCCTTTAGTATTTTTCTTATATGCTAATATTTCAACAGTTTCGAGAACGTACTTTGCAGCAACGGCAATAATGGCTGTATCAACAAAAGGAAGCTCTTTAACATTCTTAAAACTAGAAACGCCTTGCACTTCAGTTTCCTTTGGATTAACCACAAAAAGGTCGCCTTTGAATTTACCTTCAATAATATTCTTAAGCACCTTACCGCCTGGCTTTCTCAAATCATTTGAACCACCAATGATACCAATGCTTTCAGGGAATAATAATTTTTTATTAATCATTTCAATAGACTTCTTTAGTTTACCTAGGCAAAATTAAAACTCTCTTAAAATTAATTGGTGCTCTAAAACATGACAAAAGTAAGTTATGGAGCATATTGATAAAAGTTTAAAACCTTGTGAAAAAGAAATTAAGCTCAGTGCCAAAAATCATTGTTTCAATGATAAAGCTTACTAATTTTGTGGCCGTAATTAAAATTGTGTTACCATTTTTACGTTTCAATGCGTCTTTTAATCTTAACTCTTTTTACAATATTTACCATAGCAACTTCTGCCAATGGTGCCGATACTCACAATCTATCTAGGTTAGACAATAATTGGGATGAACGAGATACAACATCGGTTATTGATCGGCAAATTGTTAAAGTAGATTCAGTAAAGAAAAATGAAGCAATTAAAGATATTGAATTACCGAACAACTGGAAGTTAGGCGGAAACGGGAGCCTAAATTTTGCGCAAGGTTATCTTTCCTATTGGGCCGAAGGTGGTGAAAGCTCCATTTCAACGCAAAGTGTTGTTTCTCTTTTCTGCAATTACAAAAAAGGCAACATCCATTGGGATAACCTTCTAAACATTAAATACGGACTCCTAAAAAGTGGAGAGAAAGACCTAAGAAAAAACGAAGACAAATTGGAGCTCAACTCTAAATATGGTCAAAAGGCCTTTAAAACCTTTTATTACAGTTTCATGATTAATATGAAAACACAGATTGATAAGGGCTATGAGTATCCGAAGGATTCGGCTGTGTGGGTGTCCGATTTTTTTGCTCCCGCCGAAATGCTGCTGGCCATCGGCATGGACTACAAACCAACCGATAAAATTTCAATTCTTCTCTCACCGGTTACTTCAAAATCTACTTATGTATTGGTTGAAGAATTGGACGAAAAAAAATATGGTCTGGAGGAAGGCAAGAATAAAAAGAACGAAATGGGAGCCTATTTAAAGACACTGGTTAAATGGGACATTACCAAAGACATTCTATTGGAAAACAAGCTTGATTTCTTTACCAGCTATACAAACAATCCGGAGAATATTGATGTGAACTGGGAATTGAGCATCGCCATGAAAATCAACAAATACATTCATACCAATATAAATACACACTTGATTTATGATGATGACATCTTGATTCCAAACGATAAAACACGTATTAATCCCACCACAGGATTAGAAGAAACTTATCCCGGAAAAACCAAGAAGATTCAATTTAAGGAAGTGTTAAGTGTAGGAATTTCTTACAAATTTTAGGCAAGCTTACTGCCGTAGCCTTGGGTCCTAAATTGAAAGAAAATCAAGATTACTAGTAATTCTTTCATTCCACAACAATCAATCACACTTAGCGTTTACCAAAACTAAAGTGAAAGTGTATCTTTGCCACGCATGAAACTATCAATAGTTATCGTTAATTACAATGTAAAGCACTTTATAGATCAGTGTTTGCATTCTGTAGAAAAGGCCATAAAACGGCTGGATGCAGAGGTGTTTGTAGTTGACAATAATTCTGTTGATGGAAGCTGCACCCTAATTCGTGAGAAATTCCCGTGGGTACATTTAATCGAGAACAAAGACAATGTAGGCTTCTCAAAAGCCAACAACCAGGCTATTAATATTTCCAAAGGTACTTATGTATTATTACTAAACCCTGATACTGTTCTGGAAGAAGATTCCCTGGAGAAGGTGCTTGATTTTGCCGATGCTCATCCGGATGCCGGAGGTATTGGTGTTAAAATGATTGATGGCAAGGGCAACTTCCTGCCGGAATCAAAACGCGCTCTTCCAACCCCAACGGTTTCTTTTTACAAAATATCGGGTTTATCAAAACTGTTCCCACACTCGAAACGTTTTGCACGCTACCACATGGGGCATCTCGACAAAGATGAAACACATCAGGTTGAAGTATTGGCCGGAGCCTTCATGCTTTTGCGCAAAGATGTACTGGATGAAATAGGCTTACTCGACGAAACCTTCTTTATGTATGGTGAAGACATCGACTTGTCTTACAGAATTGAGTTGGCAGGGTACAAGAATTACTATTTTGCAGGTACCACCATTATTCATTATAAAGGTGAAAGCACTAAAAAAGGCAGCATCAATTATGTGCTGGTTTTCTATAATGCAATGATCATTTTTGCCAATAAGCATTTTTCTAAAAAGAACGCTAAAATATTCTCTACGCTCATTAATATGGCCGTGTACTTTCGTGCTTTGCTGGCAATTATTACCAGGTTCATTAATAGACTGCTATTACCGGTTTTCGACCTGACCGTCATGTTTGCCGGATTCTATTACATCAAGCCTTTGTGGGAACAATATATGTTCGAGAGTGCCTACTATCCGGAGGTATATCTTCTTTATGTCGTTCCGGCTTATTTGTTAATTTGGCTTATTTCAATTTATTTCAGCGGAGGTTATGAACGTCCGGTGAGAATAATGAAAGTACTGCGCGGACTCACTTTCGGGACTATCTTCATTCTGGTTGTTTACAGTTTACTAAACGAACAAATGCGCTTTTCGCGTGCCATGATATTGCTTGGTTATGGCTGGTCGCTGCTTGCCTTGCCATTACTCCGCCTGGCTTTACACAGCCTTAAAATAGACAGATACAAGCTACACAGCAACAGAAGCAAGCGCATCATTATCGCAGCTGGCAACGAAGAAGGCGAGCGAATTTCAGGAATGATGAAGCAAATGAATTTGAAGACCTCACTCTTTGGATATGTAAGCGCCAATCAAAGTGATAGTGACAAATTCCTTGGCGACTTAAGCCAACTAAACGAAATTGTTCGTATCAATAAGATTGATGAAGTGCTCTTCTCATCAAAAGATATTAGCGCACAGCAGATCATCAAAAAAATGCATGAACTGAGTGACATCAACATTGATTATAAAATTGCACCACCCGAAAGCATGTCGGTAATAGGGAGCAACTCAATAGATACAGCCGGAGACCTATATGTACTTGATAACACATCAATAGCCAAGGAAAGTAAACGACGTAACAAGCGACTGTTCGACTTTGCCCTTTCATTATTACTGCTCATTCTCAGTCCGCTCATTATCTTTAGTCAAAGAAAACCATTGGGCTTTTTACGTAATATCTTCACAGTTCTAATCTCCGTTAAATCATGGGTAGGCTATTGCCTCCCATTGCATGCAGAGGAAATTCAATTACCAAAAATAAAGAAGGGCGTACTGTCGCCATGCTCTAAATACAATAACAACAAAACCGATACTTCCCATCAGCGCAAGCTAAATTTACTTTACAGTAAAGACTATTCAATAACAAATGATCTAAGCATCTTGTATAATAACTTTCGAAATCTGGGCCGCTAAGTTGCTTAAATTGAACACATCTAAATAGTCTGGCATTTAAATGATTTTACACGTCTAAACTTGCTAAGTACCAATCAATCATTATTTTTGTTAACCATCATTCTGGCCTGAAGATTTATATTTTGCCAAACTGATGCAATGAAAGCAGAATTAATAGTTCACTTTCTAATTAACAACTACCAACATGAAACGAATTTACTTTAGCATTAGCTTTTTATTACTTGCCTTCTATTCCTTTGCTCAAACACCACAATTAGAATGGGCTTTTGCAGCTGGTGGTTCGTCGGGCGATCAGGCCATGTGCATAACAACCGACAATTTAGGTAATAGTTATACTTGTGGATGGTTTAGCGGCACAACAGACTTCATGCCCGGCGCCGGACAACTGAACTTGACCGCCACTGGTGGCAGAGATATTTTCATTCAAAAAATGGATCCAGATGGAGATCTCATTTGGGTAAAACAACTCGTTGGATACGACGATGAAAACCTGGCTTACTCAATTGCCATTGACCAGATTTCTAACATCTATATTACCGGAGCTTTTAAAAGTATTATAGATTTTGATCCGGGACCAGCTATTTATAATTTGAATGCACTCAATTCGCTCGGAATATTTCTTTTAAAACTGGATTCAGATGGGAATTTTATCTGGGCACACAGCTTTAACGGAACAAATAATGAATATGGTTATCATATATCCATCGATCCTTTTAACAATATTGTATTGAATGGAATTATCGAAAGCAACACCGATTTTGACCCAAGCCCCGCCAATGCGTTCTTAAATCCAATTGGCAACTACGACGGCTACATTGCAAAATACTCTTCAGGAGGTGGATTCTTATGGGCAAAATTAATTGGTGGAAGTGGACTAGAATATTGTGCCAAAACAACTTTCGATGATCTTGGGAATGTATATGCCGTTGGCACCTTCGAATCAACGATTGATATTGATCCGGGACCAGGTAATCACTTTGTTACATCAAATGGAGGTACAGATTGCTTCATCTTAAAACTTGACACCAATGGTGATTTTATATGGGCTAACACTTTTGGTGCTAATAGCAGCGATATATCTGCAAGGATCACCAGCAAAGGTAATGACATATATGTTGGTGGATCTTTAAATGGTTCGCAAACATTTACAACAATAAACGGAACCACCGCGCTTACTTCAAATGGGAGCAGTGATATTATGCTCGCAAAACTAAACACGAATGGCGAATATGTTTGGGTAAATAGCTGGGGAGGAGCAGCCAGTGAAGTCATCTATTCAATACACATTGATGAATATGATAAAATTTATCTGGGTGGAATGTTTAGCGATTCTGTTGATTTTGACCCAGGCATTGGCGTACATAATCTAACAGCTCAAGGCTTAAGAGATGGTTTTGTTACAAAGCTTGACACAGCCAGCAATATGGAATGGGCTATTTCATATGGAGGTAACAACACCACAACTTACCGCAGATTAACTGTTGACAACAGCGGCGGGGTGTATTCGGCTGGGTATTTTAAAGGTACTGTAGATTTTGATCCCGACATAAACACAACAAGTTACACCTCTAATGGCGACCATGACTTTTACATGATGAAGCTCTCACAACAAGAGTTTCTAGCTACACATTTTAGCGCATCGGCAACAAATGTAACCTTAGCAGATACCATTCAGTTTACCGATCTCAGCTATGGTTCTCCAAGTAGTTGGCTTTGGGATTTTGGCGATGGTTTCACCTCTACTCTGCAACACCCAACTCATCAATACCAATCGGGAGGTGATTTTACAGTAAGCTTAATTATTTATGATCTTGCAGGAAGTGACACCCTAATAAAGTCGAATCATATTTATGTAGAATCAAACCTTTTTGTAGATGCTTATACCGAGGAACTAAATTGCTTTGAAAGCTCCGATGGCAGCATATTATTAACTATTAACTCAGGAACACCACCATATACAATTAACTGGAATCATGGCGAAAACACACATTTCATTAATGGCTTAGAAGCAGGCAGCTACATTGTTACGATAACCGATCCGGACAACATGAGCTATACAGATACATTTCTCATTGTGCAGCCCGCACCCATGGTCATATCAAATATAATTACCGACAGCATTTGCTATGGAGGTATCGACCTATCCATTTCCGGAGGGATACCACCATACAGTTACAACTGGTCAAACGGCGCAAACACCGAGGATCTAGGCGGCATAAGCATTGGATCCTATGAGGTAACTGTTAGCGATGCGCATACTTGTGAATCTACCGATTCATTCAATATTAATTATGCAGCATCACCACTCACTGTACTAATGTCTCCAAATCACTTAACTTGTTATCAATCCGGCAATGGTTCAATAAACGTAAACATTACCGGCGGTTTAAACGACACACTTTCGTTCCAGTGGTCAAATGGAGCCGCCACCCAAAATCTGGAAAATCTAGTGGCAGGAATCTATGAACTTACCGTAAGCCAAAACAGCTATCAATGCGTTGCCGCACAGCAAATAGAACTTCTCGAACCGGCATTCATCAACATACAGGAAAGCATTATAAACGACTCCTGTTTTGCTGCCCCAGGTGGAGTTGATGTAAGTATTATAGGAGGAACTCCTCCCTACACATACAACTGGTCTACAGGTGACACATCGAGCAATATTAGCAACCTTGCAAGTGGTAATTATGTACTTACCATTACCGATGCCAACAACTGTACTGCCCAGGAAGAATACCTGATTAACCTGCCGATTACACCTTTCAGTCTTGAGCTAATTCCTGAGAACATTTCATGTTTTGGTTTAAGTAATGGATCAGTAAACACGATCATCTCAGGAGGATTTACCGACACCATCGTCTATAACTGGTCGGATGGACAAAGCACTGAAACGATTAATGGCCTGACTCCGGGCAGCTATCAGCTAACCATCACTCAGCTTAATAATCAATGTGAGTTAGTTGCCACTGCCGACATAACCATGCCAGACGAACTCGTACCAAATGAAAACATTAATGATGTGCTCTGCAACGGTGGCAACTCCGGCTTCATAACAATTAATCCTAGCGGCGGAACCCCTCCATACTCCTATTCGTGGAATAATGGATCTACCGACAGCATTGCCAGCAATCTGGGCGCCTATAATTATGTAGTAAGTATTATTGATGCCAACGTCTGCATAGAGAGTTTCACCTTCTCGGTTGGCCAGCCAAACCCGTTTACTGTTAGTCCAATAATCACTCACAACAGCAATCTAACAAATCCAAACGGATCAATCGACATTAGCACCATGGGAGGAACTCAGCCCTTAAGCTATCTGTGGAGCACCGGTAGCACATTGCCAGACGCAACATATCTTGCATCCGGCACTTATGGTCTCACCATCACGGACAACAATGGTTGTGTGTGGGAAGATGAATTTGTAATTCAAGATTTAACGCAAATTCATTGGCTAGAATCAAGCTCTTCGGAATTCAATCTTGAGCAAAACCAACCAAACCCCTTCGGCTCTAGCACAAACTTAAGAATTCAGCTGCCAAGGGAATCATCAATAAATTTATCTATTTACAATCTTTTAGGAGAAGAAGTATTTGAAATTTATAGCGGAACAAAAGGTAAAGGTTCGCATCACTTTAAGTTTAACAGAAATACACTACCTGCCGGCACCTACTTCATTAAGCTAAGCAGCCAGGAAGGTAAGCTAAGCAAGAAGATGACGATAATTGATTGATTTGTTAAAAGGGACTTATAATCAATAGCAGTGCATGCTTTTTCGTATATTTGATTGTACGAACCAATAGAGGATACTTATGAAAACACTTGCACTGATTATTGCTGTCTTCTTTTTTATTGCTATGCTTGTTGCTGTAGCAACCACGAATTCTCCATTTGCTAATTATGTAAACAAAAAGCTTAGTCGCTATTTTGGTGGAAATGAATAAAAGTTTAATAAGCTACTAGAAATAGATATTTAGGCCTGCTTTAAATTCGCGGCCTGCCATATTAAATTGATACTGGTGCTTAACCGAATCGAGCGTTTTTGTTACAGGTTCCGAGATTCCATAATGATATCTGAATTCTGCAAAAAAGCCAAAATGCTTAAGCAACATTAGCTCCAATCCACCTATAGGATAAACTTGTCCGGCAAATGATAAAAAGTCGCCCTCAGGCACATCTGTACTCCATTTAATGGCACCTCCGCCAACACCTGCGCCCAGATTCAGATAGAGCATATTCATAAAA
>JBFHES010000002.1:0-56844 GCA_041584015.1 Bacteroidales bacterium
ACTTATAGATAAATCGTATTTTCACCCTAAACTTTGCACCATGAATCTACTTGAAAAATACGTTATCATCTGTCACAACAAAGAGAAAGCTGAATTTTACCCCTTCGACAATTATTTCTCTTATACCATCATTGGCGCGGTTCTGCTGGATCTAGCAAGTCAGGATTACATTAAATTAGAAAATGGTTCCCTGAAGTTACTCAAAACAAGCCGCACAAATCATCCTGTTTACGATTCCATCATCAACCTAATAAAGGCTTCGAAAAAAGACCGTAAGATCAAACATTGGATACAGCGTATTTATCAAAAGAACTGGCGCATTAAAAGAGACACGATTGAAGCTTGCGCTAAGAATGGGATCATGCGCATCGAACGCAAAAAATTCCTGAACATTATTCCGTACAAGAGATACCATCTGAATAGCTCCAGCGAACGCAGGGAACTGATTCACCAACTCAGGGATGTTTGTTTGTACAAAAAGGAAGGAACGGCCGAGACAATTTCTTTACTTGGATTAATCCATGCTGCACAAGCTTACAAGGCACTGGCAAATGAAAAATCAGAGATTCGCACCATTAAAAAGAACCTGAAACAGCTGGTTAAAAATGAATTGGTATCTGGCGTGATTAACTCCATTACGGATGAGATTAATACCGCTATTATAGCATCTATTGTTGCCACCACAGCCGCAACAACTGTGGTCACAAGTTCTTAAATTCTTGAGGCGCAAAATTGGCTGCGATTACCCTGCCTGTGTTAATATCATAAAAGGCTTCAGTGCTTCATTTATGCTGAAAATTGAACTATGATTTCTATTTCATGAAGGGATAGAAGAATTTAGCCCTGGCCTGATTAAGGCTATATTGCCCTTACTGGGCGTCAATGGATTTGCCTTCACCTGGGTTTTTAGTAAAACAAGACGCAGCGCTGTGCGGTAGTCCTGGCAAGTAGTGCGCAAGTTTCAGCGCAAATCTTCAGTGTTTAGATTACTCTGCTTTCTGAAACGGCTTGCACTACGCGAAAAGCGATGGGTTGTAGTTGTACAAAAACGCAGGTGGCAGCAAGGACTTTTTTCTTTCTTTTTTGGTCAATCAAAAATCAGTATGCTTTATTAAAAACTGAAAATCAACATAATGATAGTTTTTTTGGTTAACTTGGTGCAACAATAGTACAACAAGTCGTTCTTATGTGTTATTACCCTAAACTTTTCGTGACATAAATAGACTTTAGAAGAATATTTATGAAAGCATGACACTAAATAATAATGCTTTTTAAACTAGTATATACTGCAAACTCTAAACGACCTAATTTATCATCGACAAAGTTATACTGTTTATGAATAAGTTCATTTCTCTGCATGTGTTTGATAAAGACTTTAGTTAAACTGTAAAGAAGCATACCAACATCCTGATTATCTGTTTTTCTACTTAAAAAGAATTCTGTTAGGGCTATATCGAAAATTCGACCTGCAACATCAACCGGGATTGAATCATCCCGGATTATGCTTGCAAAAAAGTTCACCATAACTTTTATGGCATTATCTAATGATACGCCATAGTCTTCGGATAAAATTAATGGTAGGTTTAGGATACGAAGTTTCTCCGGCTGAATGACCTTGATCGATTTGTCCCCTTCTATAGTATTGATCATATCATCCGAGCTTAAACGTAGGAATCGAAATCTATATGATGCCAGATAACCAAAATAATTAATGTAGTCCTCAAATTTTAAGATCCCTTCTGAATAGAGACGTTTAACTAAATAGAAAGAAGAACAATATTTTGGAACTTTTTTTCCCGTTTCCATTGAGTTGACTTGCATATTTATGTAATCATCAGTCAATATTAAAGCATTTTCCTTTTGTGCTAGAATACATGAATCTATTAGCTCTGGCATCAAGTTTTTTTCGCTCCAAACATTTGATTTTTGCGAAGGAGATAACGGTACTATTTTATTTGTATCAGATTCAATTAGATCTAATGCTTTTCTGATGTTAATTAGTATTAATTCAAAAGCATCAGACCTAGCTGGCCTAAAGATTGTTTCCCCTTTTACATAACTCAGATTTCCCATTGATTTCGATGAATCATTAAATTGTTCTATCAATTTATAGAGATAATTGATCAAAGAAACTGGCACTACTGCTCCTTTTAATCTAGAAAACACCTTTTCAAATAGACCCGATTCTGTTAAGAACAAGACAGAGGTTGCATCCAGATAGACTTTTTCTCCTGAAAGCATTTGTTCCGCACTTTGTAATTGATTCTTCTCATCCAGCTCTGTTCCATCACAAAAATGGATAAATCCTTTTTCCTCTCTCCCTATTTTGGCGATAGCTTCTTTTAGCCCGCCCAGTTTTGTAGCAAGCACAGATATTGGAAAGTATTTTGAACAAAAGAAATCGAAGAATTCAGCTTCCGTTTTATATAAATCTTTAATAAAAGAATCTATTTTTTTCAGGTCAATTCCTTCAGATTTATCCGATGATGCATCTATAATAATACCTTTTGACCATCCAGACTTTGATAAATTCATGAAGCTTTCCCAGATTTTCCAAATAACATATGGCGTTAATGGAAGGATGATTTCAATTTCTCGATCTTTTTCTTCATTTGAGTACTTGTCATTGGGAAATATTACTTGCTGTCCAAGAGATTTCTGAATAAAACAATCGTATCGGTGGTCATCAGATCGAATCTTTTGAGCATCAAGTGGGATATCATTCCCAATATAATACCACCTTTCTTCATTTGCAACTTTGACATATGTATCTAGTGTTACTTGCTGAAGTGATTCTGTAGGATGCTTGTCTTTTATTTTGATCTCCATTAATAACCCATAAACAGAAGCATATTGTTCTGGGGTAGGGTTACCGCAATCTATTAAACCATCTATAATCGCATCTACAGCTTTTTCCTGATCATTAAATCTTGCATGTAAAGGAGCTTCAAATGATGTTTTAAACTGAAAGGAAAAAGGTGTATGTACATTTCTTTGAAGGATATCAAATGCTTTATCATATAACGACCTGTTAACGGCAGAAAAAAGAGTTTGTTCCAGTAGAACTTCTTTGTTTGCACGATCCATTTTCTCGACAATGTTGTTGTCCGAAAGCAAATCTTCACCGATTGTTAATGAATTTGAGTAATCCTGCAAATTGAAGTTTACGGTAAAAAGCTGAAGTTGTACCCTTGTTTTTTGTTCCGTACTAGCTGCAAGATTGAGTTGATGTTGAAGAATTTCTCTCTCCTTTTCCCACGAATTACATTTATTGGCGATCTCTACATATAGTTCACACTGATAAAATGTCTTCATAGAATCAATCTGCTGCTTGTTTACATAAGATAATGCTTCATCATGGTATTCATTCTCGTGATAGTAACATATCCATAGAAAATCAATGTTTTGGGTATCTCTTTCAGAGATTATATCCAGGAATCCTTTCCATATCTTAGGAAACTCTTTCAATGAGAGTGCAAAGCTTCGCATTATCATTAAATCATTATCGATTAATTCTATAATGGAATCCATATCAGATTCTTCAAACGAACTAATTAATTGCAAAGCATGTGTTGCATGAATGCTTGTAAGGAATTCCTTTCCTTGTTTTAACAGTTGTTCGCGTATGGAGAACTGATAAACTAGTTTATTTTGAATATCAATATTTGGTTTTATTTGATTCTTCCTGAAATAATCAATTAGCTTAATAAATCCTTCAGGAGAAGTTGGTTTTATTAAAAGCATTTGGATTGCATGTTCAATGATGGAATCAAAGTTGGATTGAATGCATTTATCAATCAATTCATCAGATAGTTGATGTAATTCATTAAAACGATTTAATATTGCAAGAGTGTCCAGTTTATTAGTTAATAATAGTATGATGTCTTTAGTGGAATCAGTACCCCATATCCGCATATTATTAAAGACTGCTTCAATTTCATTGAGAATATCATCACCTTTTGCTTCAATCTTATTTTCAGGTAAGCCTCTTAGTTTTATGTTCTCAATAGAAAACTTAACATGGTAGTTCGCCAATTTATTACGGTTGAAATAGATCGCTTTTTCAACAAACGCAATTGCTTTTCTCTGATTACCTATGTTAAAAAAATTGATTGCATGTAGTTGGTAAAAGAGCGATTTCAACCGTCTATTTGTTGGTAATTTGCTAACATTTACTGTTGCACTGTCTATTTTCTCATTAAGTTTTACGCTCCTTACAAGTTGTTGGATTTTAAGATTCCAATCATCTCGGCAACTTTTTTCAACTTCCTCAAGTATTTCCTTATTTTTATCCAGTTGCTCAATATCAAGGTACAATTCAGCTAAGAACAGTTTTGGTCGTGGATCATTGAAATTGCATTTAATTAATGATTTATACATGTCTTCTGCTTCTGTCACATTCTTTCTTCTTGCGATTTTGGCTTCGAGAAGTAATGCTTCTAAAAGCAGAGATTCATCATTAAGTGTTTCAACCGTTTCAATAATCCGTCCCAGGGAATTTGAGGCTAGATTAACGCAACCACGGTCTAGGTCAGTATTAATTAAATCCAAATAATGCTTGATTTTGGTTTTATGAACAACAAGATCTGGTACATGGTAATGGTTTTCTAAATATTGAGATTCATGGTTATTCTTTAGTTCCTTTAGTTTTGCCACATCCCATTCCGAAACATTATTTGTTTCTATATGGTGATTGGCACACAATAGTATGAGATTTTCAAACGACCGTCTTTCATCAATGGTCTGATTAGGATTATATCTTTCCCCACCAGGTCGGTCAGCTTCGATATGACATATCTGTGCAAAAACGGTCCCTTTCTTGTCGACCAGGTTAGTTTTACAATCTGGGAAAGCGCACCTGTTCCCAGAAAGGGCAAAGAGCCGTTTTATTGTCTGATTTTTTATTCCCTTCCTATTCATATAAGAGCTATGAAAGTATGAAAAGTCATTTCACTATATAAATCTTTATCGAAACATAAAGTTAATTAATCCTATGTATTAGTTGCATTTCAATGTATGATATTACAATATCAATTCTTATTTAGTGGGCTCTATTGTTTACTAATACAAGCAAACGTTGATCTGTCTATGTATTATAAAAGTCTCATAATCTATCATGTGTGCTGATTAGATATACTAAACTATACCAAATCTCAGCATTTTCATTGCCATAGATGGACAATAATGGCCTATTATGGTACATATTGGTTTAAATTGAAATAAAATGATACCACATTGGGTGATATCACCAAATCCATAATTTCAGTTACTGTATTATTGCAGCATAAATCATCTTAATTACATTAAATTACAATTATGGATTTAAAACTTGTAAAGACAAAAGACATCAATGAAATGAAACAGGATCTGCAAAAGATCAAAGAAAGCAACAAAGAAATTCAAGAAGTCTGGATGGACAGTTCTGAAGCTGCTAAGTTCCTTAAAGTATGCACTCGAACCTTAAAAAGATACAGGGACATGGGCAAAATTCCATTCGCAAAAGATGGCAGGATCGTCCGTTTTAGGAAATCAGATCTTATCAATTATTTAAACAAACATTATTTTACAATGCCATCAGCCTAAAGCCAGCATGAGTAAAATCAGTATCTTCAGGTACTTCAACAAAGTAATTGCCAACCAAGAATTCAAGGTAATTACAGAAACAATCAAAGGGGATCGTTTCAAAAATGAAATCATTGAATTAAGGAAAGTTTATGATAGTGGTGACGAGAATGCCTACAGTAAACAAAAGAAAAAACTTCTTGCTTTTACACCTTCAGGACTGTTTGAAGGTGGCCGGAAATCTAACTACTTGAAAACCTACTCTGGAATTATTGTCCTTGATATAGATAAGTCAGGAGACCAAACGGAAAAGTTCAGGACATTAATTAACAATTGCAAGTATACATATTGTTGTTTCCTAAGCCCAAGTGGACAAGGGTTGAAAGTGCTAGTCAGGGTTCAAACGAGTCCTGACCAGCACTTGAACCAATTCAATCAAATCAAGAAACATTACGAAAAGTTAATTGGTTTTAAAATTGATCCATCAGGGAAGGATTTGACACGACTGTGTTTCTTTTCCTATGATCCAGAAATCTTTTATAATGATAAATCAAAACCATTTTCATTCAAAGAGAAACTATCAGGTAAAAGCTATCACAAAGCAAAAAGCTTTGAAAATGTATCCAGAATTACCAATAAAAGCAGCAAATATGAAAATGGAAACCGGAACAACTACATTTATCAATTTGCGTGTAATTGCAATAGGACTGGGATTGAAAAAAGCGAAACCATTAAATATGTAAAAGAGAAATTTGACCTAGATATCAATGAAGCTGCTAAAACAATAGATAGCGCCTATTCAAACAATGGGCATGAGTTTGCTAAAGAAAGGCTACGGAATGTCAATCAAACGTCAATCAAACAACAAGCAAGTTTCAAACCTACATCAAACAAGTTTGCAATAACAGAGAACTATCTCGATGAGCATTATACGATTAGATACAACGTTGTAGCATGTAAATTTGAATATAAAGCTAAAGATGCAAGAAAGTTCAAAGATTTGAATGAATACACCTTGTTCATTAAACTTCAAAAAGACAATATTCAGATAAGTCTAAACCACTTGATAGCTTTACTAAAATCTGATTATGTAAAACACTACAACCCTTTTGTTGATTATTTTGAAAGCTTACCAAAGTGGGATGGGATTACTGATCATATAGGATTATTAAGTAAACATTTGATTACACCCGATCCAGAAAGACTCCAAAAGCAATTCAAGAAATGGTTGGTGAGGGTTGTAAAGTCGGCTGTTAATGATCGCTATTTTAACAAGCAAGCTTTTATCCTTGTTAGCAATACTCAGAATAATGGTAAATCTACATTTTGCAGGTATTTGTGTCCGCCTAAACTAAAAGATTACATCGTAGAAAATATTGGGACTGATAAGGATAGTTTAATCGCCTTAACAGAGAACCTCTTTATAAATCTTGATGAATTATCTTCAGCTCAAAAGAATGATATTAATGCTTTTAAGAGTATGTTTTCAAAAGACAAGGTAAAAGCAAGATTAGCTTATGATAAAAGGGCTTCTGTGCATGTAAGAAGAGCAAGCTTCTCTGGATCAACAGATCGTTGGGAGTTTCTAACAGATGAGAATGGAAGTGTCAGGTGGCTTTGCTTTGATATTACTAGAATCGACTGGGCATATAATAAAACGGTAAATATGGACTTGGTATATGCTCAAGCCATTCAACTACTAAAAGATCCAAAGTTTAATTGTGAACTGTCCTATGAGGAAATGAAAGAGAATGAGAGGATCAATAAAAAATATCAGGTAAGTACAATTGAAAGAGATTTGATTCAAAAACACTTTATCCTTTCAATTAAAGAGGAAGGAGTTTTTATGACGGCTTCAGAGATTACAGAAGAGCTGCGTAGGATCACTTCTTATAAAATTGATGTATCATCTGTACAAATTGGCAAGGAACTAAAATTTTTGGGCTTTGAGCGAAAGAATGTATTTAAAGGAATGTATAGTAAGTATGGCTATTTTGTAAAAAAAGTAAAAATGAAATCTTGATTGCTACAATTGTATCTTATTTAGTATGAACTAGGATATAGTTTTTCGTTCTGCTATTTCAGATAGAATGAGGGTAACATTTATTTATGAATAAGCGTTGCCTTTTTTTTCATTTCTTTAAACCAACATCCGGCATTCTATATTCTAGGAAAATTATAGAAAGGCTATCTTTTTAGGTTTTCCCAAAAAAACCGTTAACTCCATTCTGTAAAATCACCAAATATTGCAAAAAGAAGTTAACCTACCCTTGTAATTGTTGCTTTATCAAGTATGTCTAGACAGTAGTATTATGCATGTTATGAGAAGGTTGACTGCAGTGCTTCTTGTTGACTTTTGTGAGTTTATAGTGAAATAATGGATTAATAACCGAGTAAGATTCAATTCCATGATTTCTCAATCAAGTTACTCGGTCATAACAATTAATTGTCAATATGTTACAATGATTCGAGTAACTTAGTAACTTAAATTTGAAGAAATAAATGTTTTACATTTAAAAAAAAATTTGTCCCGGATCAAGACATCCCTCAAAAACTTGATATTTTTACAAAATCATCTTACTAACTTACTCGAACCCCTACTATCTTGTGATAATCAAGTATATATACCGAGTAACTTAAATGATTTTTAAGTTACTCGAAGTTACTCGGTTGATAGTCTAATAGCTAATAATAAGCGAATTATACTGAGTAAGATGATTCTGACGAATAAAATAGATTAATTCTGTGGTTTATCTTTTAACTCCAAGGAGTTAAAGAGAAACTTCTAACTACACGAATTATTATCCTAAGACCAGTAACTTTAATACTCTAATATTTTTTAAAAAGTAAGATCATACATTTGATATTCCTGTGCTTATTAGATAGAATATATCTAAAATATCGAAGTACTAACCTGGAACAACGGCAGGTACATTGATACCAGAATTACAGCGACAATAACCCCAACAAAGATGATTAGCACTGGCTCCATAAAACTACCGAGCATTGTTAATCGTTGACCAAGAAAGCTGGAATATTGTTCTTTTAGTTTTGAAAAGGAATTATCCAGTTTATTTACTTCTTCACCCATTCGCACCAGTGAAAGAAAACGTTGGTCGAACAATTTCCATTCCTTCATACTTGCATAAAGGGATTCTCCTTGTTCAACATTTGTTTTAATTTCTTCGATAATATGTTCCAGATAAGTAAAGTAAATCATTCGCTTAACCAGATCAAGGGCATTAATGATTGATACTTTTGACGAAATCAGCAACTCCATTGACATACAGAACCGTTCTAAATAAATCGCTTTTACAATTCCTCCCACAAAAGGGATGCGCAATAAAAACTTATTTAAGGCAATTCTAACTTTCTTACTTTTTCGTGCAAAATAAAACGAGAGATAAACAACAAACGGAATAAGAATAAAAAAAAGTGAGTTTCGAACCATGAACTCAGACATGTCAATTACAAATTGGGTAACACCTGGCAATTCACCATTGAACCTGGCAAAAACATCCTTAAACATCGGTACAATTACATTCAACATAAAGACAACAACCACTATGGCAGTGATCATTATAAATATTGGATAAGAGAGCGATCCTAAGATTTGTTTGGTATGCTTTCTCTTATTTATATAAAAGTTCGAGAGTTCTTGTAACACTCTGTATAAACTTCCTCCTTCTTCACCAATACGAATGCTATTGAACTCATAAGCAGTAAACATTCCTGTGTTTTCGAAGGCTTCAGAAAGCGTACTGCCGCTAATTACATTTTCTAAAATTTGCTCAAGTATTTCTTTATGCTTTCCTTTTTTTTGTTCATGAATAATTATATCCAGCGTGGTTTTAAGATCAATACCTGATGATAATAAGAGATGAAATTCAGAATACAAACTTTCTTTAAATTTATCAGATAACCTTTTTCGTGACCCCGTAAGATCATAATCAAGAATCTTGCTTAGTCTGTCTTTCTTATTCTTCATTGTGAAAGTTCATTGAAGTATTCATTAAAAGGCTATTTGAATAATTTTTATATAGAAATGTATTTAATTTTCTTTCATTATTAACAATTTCAAACTGCACTGATTCTACAATATCGGATTTTGATGACAAGCATTCAATGTCCAAGCCTTCAAAATGAAACTGAAGTGTGTCAATAAGCTCTTCATCTATCCTAATAAAATTTGAGGATTTTACTTCATATTGGATGGATGAATTATTATAGAAATCCATTATTAAAAGATCATCGTCAAAGTATATTGTTGCTGCCTCATCAAAATCTTTTATAAACCTGTTATAATCCAAAAGCATAAATGTGTTGTTGCTAACTCTCTGCTGAATCCGCATTGACACCTTCTGAAAGTTAAGATAAATAACAATGATCAACAAGATAGCAATACCTCCAACGAACATGGCTACAAGCAATTCATATATGGTAAAAGCTTTTACTTTCATCTCCTTGTAATTAATTCTCTGTAAAAAGCCTGTTTTCCAGAATTGTAATTTACGGTGATGTTGTATTTCTTTAGGTCATTTCTAATAAACTGTTGATTTTCCTCAAGCTCAATCTGACAAATTGTAAAGTCAGTATGTATTGGTTGTTTATTAGCCTTTATTTGATTCATCGCATTGTTCATATAAACATACGATTCTACCTTAGCATCCAATTTATAAGAGTTTTGAATATTCAATATAATTACCGTTACCATTCCGGACAGTATCATAATAATGATTAATGATACAATTACCTCAATTAAGGTAGATCCTTTTATTTTCCTTGTTATTGTATGCATTTTACTAATTCAATTTTCTTAACATCACCAAAAACATACGATGATACATAGGTATTAGGCAACACTGTAGCGTCAATAACAGCATTGAGCAAATGATTTTCGTAACGTGAAGATGCTGAAATAAGTTCAAATTCATTGCATTGCATGTACCCATAAACAATACCCGAATGAGAAACCTTTCCCTCACAATAAACAGATCCTGTGATTCTTGAATTTTTCTGGATACTCAATTTTACAGATTTGTCCTTTACCCTTTTTTTCTGAAGAAGGATAATATCTCCCCGTACTTCAGAATCTTCTTTAAGAATCAAATTAGCATCAGGGATTTTATCTGTATATAAAGAAAGGATGCTTGGAAAAAGCAGCCTGGAATCAGCCCCAACCAATAGCCTTTCCGTTGCATACAGCTGACAACTTCCTTCGAAACCCTCTTCAACCTCTATAGTGGGTGCATAAATGATTATATCCTTTAATACAGCCGTTCTACTAATGCTTACTTTTTTACTTGAAACAATGACGATATTACCAATAAAGGTTGAATTAACACTAATCTCCTTATCGTGTGAAAGGAATATTGTTTTGTCCTTAAATGAATTAAAGATTGAATCAGGTGAGTTATAAAACGACCAGCTATTGTTTCTGTCAATTTGTCGAAATTGAATATAAAGTGAACTTAATGTTTTTACGTTAATCTTAGGTAATTCCGATGTGCTTTTATGCTCATTACCGTTGATCAATTCAGTACCAACAAACGGTTGCCCCTCAATGCTACCTCTTCGTACACTCATACCAGGAAGATAACATTCCCCAGTTAATCTGGATTTCCCGCTAAGAGTGAGTCCTGTATTATTGTCGGCCAGATAAAGGGCCTTATTTGTGTTTTGGTTTTCCAGTCCTGTTAGTAATACTTTCTTCTTTCTAATTTCTTTAAAAGATGCCGTTACAATGACAATTTTATATAAGCCCCATTCCTTTTCCTTGAATGCGATGGAAATTCCATCCAGCGCCATGTGTTTGTTCAAATACTCATTTGTACATTTATCAGGAGTCTCCATGTATAATTCAATAGAATTGTCAAGATAAGTTGAGATTTTGCTCTCTAATGCTGTTTTTTCAAAAATCTGATTGTTAAGAAAATAGTAGGTGATGAATAGCAAAAGAAGTACAAATACAACCAAAGCAATTGTAATGGTATATGCTAAGGTTCCCCCTCTAACCTTCAGGTTCGATAATTTCATCTTCTTTTTCAAATAATTCCCTGATTTTTTGCTTAAGCGCTCCTTTCTTCCTTTTGCGAACCTTCTTCACTTTAAGATTTTCATCCTCAACTTCCACTTCTTCTTCAATTTCCTCAACCAATAAAACTCCATCTTCCCAAAACTCCGAGTTAACTAAAACACCATTTTCGTCCCAGTAATTCCACTCCCCATTTTTAACGCCATACTTAAACTGCCCTTTTTCAAGTAAGTTGTAGTTTGTATTAAATGATTCGTACAATCCATGTAACAGAAACCCAGAACTTCCACCTTGGTTGTTTTTTATTTGCTTTTGGCTATACCAGTAATAGTCTTTTGATGAGCTATGATTGACTTTCTTGTTATGAACCAGGATGTTAAACTTAAACAAGTTATTGTCTTGAGTAATGGTCACTTCCCTTGTAGCACTGTTTTTTTGATTGAATTGCCCCAGGATCTCAAGAGGATTATTTAATTGGGCTATTACAAATATGAATATGAAATATTTCATGTGTTTACAATTTACTTTTATAGGTCACATGTAACTCTCATGAGAAAATAATCATCCTCTAGTGTGGAATAAGTCTATTATCTTCTTCATGCTCGTTTCATCTTTTTAACTTCTTTATTATTCTGGGTTTATCTTCGCATACAATGGAAATGGAGTCATTCCATATCTGTAAAATTCTTATTTCAAATTTCTCCAGCTCCTTTTCAACAATGTATGTTTTATCCTCAACTTGTAGCAGTACTTTCTGAACGTCCTGAGTTTCACTGTAAACAAAACCTTTGTACTTAATACTTAACTCCTTTTTCTCCGTAGTCTTTGTGCCTCTCCTTTTGTTAAATGTACTTTGCTTTATATTTTTTGTTTGATCAGATTTGTTATGTGATACATTTTTTATCCGACGTGCTTTTTTAAGAAAAGGATCTGGATAACTTAAGCTCAACTGAAAAGTATCTTTTGTGCTTTGTTTGAACGAATTATTCATTCCTTTATAATTCGAGGCCTCAATGACTGGATCTGTATTAACAAACGAAAAGATCTTATAAAAGATCAATCCCCAGATTATTACAGCTGCGGGTACTAATACGTATAGAAGCTTCTTATTCTTCATTGAATATTTACCGTAAATTTATAGACCTCTGTTTCTGATCCTATATTACCAGCAGCATCGAATGGTTTTAAATACCAATAATAATCTTCAGAGTCTAGCGGCGTAAAGTAATAACTTGCATTACTAACTTTTTCCTCAATAATGAATGTTGAAAATGCACTATCGTTTGAAAGGAACAAACTGTCAAATAAAGGAGAACCATCATCTAATGAATGTTGCCAACCCATAGGTATGCTATTCCCTGTTGTATTGATAACAGCATTATTACCGGGATAACTAATGTTTGGTGTTACTGGTCTGGTTGTGTCAACCTCTAAAAACCGATGAGAAAATATTGTCGATGAACCTTCATTTTGACCTTGTACACCCCAGGCGTATATTCCTTCTTGTAGCCTTTCCTCAATTGTATCATTAAATAAGATTTGTGGATTTTTATATGCATCTCCTTCCCAACTATTAACCCTTATATCAAACCTGTAGTTATCAACATTAGCCATATCTGTCCAGGTAAACAACACATCTCGTTGATTTGAATAAAACCATTCTGATGGAGTTAATAATTCCACCATTAGTCCTGTTAATGAGCTATCAGAATTTATAGTTAAAACTCCCTCCGTATAATCAGTAGCGCTTGAGTAATTCAAGGCTCTAATTTGCCATTCAAATGTATCAGGGTACAAACTCAGGTCAACTGAATTTACAGATACCACTGTATCATATATGGTAAGAAAATAACCACCAGGCACTTCGGAAAACACTTGTACTTGATAATCTATAGCGCCATCGACATAATCCCATGAAAACTCATGATTGAGTTCTGAAGTGTTGTATAGCGCTGGAGGATAAACGACATACACATTTTTGCTACTTATATCTTCTTCAAAAATGTCGCCGCATGATTGAATTGAAAACATCGCAAATATTAGAATAGCTATGTTAAATCTCATTTTCATCTTTTTTATAGGATTGTATCACCAATTTAACAATCAATCTTTCTTTCTTATTTTCCCTGTCATCGAAGGTGTGAAAATCTGCAGAAATAATCTTCATTGATTTGATTTCAGATTCAAAAGCATTAATAGCTTTCAACAATTTATTGAAGGTACCTTCTAACTCAATAATCTGGTTCATTACCAGATAATCTCCTTGCTCAACTTGATGGAGGTCATGCAATTTAAAAATAGAAAGGTTCTTCTTATCAATGTTCGAGAAATAGTCAATAATTAGTGATTGGAAAGCCTTCTCATCAAAGCTCCTTCCAATTAATGAATCTAAAATAAGAACGTCATGTTGAATTTTTAGGATTCTGTTGGGGGCATTTTCCACCTTTTCAAGATTAGACTCAAGAACTTTCTTTTGATTCTTTAGTCCAATCGTTGGTTTTATTGATACCGAATAAGCGATAAGAGAAACTACAATCACTCCAATTATTGTTAGGTAAAACCGTTGTTGATATGTTAGTTTTATTTCTTTCATTCAGCTTTTGTAATTTCCACCTCAATATTGAATAAACTGACATCCTTGTTATTTATATAATTCTTCACCTGAACTTTATGAATCCATTCCTCCGAATCAAGTTGATTTAAAAAAGAATTGAATATCTGATCATTGCTTGTTTCACCCAACAAACTAATCTTACTACTTTCTGTCTCAATAGCTTTGTGCAATTTCACTTTCCCTGTTAAAGGAAATATCACCATTTGATCTAATTTAATTCGGGACGGTATTTTTGATGCAATAATATCTGAGTATCGTGAAACCTCAAAACTTTTCCTTAATCCATAATTACGATAAAACTTATCCTTTTTTTGAAATTCATTTTCCTTGCTTTCTAATTTATCCAATTGACTAACCTGACTTTGATAAACTACTTCCAGGTTTCCAACTTCTTCTGATAAATCAGAGAAAATCAGAAAATTAATAAGCAGAACTACGAATAGAAGACCAAGTGAACCTAAAAAAACAATTCGTGAGAAGAATTTGAATTTAAGTTCAGATTTCCCCTTTTCGCAAAATGAAGGGTTTGAAAAATAATAACCATCGACATTTATACTTAATGAATTTGCATAAGCCACCTGTTGAGCCGGATTATATGTATTCCCCTTAAAGGTTACTTCTTCTGCAATTAACTTATTTTCTTCGATTGAAATTAGATCATCTGTTTGATGTTTTATGCAGAATCTTCCGGTACTAATTTCTGTGAGTTCTCCAGTATTGTCTTTAAATAATTCTTTGAGCGGAGCAGGTCCAAAACTCAAACTAATTAAATGCAAGCCCTCTTCCTGAATCTCTTTTACGATTTGTTGGAGTTGAGTCTTTTTAATAATCGAATATAAAATCTGATTTTTATTAAACTCAAAAACCTGATACTCATATTCCTCTTCCGAAGCATAAGGTAAAACAGAAGTAATCACTTTTTCGTGAGCAACAGGTTTATTATGAATTTTATGGATAATGCCTTTTCCATCGATATTTACACTTACTGGAATGTTTGCAGGAATTTCTTTTAATACATCTTTTAAATTATCCCCACTAATTATTTCAATTTGAGGATCATCATTTTTTTCTTGACTAACAAGAACGCCTTCTATTTGGAAATCGCTTAACGAAATAAAGTTGACCTGCAACGACAGGTGTTTATTATTTCCTTTCTTTATGACCCAATCTCCAATTTTCATCCTAACTGACTGCTTAATTTATGATTGTAGGTTTTATGAATATATTCAGTTTATTCGATGCTTTTGATTTGCTTCTGCTGCTAAATATCCATTTAATAACAGGAACTCTTGATAAAAACGGAATGCCTGTTCCCGTATTACTTGATGATTTTTCTTCCAATCCGCCCAAGAGTACCATTTCCTGATTCTTCACTCGAATGTAAGATTTAAAATCTCTTGAAACTGCACCAGGAGGTGCATCAGGAGATATTCTGCTTGTAAAGTCTGATTGTTTGATTTCAATCTCAAGCGTAATATGTTCATCGCCTGCAACAAATGGTTTTATGGTTAGCGACATGTCTGCATTAATGGGCTTGTAAGTTCTGGTAGTTACATTCTGTGGATTTTCATTACCTATTACATCATGTCGCTCCTCAAGGTAGTATTCGGTATTTCCAATATTAATGGATGCCTCATGACCGTTTAAGGTGGAAAGCATCGGTGTAGATCGGAGCTTAACCACACCCTGATCTTCCAGTGCTTTTAAGCTAAGGTAAAATCCAGGATTCACTTTTCCAATCTTAAACCATCCAAAGCCATTAAAACTGTTTATTAATTTATTGACCGATTCTGTATTTAACTGAAAATCTACTCCGGGTGATATAACTCCACCAGATTCCAACCCTTCATAAGCACTTCCTATACCCGCACTTATACCTGTTGAAATTGCATGGTTGCTATTGTTATCAATTATAATTACTTCAATCAAAATCACTGGCACCAGCTTGTCTATCTCCTTGATGAATGACTCAAAATGATCAATTTGTTTCTTGTTACCGGAAACAACCAAAGCGTTCAGTTCTATAAACTCAACCACAGTTATACCATCGGTAATATCCTCAGGTATTACTTCCAAAAGTTTCTCAACCGTTCTAAAATTTAAATAAATCAACCTGTTTTCAATGAATTCGGTAATGGTTTTATCGCCAATTAGATGAATATTGCTTGGCTTTTGGTGAATAAGATCTGTCCCATTTAGCAAGTTATCCATAAATTCCTCAAACGTAACATTAACAAGATTCATTGAAACAGTCTGGGTCGCTTCTGATAATAACATGTAGTTATCACCTGTCATTGAAGCTACTTCCGACAGAATTTCATTGATGGAGGAATTAACTGATACAATATCAATATACCCCGTTCTCGGAATATTAATAGTTAGGACTGATTGTTCTTCTTTGTTGTTTTTATTGTTTCCCCTATTACCCGAATTTCTGTTATTTGATTTGTTGTTAGTAGAAACGGTGGTCTTAGGTTTAGTTTGAGACAATCTATAAGAATTATCCTGAAGTCGTTTTAGTTCAAGTTCATTCGAGAAAGCTAAATGATCCAGTGCCTTATCCATTGGCAGACCTTTTACAAAGGAACTAACCAATAACGAATTTAGTCCCGGTGCAATTGATACATTCGAACCACTTTTAATGGTTATAGCTTTTGTAACCTCATATAAATTGTCATTCGATAAATCGAAACTCAATAATTCGTTTTGCTTATCATAAACAATTACGGGGAGTTTTATTGGAGTTTCTTTGGAAACAATAACCTCCGGTGCTTTCTTTAGATGAATAATGCTTCCGGTAATTATTAGTTCCAGATCAAAATTCTTACAGAGGTACAGAATCACATCGTAAACCGGAACTTCAGTAAATGTATAAGATACAATTTGGTGTATTCCCGGGTCAACTGATAAATTTATTTTGCTGGTTGATGCAAGGGCATTGACAAATTCCTGAATTGAAACATCAAAAACGGTTAAGTCAACTGTAGTGTGAATAATGCTATCTGTTTGTGCATACCTGTCAAGCTGATTTTGAATGGTATCCATATTTATTTGACCATTCAAGTTCAAACATAGACCTGAAAGAAGTATTATTGAAAAGATATATCGAATCATGTTAATTGGTCGGTTCATGTTAATTGACTTAAAAATATAAATATTTCAGCACCTCTTCTAAACTTGTTTTACCACTGTTAAATAAATCAATGGACGAATGAGCAAGACTATTGGTAAGATCTTCCCTGTTTTCACTCAATCGCTCATTAATAATATCCGACTTCAGCTTGTTATCAATTGGGATTACTTCAAAAATACCAATCCGACCCGAATATCCAGTGAAGTGACATTTTTCGCACCCAACAGCAAGGTATTGAACTTTTGTATTGAAATAATTCTTGAGTGATTCAGGCAATAGCTTTACATCCAATACTTCTTCTTTTTTACATTCAGGGCAAAGTAATCGAACCAATCGTTGAGCAATTGATAATTCCAGTGTATTTGCTATTAAAAATGGAGGAACTCCCATGTCCGTTAACCTGGAGATTGCTCCTATGGCTGAGTTTGTATGAATGGTTGACAATACCAAGTGTCCGGTTAATGCTGCACGGATTGCCATTTGTGCTGTTTCACTATCCCTGATCTCTCCCAGCATTATTATATCCGGATCCTGACGCAAAAAAGAACGAATGGCATGTGGAAAACTTAATCCGATATCTTCTTTAAGCTGTACTTGGTTAATACCTTCCAATGTATATTCAACCGGGTCTTCAATGGTAACAATATTTGTGTCATCGTTATTGAGAATTTTTAAGGTGGCATAAAGAGTAGTCGTTTTCCCCGATCCCGTAGGTCCGCTTATCAAAACAATACCATGTGGTTTTTTTACCGTAGAAAGGTAAACATCAAGTTGGTTTTTGTTAAAACCAATTATAGCAATATCTATACTGCTGGCATCCTTACTCAATAATCTTAATACGGCCTTTTCACCAAAGAGGGTAGGGATAACAGATACCCTGATGTCAAACCGACTCTCATCTTGTTTGAAAAGTATTCGGCCATCTTGTGGTAGGCGTTTTTCAGCAATATCAATGTTGGCCAGAATTTTTATCTGGTTGATGACATATTTGTATTCGCTTTTCTTTAGTACATATCGTTCAATTAGTTTTCCATCAATACGGAACCTCACCCTGCACTTATTATCAAATGATTCAAAGTGAATATCGCTGCAATCAGTTTGCTGTGCCTCGCTAACCATATTATGTAAAAAACGGTTCGATTTAAAATCAACTTTAGAGCCAGATCTGGATAAACTGTTTTTTCGGTAGTACCTCGAAAGCTTTTCTTTAAATAAGGATTCTTCTATAATCTCAAAAATTATTTCTTTGGAAAAAAGCAGCTCCAACTGTTCCTTATTGTTATCAACATTATTGCTAGCTATTGAATAAAAATGAATCGTCCCTCCTTCTTCAAGCTTTGGTATTATCATGTAATGCCAGGCTTGTTCAGCGCTAATTATTTGTAATAATTCTGTTGAAACTTCAATCATTGATTACAGCCAAATGAGTTGGGAATAAAGATAGTTATTAATAAACAAATTGCTTTCAACAAAGTAGTTTAATAAGTGCAAAATGGCTAATAAAATGGCCATGATTCCTGCAAGAGGAATGAGCTGGTTTTTCGATTTTGAAAGTAGTCGGTTTAGAGCATAATAAATTAGTCCTGCAATAAACCCAAGCACATTGAAAACAATAAAATAAATAGGTGAGAATAATAAAGAGATGCAAAATATAAATAACAAATCTCCCAGACCGAATGATTCTTTTAACTCAACTAAACTCGATCTCTTTATGAATTTGAAATAACTTAGTAGAACAAATGAAACAAAACCAATGATTGCAAAATTTAATAGTGTATTTTCCAAGAACAATTCTATTTCAACGTTCATGATTGAATATATAGAAGAAAGTAAACCTAACCCAATCACTAAAACTAAAGAAATCAACTTCTCTTTGAAATCCTGATAAGCGATGATTAAAAGCACCAATATTATTAATCCGGCTATTAGTTCAGGCATGGTTTAGTCCTTCACTTTCTCACGTAATTTCTTTTCCTGATCCACTTCCCAGACATTGTAGACTCCATCGCCATCAAAATCAACTACGGCTGTGGCTCTGATTAAAAAAGAATGAACATCCGCAGATACAACCTCAATTTGGTAGTTGGCCATTCCTTCTTCTGTAACCAACTTCTCCTGCTCAAATCCAATCTCATCCAAATCGGTGGAGTATCTTGAGTGAAGATAAAAGTGACTTTTCTCTAAAGTGTAAGCATGGTTAAGCTGTAGTTGTGCTTCTGTTGCTTTAGCTTTGCTAATAAGCGGCATTAGTACAGGCAAGGCCAACAACACGAGTACTCCAATAATGACAAGAACTACAAGTAACTCGGAGAGAGTGAAGCCTTTAAGTTTTCTATTTATAGTGAGCATTAATGTTTAGTTAGAGTTTAGTGCAAATATAAAGAATACTTACAAAAGTATATCTGCCGCATAGCATTATCAGTAAAATACAATTCATACTACAAACTATTGTAAGTTTCAATTATTGATCTCAGATCCACATATCTAATTTTATCTACATTAAAGTGATTAAACACCTCTGGTTTGTCAGATAAAAATAGTTTCATCTGTTCTCTAAATTTCCTTTTTCCATGTTGTGCCTGAATTATATGCCCCTTATCCCCTTTCTGCAAAAAGAAGTATTCACGCTTTTCGTAAATTTGGCCATTGTTCGTGGTAATGGTGTATCCCAGCAAATTAATATCGCCAGTTACAATCTCCCTTGCAAAACCATCATCATAGTTGGTGGATAGCAAAGAATTCACACTTTTTGCTTCAAAGTTTCTAATTACTTTATAATTATCACCGTTAACACTAAAACCTTTAATCATATTAGGTTTTAACTTTATTCTCTTACTCTCTTTTTCTAGTTTAAACTTAATTTTTGATCCACTAACAATTTTAATATAGCCTTTAACTGTATCATTGCTTAATTCAATATAATATCCTTCTTGATAAAAACTTTGACTAAAAGCAAGATTACAGCTAAGAACAAGTAACACCAGCATTAAACTCTTTATTTTCATATTTAGAGATTTACATATATATTGTAATTTACTTTCTCATGCCTCCAGGCGATTGCATCACTTGGCCTTATTTAACGACAATGCATCATCTAAAATCAGTCTTTTGCTCAGCTGGCACGGATTACAAATCCGTACCAGCTGGGAAGAAATCCGTTTGAAAGCAAATTACACTCTCAACCTGAAAATAAGCCGCTTAAATCACTTCGTCAAAATTTTCACAACGGTTTTATTAAATATCTTTTGAGACCAAAGCTCTAAAGATTTATCTGAATGATTTCCACATGAATAGATTTTAATCTTATTCTCAGAATAACTTAAGTGATCATTTACAGAATGAAGATGTGGTTCGTAGATTGCTATTGCGTGTGTTTCATCTAATACAGGGATACTAAATAATAATTCTCCATTAATTAGAAGATCAAATTCTCCTTCAGAAAGTTTAAATCTGGATATTTTCTTCATAACAACCTCTTCAAACTCAAAAGACAATTCATTTGGACTAAATTCAATTAGATAATCTTTTGATAAGATCAGCTTCTCCTTATTATTTTTTAATATAAATGAAACATCATCAGAAACACATGACGTCAATGAAAATAAATAAATTACAATTATTAAACTAATTAATCTTTTCATGCTAATTTCGATTATAATATGGAGTATTGGTTCCTAATCCTGTTGGTGACCCATACGATTTTAGTACATTACTAAGTTTAGTCACATAAGGTTTTCTAGTCCAACCATCCTTCGTGTATACATAAATTTCTCCTTTCCTATTACTACCATAATACGCCACTCCATGCAAAGCTCCACCAACCGCTGCCGGATCTCTTGACAAAACTCCAGTTTTTTCCGCGGCATCATACTTTGCATTACTATATGGAGTATTAGATGTGAATCTTATAACTGATTCCCCAAATTTCATATCACTTCCTGATACATTTGTAAAATCTGAGATTAACAGCTCGTCAAAAGTTTTAGGAATATCAATACCTGAACCCTTTTTAAGTTCTTTACCATCTGTACCATTTATAGCACTTCCCCAACAATTGTATTTTGTGTCTGTACTTTGAATTGACCTTGTAAATACATTATCTAAAAACAAAGTTTGACCTTCCACAACCTCTGTTAAATAAGGTCCAACTGGACTAGTTGTTAATATATATGGCTGATTAATCATTTGAGATGCCTCAGTTTGGCTGATGTTAAGATATGCAGCTAAAGTAATAGCATTATCACCTTTTTCTGCAATTAAGTTTCCATTAGCATCAGGAAACCAGGCAACCCCCCCATTCGGATCAATTCCATTTACTGGATTATTCCCCATACCAAGGTACGGACTATGGTACTGACCAAATGGATCAATACTCATCCAACGTCCTACACGGCCATCCCAGAGCCTAAGCTCAAAGAAATCATATCCTGTTTCTTGATCTTTTTCTGCAAACTCTCCCTGGAAACCATGTCGGTATGCGGCCGTAGTTGACTCGCGCCCCGGCATTACCATTCCAAATGGATAATGATCGGCAAAATTATCAACATCAGCATCACCTGTGCTTAAGTTTCGCGACACAACTGCTCTTACTGTTCCAAGGTGATCTTTCATCTCATAATTATATTTACCAACAGAATAAACAAATCCTGGTTCATAAGAAATATTTGCTGTACCTAGTCTGCTTGCACCAAAAACACCTAGGTCTTTTTGAGTAATTGGGTCGTTACCTAGATAAGGTACAGTATAGGTGCTTATTATATTTCCACTCATATTTCTGACGTAGTATTCGTAATAGTTTTCTACACCAAGAAGATTATAATATAATTTTCTATACCTATTACCCTTATCGTCGTAATCATACTGAGCCAGATGATGAGTATGTGCATCATCTTTGTACACATTAATCACTTTACCATATGCATTGTATTCAAAATACATGTCCTCCTCATCATTTCCAACTTGTTGGCCAATTGCATCATAGAAGTAATTTCCAACTAACTGTCCATGCTTTATATCTGAGTAATCGCTCGGCGTAGTATGAAGGTCATTAATTCTATCTAAACGATTAGTTCCGTATATATAATCATAATCGAAATCATCCATTGCAAGCGTAAAGTTACCTTGAACAATACCGTATTCGCCTGCTGTGGCATTTCGTTTTAAGTATCTAAGATTACCATTCTTATCATACTTAATTCCCAAAACATGATATTCTTCTGACGGTGTAAATCCAGGATCATAATCTATAGGATCCCCTGGCAAAGGAATAGTATTACCATAGATATCACAAAGTTCAGCTTCCAGTTCCATACACTCAGTCGCAAATGCAGGCGGTATATAAGGATCAAAACGACTAATCACTTCTTTAATCTTATCGATTGCCATCTCAACAACGCTTGCTTTCACAACAGGTTTGTCACCAATAGTTTCTTTTACATCTGCAAACATTTGTAACAACTCAGGATCAAGATCTTCGCCAGCAAGCATTCCTTTATGCCAACTTTTCATAGATCCTTTAACCAATACTGTTTTACACAAACCATCATCTGCACTCAAACCGCCACCAGGATCAACAATAACGTAAGAATTTCTATTTTTGCTTTCATCATGTGAAAGTGTACCAAATCGTGCCTCGCTCAACCAATTGTGCTTCTCATAATCATAATGATAGCCCCAGTAGTCCTTACCGTTCGTCGCTAAAATATCTTCAAGTGCAGGGTCTTTGGTCTTCCAATTAACGGACTTAATATTACCATCGTATCTGTTTTTATCGGAAAAACCACTACTTATATATGAATTCTTTTTGTAATAATCATTTAGGTAATAATCAATGGTCATTCCAAAAACATCCGGTTTACAATTGGTACCTACTCCATCGTCTTGTCCCGGATCATAAATCTTACCAGAAGGGAGCGCATCCGATGGACACGGTGCATCAAGCATTGGATGGTTTATACTTTTCAATAAACCATTAATATTATACACATAATCAATCCCTTGAAGGTCCTCATTTAGTTCAACTCTTCGAAGTGGGCCGTGTGGGTAATAGTAATATTGAGCCTGTAGTTGCACGTCTGTTACCTCAGCAGGACCACCACCATTGTCCTGCACACTTGTTTTGTAAGTATAGACCTTCTCTAACCTATTATCTTTATCATACTCATAATAATGTTTAAATTTCTCATCATAAACTGGTTTTTGATAAACTGTTGTTTCAACATTTCCATCAACATAATATGTATAATCCATCGTCTTAAACCTTTCATCAAGGCTAGCCGTTGCCGGATTATCCATTCCTTCGATACGTTGAACACTCCATTCTATGCTTCCTTGCTCATCATAACTATACCAGGTTATAACATCCGGTGAACCAGTAGGCGTACTGGCAGTCCATGTCTTGGAGATTTTCCCAATTACAAATCGTTGCTCATAACTTTCATAATCAGGCGATGGCAAACTATATGTAGATACAAAATCATCAACTATGTCATACTGAGTCATGGTTACTTGTGAACAAAAAATATCATCCAATCCGTCATCTATTGTATTATCATACACATTCTTGTATAAATCAATAACTCCATTCATGGCTGTTGCGCTTGATGTATAGGTGACAGACTGATTATCAATATGAAGAATTGCATCTCTGACAAATGCTGCTGCTAAATCTGCTTTTTCTTTCAAATTATCAGAATTAGCATTATTCAAAACATCAATCGCCAGATTTAAATCATCAATCGCATCGGAATTATTCGTAATACTTGATATAATACTATTAAGAGTACCAACAGCAAGGGTTATTTTTGCCAAGTCGTATTTTAGACACCTAACTTCTGATACTGCATATTCCATATTGATCAGAAGATCTTTATACCCTGCTTCATTAAAAAGAATAGGATTTTCAAATGCTATTGGCGATCCACTAATCCCATAATCATACTCCCCGATTTCGACAACCCTGCCGAACTGATCGTAAGATGAATATGAGTATTTGTGCTCCAGTAATTGCTGTGCATTTTGTGAAAACCTAATCTGATTATCTTTTCTGTAAATAAATTGACTTACACCAGCATCGGGTGTGCTGCTCCAAACAAGGTTTCCCTTTGCATCATAACGATACATTGAATAGCTTCCTTCAACAAGTCCTAATGGCGACACCGTAAATTTTAATTGACCAATTTCATTATAAAAATTCAATGAATGATCTGAGTAATTAATGTCATAGGAAATAGAAACATTCTCTAAGAAATATGGGAACTCACTGGATACCTCATTTAACATTACTCGGTAAAATCCTGGTGCTAAATTAATTGATTGTGAGTTCGCAGGAGCAATCTGTCCGCTAGAAGATACTAGGTCATCGTTTGACAAATCATAAATATCAAACTCCAGATTGTCATTATTAATAATGCTATTTGAAATTACTATGCTTGACTCACATCCTTCAACAATATGAAAATCAAGATATCCAATTTCTGGACTAATCGCTTGTTGAACTGTGATATTTGTACCCCCGCCAACAAGACAAGCAGCCACGACATTCCCTTGTAAATTGTTGTATATAACGGATTGCTTTCCATTTGGTTCAATGGTTATTGTTTTAGAAACGCCCCTCGTTTCTTGATGAAAAGTCTGGGCGTATATTGCTTCCAGTTCATCCTCTGACGCTGGCATAGAAAAAGTCCAGGTTTCATGTCCTTTTCCCATTCGATGATGATCACCTGCCATCGACGAGCGTCTAACAACTCCTTTATTCAAGTTACTATATTCAACTCTGCTATACGGATAATTTGTAGCAGCTATATAATTTTCTCCATCAGTTCCAGTATTATTGTTACTATAATAGTAACCCAAAGTATTCGGAATATTATATTGTACTTTCTTTGGATTGTTGACACTACCTGAAATATTGGTTGTATTATCAAAATCATCATAATCATAATCATCACCAAGATAATTGGTAATAAACCCTTTTTTATACTCAAAATTACCTTGTTCAACAATAGCGGGTAAAGTAGAAAGTACTGCTCTTCCTAGTACATCATATAAGGTTTCAGTAACAAGATTCTTGTCTGTCAACGAAGAAAGGATCTTTGACTGGGTTTGCAATTGCTTACCGAATAAATCATAATATACTTTGGTATCGCCAACAATGCCACCAGCTCCATATGAAATTGATCGTACCCAGTTCATGCCATAAGTATCTTCACCTGTAGCCACTGATTTAGGTGTCGGGTTCAAAATTCCAATTGCAATTACATCAAAATCCCCTGATGCATCACACACCGTAACATCATACTCGCCATAAGGCATTTCATGGAGTTCAATTGAGGAAACCTGCTCATAACTATAATCTCCTGTACTCCATTCATAATTATATGGTGGTGTACCTCCTTCGACATTAACTGTTAAAATACTATTTCCTGATTCCTGATCAAGATCATAACTTCCACTAGCTTTAATCTGTGCCGGAAAGGAACAGTACGCTGGTGAAAGTGTAAAACCTTGTTGATATAGGCAAACATCAGTAAACAACTCAGGTTCTGTGTCAACTACCGTGGAATAAAGTTCTGAACCATTGATCTTGTATCGGATAGCACCATTGGAACGTTCGATTTCCATCCGGTCTCCATTTTGCAATGACCCAATAGAAGCCTTCATTTTGCCTAACTCAAAAACATAAGGAGTACCACCTAGTATACATATAGAATAGTCGCAATCGTAGAAACTAACTCCTACATTATCAATTGACAGTCCGATTGCAAAAGGATAACTAGTCGTCTCATAATCTAGGTATACAGAACCATAGCTGTCTGCCGGTATGGTATTTACCGATTTTGCTCCTCCGTTCTCCCATCCGTTGACAGCTGTCTTTTCAAGCTGGTTATTGCCTGTTATAACTACACCTTCCATATTTCGCCACACTACTTTATGATCAGGGTAATGAAATGATGAAAGCATTATTCCTTCAACATCATCACCACTGGAATGAAGTGAAATGTCAACATATAGGTTAGGAAGATCTATCCCTTCTCTTGTTGAATATAGTGTATTATCTTCATTAATGATAAAATTAACATATTCCCCTTCACGAGAAATGGTTAAAAGATCATGTTTACGGCACATACCATAAGAAACGACAAGGTTTCCCCGTACAAATATTTCAATGTGCCCATCCCGTAACATATAACAATAATCGATGGTAGAGAATCCTTGATCACGATCGGTAAGTGACAAACCAAAAGCTACACTTGTTTCAAGATCAAGCACACGGTAATCAACCTGACCATCGTATTTATGTGGGATATAGTTTGCAGAAAATGCACCCGCATCCCAATCTCTGGATGAAGTGCTGGTTAACTTTTGATCCTCAACTTGAACATTTACAATATTGGTCCAGTAAATATCCGTAGATATTTGCCCAAACCCAAGACTGCTGAACAAAGTCAAAAGAAGTAAAAGAGATAACCTATGTGGTCTGAATATTAAATCCATAATTACAAAGTTTAATGTTAATTAGTTTGATAGAAGGATGTCACTGAATTAGTACCTTGAGAATCCTCAAAGTACACCTCCAAATAGAAATCCTGCTTTGGATATATCCCTACCAAAACCTTAAGAAAATTACCGCTCTGAACGTAGGTAGATTGCGAAGGTAGATTCGTTCCATCAATCAGGAACGAAAGTGATAAGAGGTCTGAACTTCCCAATGTGGTTCCCAATTTCAAATGCACAGTTTCAACATTGGATGAATTGGGTATACTCATGGAAGCACTTAGTTTCAAACTATCTGCTGAAGTAAGCATGTCTAATGGGTTTACGATGCTATCCAGAGTGCTTTCTGTAATAGAAATCGGAGTGATTAACTCTTGTGTCAATTGTAAATTAGTTGGCCCTGAAACCTGACTATTAACACTAAAAGATACAACTATAAGACTTAATAAGATTATTACACTTTTTTTCATAATACAATATTTATTTAATTAGTTTATTTCTTCCCAATAATCATTTATTGCCCCAGGCCCAGTGAAACTTTCGAGTTTAAATACTCGGCAAGTGCCTAGCAATACGAAAGTATCTCCTATTGTATATCCTGCACCAGCATTAACATAAATATCCATGGATGGTAAATATGTACCCGGTAATTCGTAACCAGCATGATCACAAACTGCTGCAGTTGCCAATGGAGGAACCAATGGATTACAAACATGAACCGGAATTGTACCATTCCAGTCACCTTCTATGTTGATATGCCAATTACCTTGCTCAAGATCATCTGGTATGGTAATAGGTACAACGAATGTATACGTACTTCCACTTGGGATATTTTCTGATTCAGCGGCAACTGAAGTTCCATCAAGGAAATATTCAAGTTGAATTACCTGTGTAGCGGCATGATTTGTATAAATAATCTCTGTCAGCATGGTATGACCTGCTGCCACATCTGCATCACATTCTCCCAAATGGAACGCATCATACGCATAATTATATACATTCTTGGTTAACTGGGTTTTACCATATTTTGTTTCCTTGTAACTGTGCATTAACCGACCACCGTAGTCATACTCATATTGCGTATACAAGTTGTCATTATCAAGGATGTAAGTTAAAAACCCTGTTTCATCGTCATATACATAGGAAGTTACAGAAGAATGAACAGGCTGAACACGGAAATCATCGAATTCATGAGTCTCGGTACTCGTCTCATTCATAACACTTATTACAATATTATCAATACCAGTTAAGTCAGGAATCTGGAATTCAAGAGTAATCAATTTCCACAGTTGTCCACAACTCAATGTCGAATTAGCACAACTAACTATGACCTTGTGATCTGAACTAGTTCCAGGTAGAAATTGCGCCCATAGCTCACAATCTTCAGAATTCAGATCATCATTTTTGTCAATGAATTGCCAAACTGAGGCCCTGTAGTGTTGTCCTATTTTAAACTCATTTCCGATTTCTGCTTTATAGGCAATATTTTCCCCAGGCTGAAGCTGAAAAACATAACTTCCTGTATGAGCATCAAGATTTGTAATTGCAATCTCATTAATACGTGCCGCTCCATTTTCTAATTCTACTTCTCCTTCACAAAATCCGGTTTGCGGAAGGTATTCAGCACCACTGTGCGTAACTTCATCGTAGGTCGCGTTACTGGCTGTAAGCAATGTTGCACCATCTTTTTCATTATATCTGGTAACAGCTACAACATTATTATAGATATCGGCAACCTCCAACATATTGGAATAATGATCGTACCTGTTAACTTCAGATGTTTTCTGCCATGAGTCATTTGATCCGCTGATTATACTTGACCAGTTAGCTTCCAAATCATAGCCATTACCGTAAGTAAACCCTTCGAGTACTCCATTGGTTTTTGCATCTCCCCAGATAAAGTTTTCATGTTTTCGCCAAACACCGTCCTCTGTTTCATCAATATACTGGGAATTTCCACTGTCCCAGTTACGGTATATCCAGGAATCATTCCAGGTCTGAACATTTACGCCAATTGGTTTCCAGGTACTTCCATCATCATTAGACCTATAACTGATTTGAGCAGCCTTCTGAGATAACATATTTTTATTTAAAACATTCTCGAACTTTGAGTTCATACCAGGTATAAAGGTTCCAGCATCATCATACCCTTGATAGACACCAACATCTTTGGCCGACAGGATACATGTCTTAATCTGACTGCCATCGGGATTAATATTTATCGTTTCAACAGGAATACCGGTAAACGGATCAAGGGTCTCAATCAGGGTTTCGCTCTTATTACCCATATTGTCAACAGAACTAGTTGATAATAGAATATTTGGATACTTGATATTACTTGTTGAGTTCAGATACCAGGTTATTCTATCAAATAACGGCCCGGGTAAATTTACAGGATTGAATCTTTTTGTGGATCTAAAGGTTTCCTTTACGATACCCTGATCTGTGGTTGAAGGTGTAACCTCCAGATTCATATAAGTATAATCAGTCCTGGAAACAACTCTTCCATAGTCATCTTCTGTCGTTACAGAATTGACCCTTCCAATTTCAGATAGTTTATTTTCAATATTAGCTTTTCTGAAATATGCATGATGATGAGTTTGTGTTGTTGAATTAAAATAAGGGTTAGATGATGAACCTACATCGCCTGGGTCATCCGGGTCATCGGAATCGATCTCGTCGTTTGTAACTGTAAAATGACTACCCAGGTTAAAGTCTCTTGGACTTGCATCTGGGTCTGTGCTTGGTATGAAGCTTTCGAACACTTCAAACTCGTAATTTGTAACCAACCCTTTAGATGTTCCTTCCCTGTCAAATTCCTCGATGGAAACATTATTATAAACAACCAGTGGTGCTGAAATTTCATTGATGTATGGCACGAACCTGGAATAGGTTGTTGGTGCATAACTAACAATTCCTCCATCATAGGTATATTCGGTCCTGTAACTATCAGTTCCTGCAGTTAACTCAATATTGTTTACCCGTAGGCCTCCTCCTTGTTTTGGACCTGATGGTTTTAAAGCTGAAACACTGAAATTTTTAATTGGGAATATCTTTTTTAACTCATCAACATCATTACAATAAGCTTTTTGCAAATTATTGTCCCAAGTTCCTTCAAACACATATTTAAACCATTTCCACTCCTCTACATCTGGGCACTTGATCTGCCCAGTAAGAGTCATTTCGTAATCATTAATGTTAGTAGTACCACAGAGTATAGGCATAGGACCTGTATAGAAAACTTCAAACTGTCCATAAGCGTTATACGTCCAATTTGCATTTTCGTGTTCAATATCCTTATTCAACCCAGAATTAGTTTTCCATTCGAGTTCCATGTCTACTATTTGACCTACTCTGTAACCAATTGAGGTTGGAGTGAATACCGTAGTCAACGGTACTCTTTCAGTAAATATATTATCACCAGGCCATCCTGCAAATTCCAAAAGGAAGTTCGGATCTGTCCCCACGAAACTGAGCCCATTTTGATTATAATTCTCATAGACCATATTAAAGTATAAGTCTACGCCAAAATCTTCGAAGCCCTTAATTGGTTCAACATCGTCATGGGCGCCAAACCCTTCGAGATGACCATCATATACAGCTTCTTTGTTGTACACGTCCGACTCATACCCAATGCTAATTTCGGTGCCTACAGGAGTTAAAATGGATTTAAGGGAAAATGTTTCCGGGTTATCCCTATCGTATCCCCAGGCATCAAAATCATAATCGCTATTAAAAACGCCTGAATGATAAGCAAAATCATAACCAGGCATAAACTCTGAACCTCCTTTCCCCAGAAGGTCCACTCCATGCAATGTCAACTTACCATTCACATTTGAGTTCTCAATATCCTGACCTGCATACAATGTGTAATCATCGGTACCATCATCATTATTATCATAATTAAATTCTATGACTTTTATGGCACTCGACTCTAATTGTGCAAGGTTATCCCCATCATCATACACATTTCCAAAATAATGACCTGATCTTTCTAATAATACATCCTGACCAAAGTTCCAATTAGAACAATAAGGCCAAGGATTCGGCCAAAGAGTATTAACAGGGGCTCCCTGTAGATCGTATGGATCAAACTCAAATCGATTATGGAACGAACTTAAAATGTCTCCAGCCCCAGTCCCGATTGAAGCATAATTGTCAAAATCATCATTTTTTACCAATAATATTTTGTCAAGCTTCATGACCTGTGCTTGATTCGGCGTTGTCCAATTATGATAATAATAAGGTTTGTAATAGCCAGTAGCGTACTCTGAATTATTCCACGCTACACTTGAGTTGGTCATACATGTTATTGGATATCGTTCTCTACTATAAGGTGAAATAATATTACCCCAATTAGCATCAATCATCTTACGATAAAAAGGATCATGAGCTAGTTCCTTGCCCAAACCATCTTCACGAACACTTTTAACAAAAACAGCAGTATGTGTGCGTGTCTGGATTGTATTGAGATAATATATTTGCTTTGTCCCTCTTTGAACATTCACTTCAAAATCATCGTCCATATCTGGATTGTACGGTATCTGCCAAACATATCCATCACTCCATTTACCATAATCGAACTGTACCCAGTAGCCATAATCTTTTTCATCAAACCCGTCATCTCCACGTTCTACATAATCGGGTCCGGTTATGGCTGTTAATAACCAAGTATATGCATACTTACCATATTTAATATTATTAAAGTAATCATCCTGGTCATTATCCTTTTTGAATGTCCCTTCCTCAAATTGGTATACCGGTAAAGAATAATGATACCTTTTACCGTCTTCAACTGTTATCGTAAAAGCACCAATGCCATCTTCATCGAAATACATCCAATTTAACCTTGGCTCATCACCGCCTGCTGGAGGTAGACTGGTGATACTGCTGGTCTCAATAAAACCTCTCTCAGCAAGATTAGATGTAGCTATCTCCTTGTTTGTAAAGTATTCAACATGGCGACTCTGTCCACGCCGCTCATTTTGTGTATCATAATAGTTCGAAGTAACTGCGGTTACATCGGTACTAAAATCATAGCTATCTAACGGATATCCGTTAGCCAATGGATCTCCAATAAAATCACCATCGTCTATTCGTAGAAAAGATGAAGGTGCCAGGTCAAAATCAAAATAAATTTCATGTTGCTCTTTATCTACGGAATTACCTATGTTATCATCATAAAAATAGGTCATATCGCTATTTAGATCCGTGTTATAATTGTCTGTTTCTATAGGAAAACCATTTCCTGTGATCAAATAATTTTGATAAAGTTTAGGACTTATTGCACCTGTAATCCCCTGACCACTTACCGAGTATGCATCATATCCTGGCAATAAAATACTATTTAAAACCTCAAATCTATCTAAATCGGAATCATTTGTTCCAACATATTCACCACCTGAAGCCTGATCGGTATAATACCAAAAATCTTTATCATAGTCTATTGAATAGCTATCCACCTTACAACGCGGATGGGCGGCAGATGTTTCTTCCACCCAGTTTTCTGAATAAGTATTTGCGTTTTTTGAATATAGTAATCCATAGTTGACATGGTTTTCCAAATGGTATGCCCAATAGTTTGCTCTGTTATGTTGAAAACTAATATAAAATAATTTGAAAGGAAGAGTAAAACCTCTGCTAAGGGTATATCCTGAAACGTTTGATGTTCCACCTGATCCTTGAATAGAACCACTAATAGATGGTAAACCACTGTAACTAAGGCCTCCATTAGTAGAAAATGAAATGCCGATTGATTTATCGTTATAAGGAACCTTAAAATCAGAATTTAACGATGCTCCAAGACCTATTCCTCCTGCCGAGCTATACGAAATTGATGCTCCTCCATATTTTAATGTACCTCGTAAACCGGAAGCAGGGTGGTAACCTATACTTGCACCAAAAGGAGTATCCGTGATTCCAACACCTACACTCCCACCGAATCCCTGGACGTCACCCCACGTATAGGTCACACCAAGATTTAAAACATCATTAATTCCCACCCCGGCACCAACTGTATAAAACTCCTTGTCTATCAGTTCGTTATATGCAATACATAATGATGTGGATTCATTCCAGTCATCCGCAACTCCTGAAATAGTTCGGTTTAAAGCCCCAGGGTTAAGGTTCCAACCAAGTCCGACCCATGATGCCTCAGCACCATTGGCAACCCCTGCGTGATAGGACAATGCTATTGGATACCCACCCCCATTTGAAGGTACTTCAAGTATGGGTAGAACATAAGTGAAATTACCTGTGAGGTTATTCACCATATCCGTTGCATCAACCGGCTCAAAGCTCATGGCTTCAGGCGCAATGGGCCCTGTGTTCTGTCCATCTACTTGTATGACAATTGCAACAAGTAAAGCGATTAAGGTAAACCTTTTCTTTATTCTTTGAATCATAGCTAGTAACTCTTTATGTTAATTATTTAGTTTATTAAAATCTATGTTGGGCGTGTTGATAATATCGTTGGTCTCAAAACGGAAAATAATTCTTCCGGTTCTTAATCCAAAGTCTTCTATTGTAAATTTCAATTGGTCATTTTTATGAAATAAGCCTTTATCAAATACCAATAGCACATCGGAACTTCGTGCAGCTCCGTAGGTTCTTGCAAAATGTGCGTCCATCATTTGGAGTGTGTCGGCAGCAGAATTGGTAAGGGTTACAAGATCCTGCATTCCAAATGCAAGCTGGTCAACTAGTTGTCCGAATTTTTGTTTGTCGCCGCCAAACGCATTTAACACTTCTTTACCGCCAGCGGAAACAGATAGAGTGAAATAAAGATGGTCAAAATTGGTTCTTTGTTGTTGCAATTCCTGCTCTTCAATTTTTTCTTTTTGTCTGACAGTTTGCCATACAAGCAGATCTGATGGTTTATAGGTTAGCTTGTAAGTGATACCATTCAATAGCTTTTCCTGGATGAGACCGTTATCCGTATCAGCAACATAACCTAGCAGCTCCTCACGATTAACTTCTCCGGTACAAGAAATAAACAATACTACTATTGTCAGATAGTAAATTAGCTGTTTTTGCATGTTTAAAAAAAATAATAGAACGATTGTTTCTTAGTTACAATCGTCCTTTAATAGTTATTCTTAATCTGTTTCAACCTTAATTCCTTTACCGCGGTTGTATTCTTTGTTCAATCCCTCTAGTATTGCATCAGTCAGGTTGTAGTCTTCATTGGCATAAAGCAGATTACCAGTACCATTAGCTCCAATTACAAATCCATAGCCAGACTTCTTGCCAAAATCCATTACAAACTCGTTTATTTCGTTGAGTACATTCTGAGACGAAAGTTGCTCTTCTTCTTGAATCTTTTTCTCTGTTGCTTCGCTATAACCGTTAATTTGCTGTTGCTTGTTACGGAGTAACTCCTGCTTAAGTTCAATCTCCTTTTTACTCATCGATTTCCTTTCTTTTTCATAAGCCTTCAGTTCAGCTTCCCATTCTGCTACCAATGTGTCAACATTGGCTCTCATTGTTTTTGATTTTGCTTCGAATTCAGATCGGGCATCAATCATCCCTTGATATTTTTCTATTACAGTATTTAATTCAATGTAGGCTATTTCGTCCTTTGCATTTGTCTTGTCGTACCAAAAATAAATTACACTAACGGTTAAAAGAACTGCCAATACTGTTAGAAAAGTCTGTTTCATATTAAAAATATTTGAATTATTGTTGTCTCAATAGTTATTGTTAAATGGCTTAGATTCAATTTAAAATAATATGAACAATGATACTATCTTTTTTAAAAAAAAAAAAAGATCGATATCATAGTCTCGGTAATGTTATTAAGATTAGTTAAAAACAACCAACAATTCACTTTAATTAATCACTGATTTTGTGACACTTACAGAGTTGTTGGTTTTGTTTTAATGTTATAAACGCCAAATACTTTAATTCTTTATTTACTTTTGGATAGTAATAAACTAAATACAACTGCATATAACTCTTTTAATAAAAACTAAAAACTAAAAGTCATGTTTCTGATTAGGTTCATATTGCTTCCGATGATCACAATATACCTTAGCATTAATTGTCACAGCCAAATTAAAATTGGGGGAATAGATATCTCATCTGCTAATTCACGGATAAATAGCCAATTTAATGATGCTTCCTGCGACACCTTATTCTCTTTTGAATGCAATGGACCATTTCTTTCAGGAATTGCCTGGGACGGAGAAAACTTATGGCTAAATGACGGATCAAGTTACCTTCGTAAATATTCAATCAACGGTGATCTATTAGGTGAGATATCTTCACCTATACCTAGTAATCAATGGGGTAGGTTCGGCGGGATGACATACGATGATAGTACATTATGGGTTGTAGGAGAACAGGCAGCTAAATTATATCAAATATCAATGAATGGCTATGTTATAAATTCCTTTAACTTACCTTCATTCGGACTAAGCGATCCCAATGGACATGGAATAGCATTTGACGGGATCAATCTATGGCATAGTGAGTACGATTCATGTATGATATACAAAATAAGTCCAATAAATGGGACTGTAATTGATTCTATTATCCCACCTATCCCTATTACATCACTTGATTTTATTGATGGAATCCTTTATGGTGTGACAACTTCAATAGGAAATGAAATCCCACGACTAGTAGGAATTGACACCGCTTCAGGCCAATTTATTGATACCGTGGAATGGTGCATACCACTCCCAATTGGGCTAGTTTGGGATGGGGAATACATATGGGGAACTAGTGGTCCTGAAGAATTTCTTGGGTTTCCAACTGGTGGAACCAGTAGAGTGTATATGACAAATACAGAATTATCTCCTACTTTCAATAATATTTCAACTGAATCATCAGATGAGAATATTATTGTGTATCCAAATCCATTTACATCTCATATTAATATTGAATCTTCTTGCGAAATAAATGGTTCCATTTACATTACTAATTTATTGGGTGAAATTGTTTATCATGGTGTCTTCCATAAATCTACTTTGAATCTAGATTTAGATTTTCTTCCATCAGGGATGTATATCGTTCGAACAGCTAAAAGCAGTAAGGTAATTATTAAAAAATAGTTTAAAGCCTGAATCGAGGCGTATAAAAAGTGGTTGATCATTCGTATTCTAAGTGCAAAAAAAAAATATTGAAATAACGATTTAAATTTGAGTCTTTAGATAATTCACTACTCTTGTTTCATGTATCTACGTTATATGAATTTCGAGGTTGAAATTTATAAATAGTATTAGATCTTACACAATGATGACATAACTATTATTGTGTCAGAAAAAGTCATTTTTTTTTATAAAGATAGAGAAGGATATATGTAATCTTCTTAAAACACCTCTAGCTCCCCACCAGCTCCAAACCTTCCTTTACCTCTCGCTACACCGTCTTTAACTTCGATAATACAATCTACATCATGTGCATTCTCCTGTCCACCACGGAAATCACCTTCCTTGGTAGCATGAAAGATAAAGATAAAAGCGGTTTTAGGATTTACCTGGATCAGCTGATTGAGTTTTTCATTATCCACTTTTCCTTTAGAAACGGAGTCAATAAATACAAACTGAAACTCCTCAAGTTTTTCAGGTATAACCTCACTCATAAAAAGATTTGGATGTACTGCATTCAGACGTTCCAGCTTTTCTTTCATGGTATAACCATAACCTTCTTCAAGGGCAGCATAAAGCACCTTTCCATGGTTTTCTGCAAGGTGCTTGGCAAAATCGATACACATGGTACTCTTGCCTGATTTGGGCTTTCCATACACCATACACGAAAACCCAATGGATGGATCACCGATCAAATCTTTATATTTTCCATTCAAGCCAATGGTTTCAAATTGCATTTCAGAAAGTTGAACGGAGGAGATTACATCGGGCAATCCCTTTAAACCTGATTCTGTTTTATCTTTTTTTTTTGAGACTAAATCATTGCTCTCAACCATTCCCGTCAAACCATTCAATTCGGCTGTTGTGATTTCAGGAGTTTTGGTGCTTCCATTCACATAGTGCATCAATGAATTATAAACTGCATCAATTTTCTTCTTGTATGGATCATCCTTTGTTAATTTCATTTTCTCGGCAGCAGTTTTCATCTGATCAGCCAGACGTTTCGCTTTAACCTTTACATCCGTTTTACCATGTAATGAAATAAACCGTTTGATATAAGAAATAGATAGCATTGGTTTCTCACTGTCAGCAATTATGCTGTATTTATCCAGCGTTTTGGAATCAATATCTACTTTGATTTGCTCCGGCTTTTTATTATAGAGCTTTACCAGTTGTTCTTGAATATGAATGATTTCTTTGGCATATTTGGAGCTTTTACGAATACGTTTCTCGGTAATCGCTCTTTGCAAAGCATTAAGGAATAATAAGATTTGATGCTTGGTTTTAATCTTCCCATTGAGAAGTACAAATCGTTTAATAAAACGGATCTCATCTGAGGTGCGTTCCACTTGATTAGCTTTTAATGGTTCTTTCTTAGGACTTGCCTTTCTTACCGGTTGTTTGGGATTTGCATTGGTTTTCTTTTTTACTGGCTTTGATTCAAGCATATCCATTGAAAGGTCAAAATGTTTGAGCACTTCAAATACTTTTTTCTCAGGAACACGACTACCATGAATTATAACCAATTCATTTAAAGCATCCTTTGCATCCAATACATTCTCAGCTGCTTTATTGGCAAGCTGGATTACCTTTATATCTGTAAAGAATCTCTGCGCCTGCCTGGAGGCATTAGATTTTGTAGTCTTCTTTTTTTTGCTTGTTGCTTTTGGTTTTACTTTATCCTTTGCCGGCACTTTTTTTTGTATTAGGAACTGATTCAGTTTTTTGAAATAAATATCCAGGAATTCCTTGTCATCATCCAAGTATTCCCAGGTTGTGTAATCCTTGCTCCCAAATTCAATGGTGTCAAAACCTTCTTTAAGTGCCTCCGGTAGTGATTTGTAATCAATATTTTTTACCTCCTTGAAATAATTGCTCTTTGTAATCATAGTATGAATGGTCTTTTGCTTAGTTTAGTAATAGAAGTTTTGCCTTTGCTCTTTTTCGTTGGAGTTTTAACCGGAATTCAAAGTCACCTTGTTTTTTGGCAGGCAGGCTTTTTGTTTTTTTTGGCTTCAGTCCAGTTTCCGGAATCTCGCAGATCTGTGGATCAACATCAGTAAATTTGTAATCAAGCAGGTAATTTAGGTTCTCAAATTCCTTCACCCGGTCGGCAATGGATTTACCTTGTACAGCCATCTTATTTTTCTTCTCTTTGATTTCCGCAATTACCTCCTGACGGTATTCTGTAGACTTAATCCTGATCGATTCTTCCTGTGCTTTTTCCATGTCTTTTTTAAAGTTGGCAATGATCTCATAAATATTATCATGGATGGAATAACCATTCGCACCTAAAACGGATTTCTCCGCTTTTTTAATCTTGGCCAGATACTCTTTGAAATATTCCATGCGCCAATGATCAAAGTAATCCTTTCGTCCGGCAATTTTTCTAGCTGTCTGAAGAATAAACTTATCTTCCAACGGAACAGTTTCGAAGAACTTCTTCAGCTCTTCATAAAGTTCCAAATCTTTCTGGGTTTCTTTTCGAGCTTTCTCATTCAGTTCTTTTAGTTTTACTTTGGAATAAGGTGTTTTTACATAATCGTAATCTCCGATTATTTGCAACCACCGCTTGATATGATCGATTAAATCTTGTCGGTATTTTTGATAGCTGGCATAATCTCTATTGAATTCCTGAAGCACTTTGATGTTGTGCTCAACACCTTCTACTTTTCGGGTTTGCATTTTAACCTGCTTCGAGATTTCCACTTTCGCTAATTCCTCCAGGTTGGTGATGAGTGCAAATTTCACTTCTTCCGGATCCAGGCTTTCCAAATCAAGTACATTGCCCCGGTCGCCTCTAAACCAAATGTCATTAATACGATTTGATTTTTCTTCCAGTTTTTGAAACACAAACACATCCATGGAGTCCTGTACTAGTGGCATCACTACTCTCACATAACCATATTCATTACCTTGTCTCCAAACTCTACCTTCTAGCTGTCTTAAGTCTGTTGGATTCCAATCGGGATATGCATTGTAAACAACCGTTCCTTTCTTCTGAAGGTCAATCCCCTCTCGTATGGTTGCCGTTCCTATGATCACCTTACAAGTACCATCTAGAAATGCTTCTTTGATCTTTTCCTTCTTAATTGCAGAAATGGAACTATCAACTATTTCTACTTCATCTACTTTGAAGTTCTTACCTCCTGATCTAAAATCTACCTTTTGCTTATAGCCAACTTTTTTCTCAAGGTATTCCTTTAAGAAGTGGAAATACTGTTTTCCACGATTCATATAAATCACCTGTCCGGAAACAGTTTCATTTCGTTTTTCATGATAAGCTTTCACCGAAGCCACACATCCCATGATATAATTAATCTTTGGGCTCTCGTTTACATATTCCAGATAGTCTTCAGGTTGTTCCTCTTTTTCATACAGGAATGGACTCAATGCATTGTCCAGGGAATAGTTTAAGGAACGAAGCAAGTTGGCCATATCCAACTTTCCGGATGTAGATGACTTAGCCATGTTTACAATTGCCTTTTGATTGATGGCTTGTCGGGCGGTTGGCTCCAGGTAAGTCAGAATCTGCTTGTTTGGTGGTAATCTTTTAACCTGTCCTTCCTTGGTTGTATTAACCTTTGGGAGGTTTACTTTGCAAGGGCGTTTTACCCCAGCTTCTTCTCCAGTTTTATAGTTGATGTTGTTATAAATAAGCTTCTGAAGGATCAGTCGATTATTGAAAGATTTAACCACTTCCTTTTCTTCAATCTCATTTTTGTAATTGGCCACATACTCATAAGTGGGTAGTACAAACGTTTCAAAGAACTCATTGATGTTGTATATGTTCATCTTCCGAAGATTATCATAGGCAACCAGTGAGAGCATGGAGTAGATTTCCAGAGCTGAGTTTGTAAAAGGAGTTGCAGTCAATAAACAGACGTTTTTGCCAACTTTTCTTTGAATGTAATTACAGAGGAAAAACGCTTTGATCCCAGTTTCTGAAACTTGTCCCTGGATGTTGAAACGTTTGGTGTCTTTCTTTTCCTTCAGCTTCACTGAATCAAATACATTTTTACATCGATGCGCTTCATCGATCACGATGTAATCAAATCCCAGAGTCTCAATATCGGCAATGGTGTTTTTGATCCCAACACCAATTTTCTCCCGATACTTTTGATATTGAATCTCCATATCACGAGCTGATTTGTTGCTACCGCTGTGCTCTTTGGAGAATTCACTTTGTCCAAGGATGTTTGCCAGCTCCACAAATAGTTCATCACTTACATCGTCACCAAAACCGATCTTCTTAAAACCTTCATAAGTCAGCATGGTAATTGACTTCGCCGGAACTGGTTTTTCAAAATCGATTTTTTCCTTTATCCCAGTTCCCAGGTTGTACCAATCATTAATTGTAATATCCGTTCCTGTAAGGATACCCTCTTTGATAATGTTCCCGTCTTTATCCTGTTTGCCTATGATTTCTTCTATCCACTTTGCGTAAGTCGGATTTGGAACGACAATAATTGGACGGGCACATTTTCCAGAATACATGGAATTTGCCAGCTCAACAATTGCCGTCAATGTTTTACCAACACCTACATCGTAAGCGATGATTCCGCTTCCGGCCAGTTCCATAAAAGCAACGCCTTCCCGTTGTGCCGGACGTATCTCCAGATCAAATCCTTTGAACTTGGATGACACATCAAAACCAATGGGTATTTTATGATGCTGTACATTGCTTTGTCCATTGAAAAGCCTGTTCCATTTGAAGTCAAGTTTCTGTTGATCCTCAAATGTCAGAGCTTCATGTAAGAATCGTTCAAAAAGCCGTTCCCCTTCATCACGGGCATTGCCTTTCAATTCAGCTTTTTGTGCTTTGGAAGATCCTCTTGGAGCATTTGCCCCCATCAAATAATAACGGATAATATTCCATGCTGATGAATCGTTAAATTCATTTCGTTCCAAGGTGTACAACCAATCCTTAAATGCATCCTGAAGGTGTTTTTGCCTATCTAAGGTAATTCCTGTTTCTTCTTTCAGGTCTTCCACTTTGAAGTCTGTTGCGAAGCTTGAGATAGCTAATATTTTTGGTCGCTCTTTTGGATCAGGATTGGTAATGCTAAGTAATCTTGGTTTACTTTCTGTAATTACTTCCAAGTGTTTTTCATATACTTTTTCTCCATAGGTACTACCTAGGTACTCCCTATCTGACTCAAGTTGTAATTCCCGGTCATACATATTCCCAAATGCATAAACAGGCAAAGGCAATAGTTGCCCGTCTAGGTAAAATAATACACCTGCTTTTACCAAACGTTTGAGTTCCTTTTCCTGATTTCCTTTGATGTAATAAACATCCCAACCGGACATAGGAATATGGTTCTGCCTGCGATACCATACCCAGGCCAAGATTTCATCCCTGCTGATTCCAGCATTGTATTGCCTGACCACCTGCGAAAACGGAATGACATTACTGGCATACCCAAGTCCTTTCAAATTGCTTCTTTGAAGTAGGTTCTCCAGGGATTGATTATTTGACTTGATTTGCTTTTTGAGGCAACTTGGTAACTGGCCAAGTCCTTCAATATTTTGGATGCCGTTTAAATAGCTCATAATTGCATGATTTTGAGTTTGGCTTTTGCTCTTTTTCTTTTTAGGGATAACTGAAACTGCATCCCTTTATCAATGCTGATTGCATTAATGATATCCTGCTTTGTCCCCTTGATGGTAATTGGAAACTCCCTTGATGTACTTACAATTTCTTTTCCTGCTACTTTCTCTAGATGCATGGCAAACCAGGTATTAAACCGGGTTTGTTCCTGAAAACTCAAAGTCTCATTGGAAAAACTACGTTTTGATAGCATTTCTGTAATGAGTTTTTCTTCATCATATCCTTTAGGAAAAACACCATTGCGAAGTACTACCCGGGCATTGTTAATTCCATTACCATCAGCATCAACTTTTGTAATCAACTCTTCAATGACAGCAATCCGTGCACGGTAATATTTCGGTGTCTTTTGCATTTAGAGTTCACTTTCAATCTGAGGAATGCTGGCTGAAGCTGTGATTCCATCAGAGATCATCATTTGGATGATCCTGTTTTCCATCCAGGAATATCCTTTATGGGATTGAATGAGTTTATAGATTGCAGGGGTTAAATCTGAATTCTTATTCACTTTTTGGAGCTGCTGCAAAATTTCCTCACGAAGCCTTTTCTCCAGACTAAGCTTTTTATTTTGCTTTGTCGGGAGATTTCCAAGTCCTCCTTCATCTCCAAAGGAGTAATAGCCATTCTTTGCTGTCACAATGATATGATCCAGCATGTTCACACCAACCGCCTTTGAGGCTTTCATAACCTGCTTGGTCAATCGTTTATCTGCTTCTGATGGTGTTTTACTACCACTAGGGTGATTGTGAGAAATAATGAATGAGCGAGCCAGCGACTTTAATACAATACCCATTAACATTGGAATATCGGCTAGTGTACTGACTGGCGTTCCAACAGTATGTTTATAGTACCCAATGATGTTTAGTTGGTTGTCAGTTAACAAGAGTACAAAGTGCTCCTGAAGACCAATGCTACGTCCATAAACTCGCTTTAGGAAATTGTAAACATCCTTACTCGTTTGCACCTTTTCAAAGGTTTTGCCCTTGTTATACCTGACTTTGATTTCAGGAATCTGTACTTCCTTTCTAAAATCCCCATAAAGCACAACCTCCGGTTTTGTTTGATAGCTTACAAGTCCAAGGTCTGTTCCCCAGTTGCTATTGGTCTTGGGATTACATGAAATTCGTTCAAGATAAGTTCTTGTATAAATCTTCAGGTTTGGAAAACTCAATTCATTTTTATGACTGTTCGCATCGGTTTTGTATTCCCATCCGGATAGTATCTTTTTGGTGTCCGTATTGAACACAAAGTATTTATATGCTACTCGATCGTGTTTATTGTAAGCCATTAGATTTTTCGTTTTAGTACAATGATGTCAGTTGGAACTGAAGAGAATCGAAATACGGGAGGCAATCGGTAGGCTTCAACCAGATCAGCTAGCTTTCCGATTTCGGCTTTCTCTCTGTTATAACTAAATCCGTTTCTCAGGAAATTACTGGAGGTGATAAAAACCAATAATCCACCAGGTTTTAAAAGTCGCATTCCGTAATACATGAACATGAGTTCAATCTGCTGCATTTTGGGACTTTTGAAAAAGGAGCTGTACTTGTTTTTGTATTTGCCGTATGGTGGATTGCCAATCACAAGAGAGAAAGGATAGTCCTCCAACCAGGTTGGGATATTTATTACCCCTGGTTTAATCCTTTCCCTGAAGCGTGGTGGATTTAAAAATGCGGTTTCAAAGTAGCCTGTATGAATGGTAGCTTCAGGATAGGTAATCTCACAAATCCTTGCTGTTAAGGGATTGATCTCAAAACCCGTCACTTTTGATTTATCTGGAAATGGTTTGATTAGTCTTCCGGTGGCAATAGCTGGTTCCAGAATTGATCCTCTGTCATAACCATATTTCACCGCCAGGTCATACATAAGCTCACATATGTAATCCGGAGTGTAGAACTCATAAAGCACTCCTTCACCCGTTGCACCTTTCGAACCTTGTCCTCCAGCTCCTTCATACTGTTGAATAAAATCAATATCAGCTTTTGAATAGACTTCTTGTTTTGAATCCTTATCCCGGATAAAGGTTTCTATTTCTTTGTTGAGCTGATACTGATTTTTCTTCATCACTTATTTCTTCTTTTCCACTCTTTCCCTGCTTCCTTCACGCACTGTGTCCATTTTTTATTTGGACTTTTCCTACGGATTTGCTTTGCGATCTTCATGATCTCAGATCCTACTGTTCCTGCTTTTTTCTTTTTTGCCATGATACTTATGTTTGGTGTTTGATGCCCGGTGTTGGGTGTTAGGAGTTTTCGTTTCTTGATACTTTGTACTTGATACTTTGTACTTGATACTAACTACTAAAGCGCCAGCTTTCTTATGACGTCCATATCCACCAACTTTCCAGGGCACTCCGTTGCTGCTAGTTCTCTGTGTCCCCTGACAATTAAGTGACCTCCAAGTTTCTGTTTCAATTCCTTGATAAGCCTGATCAATGCATCCATTTGTTCCTTGCTTGGAGCATGGTTTGAAAGGTTACCGGACACGGAAATACCAATACTCGTTGTATTATGACCTTTGGTGTGATAACTGATCGTATCCAGCTCATTGGTCTGGTTTACATTTCCGTCCTTTTCAATGACATAGTGATAACCGATCCCCGGCCAGCCCTGACCAATGTGCCATTTTGCGTAGTCAAAAGCTGTGAAACCATCCATTGCTGAATGATGAACTACAATCTGTTTGATTAGCTTGAGGTCACGTTTTCCATATTTCTTTCTATCACTCTTTGGTAAGAGATCGATGATATTTTTGATTTTAAGTGCTGTCATAGTTCCTCCAATTGCTGCCAGTGATATTCCTGTTATGATCCACCAGAGCTTTTTATTTTGATTTGACTTTCGTTTGATTACTTTGTGATTTGAATGCTTTTAGAATACTGTATCGTAGAATTGGGGTTTTTACACTGGATCACCTGTTCGAGTTGTCTGGGTGAAAGAATCCACAGCCAGGGTTTTCGTCGCTTTCCACGATAGACAATCTGGATGATGCTATCTCTTGATGTAATATTCATTCGTATAGAATCATCCCTGATGTCTCCAACAACATCATAGAACATGTCATGATAGTTAAAGCTCTTCATCTGGATGGTATCTAAAACAATGCTATCCCTAAGTATGGTTTGGATTTCTTTTTCCTGATGAACGACTGTTTCAGAATAATGATTGACCTGCTTTGGTGAGACTTTCAATGCTTTGATCTCAGATAGTATTTCTGGAAAAATGTGTTTGAGTTCTGAACTCTTCAATTCCATCACTTCCAGCTTTGCAACCAACTTATTATTCTCTCCTTTGTAGTATGACAATTCTTGTCCTGATGCTTTAAAAGCTTGCTCAATTCGGTTCTTTTCTTTTTTCAGGTTGAACAGTCTTTTCCCAAGGAAACTCGTAGAAATGGTCAACCCTATCAATACAATTGCGACAATATTTTGAATAGTCCTCATGATTGCTGCTTATTACTAGGTCGTTTGGTTTCTCCCCAGATGTAGGTGGTAAGGATGGTCATCATTCCGGCAATGGCACTAATTCCAAGTGTTTCTAATCCTTTAAAAGTGGATGTGATAGCAATAAATGCCAGTATGATCCCAGATGCTATGCTTAATTTCAATCTTGTCCTGTTATTCATGTTTGTATTGGTTTATTGTTTGTAGTACATGGTGATAGTTTGGTTACATCTCAACTGACAACCTATAACCGATAACTCACAACTGTTTAGATATCGTTCCATCTTCCATCAGAATAGGCTTGTTGAACAAAAAGCCCTCGATCAACACCCATCCTGAAGTTGCCATCTTCATCCCGGTTATTGATGTCCTGTGCCCAGTAGATCATCCCTCCTGATATCACAATGGAATGGCTATTTCCCATACTATCAAAAACGGTGGGTGACATAAAGGTCTTCATGCCATCAACATTCTGATCTGACCGGGTATCAACTGCCCCTTGAACTTGCTTTGCTTGTATCTGTTCCATTGCCCTGAGTTGGAAAAGAAGCCGGGTGACCAGCTTAAATTAAACCACTAACTATGAATGAGAATCTCTACTTTCTCGTATCGTGGCCAGTCACCCTTAGCTTCAGTTATTGTTTAGTACTTGTAAATCACAAAGATTTCATCTGATGCCTCAGTCTCGTAAGGAACATTGATCAATACACCCGTTGTACCTGCAGCCCAGTTCACTCTGTCAACTCGAATTGGTCCGAAGAATACCAGCACTTCAAATCCATCCTTGATATTCTGTGAAACATTCACAGTAAAATCCTGGTTTGCCGGAGAAACAATGCCACTGAAAGTCTCTTTTGTTTCTGTGAATTGATCTTCCTTAGAGTTTGCCGCCGCTTGTGCAGCATTCGCAGCATTCAGCGCATTGGTAGCAGTTGTCTGGGCATTACTGATATTGGTAACATTGTTGTTGACCGTTGACTCAAGGTCATCCAAATCAACTGGCTGTGTTACCGAGATAAAACCAAGCTTGGCTTTCTCAGCATCGGTGAACGCATTGGTATCAGCATTGCTTTCATAAGCTGTTTTGATTGCCGATGCGGTCATGGCATTGTCGAAGAGATCTTGATCTGCCACCTTCTGGAAAGTACTAGTGGATCCCTGACCATTAGTAACCGCTGTTACAAGGTAAAGTGCCCACTTACCATCGCCATCATCTTCAACAAACACACGGTCTGATACTAACAGTCCACTCAATGCATCACGTGCCGGGATGTCTGCTACGTTAAAACCATTCTGTGCGCCAGAAATCATGGCATCAACTTCCGCCTTGTTGTATACATCAAGGTTCGTTCGAGCCTGTCCTGTGTTAGTTAGATCACTAAGGTTATTCGCCTTTAGTAACACCTCGTTTAGGTTCGCCTTTGCAGCTAAATCCGAAACCAGGTTTAAAATTTGTTTTTGTTTGATGAAATCACTCATGTTTGATTCTGTTTATTGGTTAATAAAAACTACTGTGTTATTTGATATCTTAATCGTACTGTATCTGAGGGTTCCAACTCGAAGCTGCCATGCCAGTAAAGGGTGCTTCCAATGATGTGATAGCTAAGCTGAGGGTGTGATTCATAATAAACCCCATTGACCGTAAGTAGCAGGTTAGCCCCTTCTGGAATCGCTGTTTCCAATTCAATCTCTGTTTGTCCAGCCACGTTAACAGTAAGCAAGTAATCCTGCCAGGTAAAAACGGTTCCTGTTGACGAGCCACTACCTGCACTACCACCACCAGCGTTAACCACTGCCGTATCGAATGAACTGATCCGGTATGCTTCTCCTTCAAAGTCGATCTCATCGTTTGTAGGATCACCCAGAATTTCAAGAATATCCTGTAGGGTAAAGTCTTTACTTTCTCCATCGATTACTTTTTTTAATGTAAATGTCATATCCTATTACCATCCTGCATGCGTTCCCATTAAGCCTACTTCTGTTGCTCCCTGGTAGATTTTAATTCCATTATTCACAAGGTGTGCTGAACTATTGAACAGGTGGATCGCACCTGCACCAACCCAAAATCGCAGGATTCTGCTGTTTTGCTTTTCATAGATTTTCTTAATCGCACCCTCTGGAATCTCTTGGTTTAGTCGGATCATTACCTCCAGGTATTTCACTCCCTTATTATCGACTTGTTGTTTTCCCGTTGCCCAACCGAGGAACGTTCTGGCTTTGGCCGTTGCCAGAATGTTTGAATCAAAACTAAACACACCTTTTGATGAATCCGGTGTGCTTCTGAGTCGAACATCTTTGCTCGTTGCAATGAGTTTACCTTTCAATGTGTTTTGTGATCCAGCTGACGCATTCCCTGATTTTGTCTGGCTGAGTATCCGAATAAAGGTTTGGTATTCTTCGGTGTCCAGTTCACTTTGTAAATCACTCAATAGATCACGGTTGTACAGCTTTCGATAGGTCTTTTGAACTTCTTTCCAATTCGTAATTTTTCTGGCTGCCTCGTAGATTTCTTTCTCATTGGTTTGATCAATGGAGCGCATCCATTTGATCCCAGAGGTATTCATCGCATTGTGAAGTACTGCTGCTTGCTGCATGTTGGGATCGGTCATCATGGCTCCTTCAGCGTGCTGCCGTTTCATCTTTTGAATAACAGGTGCAAGAACAAACTTATACCCAGCGAAGCCCACTGCACCATAAAACCCCCAAGTCAAGACTCTTTTCTTTAGCCCGTCCACATCCTCAATGGGTTTTAGTTTAAGGTATTTGTTTGTATGTTTCTGCTCTGTCATTGTTTTGTTCCTGTTTTTTGGATTTGCTGATCATTGGTTCAAGGACAAACTCCTTTATTGCCCAGAGTGCCGAGAACCATAAAATGGAGTTGATGTATTTCTTTCCCTTGTTTTCATGCTTGTTCATGGATTTATAAAAACATCTTTGCTTTTTTTACCAGACCAGGCTTTTCTTTCACAGCCTTTGCAAATAGCAATAGCTCGTCAGCTGAAACCGATTTCTTAATGTCGAACATGGCAGCCAGGATCTTCTTTGCTTCTGCATTGTCCTTGGCTTGTATTTTTACTTTGAATTCGAATGATGCCATCGTTTTATTCTTTTTGTTGGTTTAATTGCTTTACTAATTGTTCTGCCAGTGCAGGGTACTGTTCAATCTCGGAGAATATGAAAAAGAGATTGGCCAGGGTTTGATTATCAACCGAGCTGAGAAACGCATTGATCAGCGAAATCAACTCTTCCCGTTTTTGCTGTGTAGGATCAGAAGAGTCTTCTACAATACCACTTTGATCATCCTGTTGGTGTCCATCCTGTAATTGCTTTGAATTACCTTCCTCAGATGCTATCAATCCAGCCAGAGGTTCTTTCAGCTTCGACTTTTCCAGTCCAAGGCTTTCCAGAATGTCACCTGTTAAGCCTGCCCAGTAGCGAATGTTTTTCTTGGACTCAAGAACACCGTTGAGTTCTTCTTTTTCTTTGATGTGCTGGTCGTTCTCATCTTCAAGTTGCTGGATGGTTTCACGGAGCGTTTCAATTTCCTTCGCACTGGTTTCTAACTCTGATTGAAGCTCCTGCAGTTTCCTTGCAGTTCTATCTTCTTCCAGCTTCTTGTTGATGTACTCTTCAACTCCAACTTGTCCAAAACCCGTAAATCCATTCATTACAGGTTGTGATTGTCCGTTGATTCTTGGAGCATTGTTTGAAAATTCCTGTATGGGTTGACTGTTTGTTTGAAAATTCCTGTCATTTTCATGTACATTCTGACCAAATGATTGAATTTCATTGTCATTTCCATGTATGTTTTTGACAGGATCTTGACTTTTTATATCAAAACTTTCTTCATAAACTTTCTTTTTTCCATCAGACTTTACGACTACCATAATCTTATCCGGCTGATAGTATTCTGCTGTGGTACGAAGCGCATTGATAACTTCCAAACCCTGGTTCTTTGCTACCTCTTTATCCTTACCCTTGACAATGAAATGGACTGTGATAAAGACTTCGCTGCCACTTCGCCTGCCACGTCTGTACGCATTTTGATAAAGCCGATCAAAAAACAACTTATACATGCTGACCTCCCTTGTCTTGTGGGATTACCCTGATGAAATCAAGTCGAATGTCATCCTGGCTGTTGGACTCAATAATGGTCATGCCACTGAACTCCTTTGCCAGTGCTTCTGAAGGTTGCTCAACAGGACTAATGAAGATTTCTGTATCGCTATGAATGATCATGTATCCTGGTATGCTTTCACTAACCAGAAACAAGTATTCATTATAGGCTCCAATGTATTCTTTCTGGATTCCGGATTCTACTTCAACGGTCATTGCCAGCATGTGAAACTTTTCAATACCCAGCTCATTCATCCTTTGCTCAATATGTTTGATTTTATCTGTAGCCATTATTGGGTCTCCTTCTTTTTACAAAGCATGGTCAGCTTAACCTGGTAAGGCAAAAACTGGTCATGTTCATCTTTCATTAAGCTTGCATCCCGGTAATATCCTGTAAAGATTGAGTTAGCCTCAATTGAAGCATTGAGCTTCATTGTGCCATCCATGTGATCGTTCAAGTCAGGATTATAGGACACCGTAGTATGCACTATATGTCCTTTTCGGTTGTTTACACTCACACTCAACTCACCGCATTCAATTACCGGATTGTCACTAGTTCCTTCCGGCACACATACAATGTTCATTTCCTGAATTATTTCCAGGTGTTTGGGTAGTTTATAGCTGAACTTTAGGATATAACCTTCCTGGCGAACATTCAGTTTAATCACTTTCCAAAATGTGCTATGTGTGTTTTGAGCGCTCATTTTTGATTAATGTTTTTCCTCCAGTCGCAGGTATAGTTTTGCAACGTATGGATAGCTGTCTGCTTTCCCCGAATCAGTCAATCGTCCTTCAATGCGGTTACCAGCTGCTTCCTCATTTACCTTATCATAAAAGCGTTCATTAGGAGATACATTCAGTCCTGTTGTGATCATCTTTACTTCAAAGTCTTCAGGGAAAATTTCTTTGTCTGCAATCTTCATTTCCATGCATGTACCAGGTACTGCTTTGTCTTCAGGAAGAGATACAAACAAGCCGGTAATGCGTTTGTACATCTTATCACAATCAGCTGTGAACTTGACTGAGTCATTGGCCTGTTCAATTGGTATCTTAATGAGTTGGTATTTGATCTGTTTCATGTTTTGCTTTGTGATTTAAGGGAAAAGTGGACAGGGCTGTTGCCCCGTCCATTCAATCTAGTACTTGGCAACTGACGTTCCGTATAAAATTGCTTTCATAAAGGATCTGTCAGGTGCATTTGCCCCCCATTCAATTTCAAAGTCCATTGGTTGCTGTGTCTCTATCATCTTTGGATTCACCAGTTCGAAATAACCCGTTCGTGTAGTCATATTAGCCGTATTAAATACTTCCAGTGACATGGATGGGATCAGGATCGATCCGTTGGCCACGAATTCAAATTCACCGTTTCGGATGAAATCCGGCAGAATTCCAAAGTTTACATCTTTATAATCTTCATCTGCTGCTGCAACACCATAAAGCAATTGGATGCCTTTCAGCGTGAAGAAATTACCCTTCTCCAGTTTACCTCCTGAGATATTACTCTTTCCGATCACTTTGTTGTCATCGTCCTGGAGCATCTTCACAATCTTGTTTCCGGATATCTCTCTTGAGATATAAAGAGCCGTGTCTACCAATTGCTTTGTTCGTCCCAGGAGTCCTTTTCGTGTTTCCACCGGAAGCTGTTTGAACCTTCGTTGGAAATCATCTCTGGAATTAGACTTACCTGCAACAGCCCGTTGTGTTGGGCTAAATACTTTTCGTGCCATGTTACGGCGACGTCTCGGGTTGCGCATGATGCGTCCCAATAGTTCTTCCTGCTCCTCTATGGAGTCCAGACCTGCCAATACCAATGAGTCTTCATACTCACTGTCGAATAAGGCATCATAATCTGTGTCGTTAAAATCTGACATGTTATTTGTTTTTTTATGGATTTAAATTCTTGTTACTTGCTACTCAGTACTTGCTACTAACTACTAGAGGATCTCTACTTCCTGTATCTCCTCGTAATCTTCAAGGTTTTCCATTCCTGGTTGACTCACATGAATGGTTTCGTATTCTCCGCCAGTTATGCGTGGCAGATCAGGATTGTAGCGTTCAGCACGAAGCAGTCCTTTGGCTGTTGAAAGGGCATCACTGGTTCCAAGGCCACTGAAGCCTGAAAGCAGGTCTTTTTTCAATAGCACTTTTACTCCCGAAGCAACACCGGATGCTGCAACTCCTGTGGCTAATAATTTGAGGTTGTCGTCTTTCAGAAGTGTTGCTCCAGCAATACCTGCCGAAAGTTGTACTACTGGTTTGGCCAGCGCTTTTGGGTTAATGCCCGGAAGGGTTTCATCTACTTTTAGGATTTTGTCCAGGGCTTTACCTGCAAGGTTTCCACCTATCATCCCAACTACGATCAGGGTAGGTGCTTTCATTTCTTCAAGAACTTGCTTGCCTGTGATTTTTGATTTTGTATTTGCCATATCTATGGATTTAGGATTATTGTTCTTTTTAACTCAATTGGATTGTTTTGACTCTTGGAGTCTTGGTCTTTATGGTTTTCTTCCTGGTTGTTGGCTTTTTCTTTGCAGTTGTCCAGGTGTTTGATTTAGTCCCGCTTAAAGCTGCTTTGGGTTTGCTACTACCACTAAAAAGCAAGTAACTTGCACCAGCTACCAGGGCGGCACTTCCAACTGCTACCATTGGATTGTTTTTTAAAAAGCGCACCAGTTTATTTCCGCCTTCTGGTTTGCTTCCATCGGCATTTCTTGACTTCATTTTATTAGGATAGTTATCCGGTAGCAGGTTATCCTGATCAGAATAAGTATCAATGGCAGAAGGATCACTAACCATGTTTTGGATATCCGTATCTGAAACATCTACTGATTCCTTTTCAGATGGATCCATCAGTCCGGCTTTCTTTAGGATCTTAACCACTGAAATGATGATTGGACTGGCAGTAGCCATAAGCGTTGCTGCACTTGCCGCCGATACAGGTTCTCCGAGCCCTTTCAACTCTCCGATTGAACCAAGTTCTCCACTAAGTCCTCCGGCCTTACCATTGAGGATGGCTTTTTTTAGTGCTGATCTTCGTCCCTGAAGTTTGTCTGCAAAAAGGCTTTCTACTTTTTTTAGTGCCTCTTGTGATTGATTCCACTTCTCAGTGGAGATACCTTTTCGCTGGGCTTGTTCTTTTCCTGCATAAGCCCACTTTAGTTTAGAGGCCATGCCTTTTACATTCAGTTTTAAAGCAAGTAGAAAACCGTTTCTGGCTGCAATGGATACCGGGTTGAATCGAACGATGGCTTTACCAACTTTCTTCAATCCTTTACCAACGTTTTTGGCAGCCTTTCGAATGTTTTTAAAAAATCCTTTCCGGCTTCCTTTGTTCTTTCTTCGTTTGAAAAGTCTGCCCAGTAGGTCTTCATCATCCTCTTCATCATCCAATCCGGACACGCCCTGTTGCAGATTTAACTTGTCTTCATTTTGCTCCAGTATTTCCAGGGCGTGATCTCTCTGAGGTGTGTTCCAGTGCTCTATAGCGTAATCCAGCATTTTTAGGAAAGCCTCCGGGTCATCAATCAGCGCTATGGACTCCGGGTTATTGGCAACTGCATTACGGGTTGAAATTAAATGACGATAGAGTGCATTTAGTTCTTCTTTGCTATCAGTGCTACCAAGAGCTAATCCCTCCAGGTCACTGGCCATAACAACTGAATGCAGTTCTTCATCCACCGTGCCACTGAGCACAGCTATATCTATTCCATCTATACTCATAGGGAAATCTTTTTTCTGTTTAAAGGGTTGTTCATAGTTGGCTTTGGAAAGCACCGGATCAATGATGTAGGTTCCGTTTTTGTGTGGGACAATCACATACACATGCTGGTATACATCCCGGTCGTATTTCGTTATCCTGAAACTGTGTGGGATTTTGAGATTGGTCAGTATTGACGACGCAAAAATGGAAAAGCAATCACAATCGATTCCTGTTTTTCTATCTTGCCAGCTTCTGGCTGGTGTTCTGAGCTGTTCCAGCCCTTTTTGATCAAGTTTATACTGGATGTGATTGTACAGGAATTCCCAAATTGATATACATGTTTTTTCAAGGTTTTTGCCGGAAAGTACAGGTGCAATCTGCTTTGTATCGGAAAGGTATTTCCAAACCACCTTTTTCATTAGCTCAACAGTTTGGCTTACTTCTCCATCTTCAATGATGATTCGGTCTTGCTTTTCCGGTGTTGGGAAATATTTGTTATACCCCGCTCCATTTTGAATTGGTCGATAGCCACTAGTAACCTGCTTATCTGCTGGCATTGTCCGTCCTATATCCAGTGAGTCCTTTTTCATCAGATTTCAATTTTTTGAGTGTCTGAATAGTAAAGCCCGTTCGCATATGTCGAGTACTTGATCGCAAGATCAAGTTGACCAGCTACTTGTTTGTAGTTTTTAAGGATCCACTGAATCTTTTGTGCCAGGCTCATTTGCTTGGGCATATTGGAATTCAGGGTAAAGAGTCTTTTAAATATGGTTGACCAGTCCAGATTAAACTTGAGTGTGTCAAGCTGAACCTTAGAAAATGGTTTTAGGACAAAATCTTTCTTGGAAATATCAGAGCTGGCTAGTATGCTTTTTTGTGAATACAGTTGAACAAAAGGTTGTGAGATGGTCATGCTTCCATTTGTTGGGTTTTGCAGTTCTACATCTGCTCGGATTTCCATTCCTCCGGAAAACGGATTAATATCCAGCTTATGGATTCTAGGAGAGATGATGTTGATGTTCAGCTCTTCACTTACCTTAAATGCTTTTACCGCAGCAAAAAGTTTTGATCCACCAAGTAAGGCCAAAGTTGTGAGTCCTATTTTGCCCAGGAGATTCACTGGCGATTCTCCTTCTTTTTGTTAATCTTTCTGCGGATTGAGTCAACACCTAGTTTAACTACATAGCCAACAAATGCTGAGATGGCTGCATATATTGTTACATCAATTACCTGGGGTAAATTAACGCCGCATAAAGTAAATCCTGATGTGACTGCTTTGGTCACTCCACCGATCATCCCGGAAGAGGTAGCTACAAGTGAATTTGATATTTGCTGTAAGGACATATTTGCTATTTGTTGTTTCAAATCTTTAGCAAACATAGGGCAGTCCTACAACACAGGTTGCTCATTATAGCTCAACTCAGCTCATTTTGCTTCCTTTTGCTCTAATTTTGACCTATTTTAACCAATATGCATCAATCCTCTTGATCTTGAGTGCGTTCCGTTGATTGTTTGAAAATAACTGAAAAGAAAGTTCCCTATTTTTGTAATGTTTTATACATTTCCGGCATTAAGCTATAGACTAAATTATTTACAAGAGGTATGCAAATTGTTCGTATGGATATTCCTGACCTGGAATGGGAATCGCGTTTCAGAAAGAAGAAAATATGGTTCAATAGTAGAAGAATAGAACTTAAATGGGGCGATGATCATCATTTCTTTCCGCTGGACAGTGTGATCATAGTGAAGTATGTCACGCTGATAAAGGGATGGATTTTTTTGATTCCTTTATTATGTTCATGCGTGAGCTGGATGTATTTCTATTTAAAAGAAGACTTGACAAGCAAAGCTACAACTGTGACAGTTGTTACTGGGTTGTGCATACTCTGGGCTTTAAGCCTGGGTTTGTTTATATATGGAGCGACAAAACTGTACATTCTAACAGTTGATAAAAACAATGAATTTAAAGTGGGCGTTAGAAGCTGCAAGTTGAGTAAATTTGTGAAAAAGGTGAATGTTTGGAAAGAAGTTGTTGAGTCATTCAATTAAAACAGAATGTAATGTACGGATTAGCAAAACTCTTGACTCAGGAAAGAGAAAAACTTGAAAGAATAATAACACTAATTGTAAAGTTGTTGATTACAATGTACATTATCAATGTTTTATTTAATGATGAAATAAAGCTTTTTGAATTGATATCTAACAAGAGTCTTGCTGAATTTAAAATTTCAGGATTAATAACTTCCATCTTTTATCTTGTAGTCACATGGTTTGTAGTATGGAATATCCTTGTTGAATTGATTCTTTTCCAAATTGTGATTGGAGCGATTGCAAAGATAGGAAAGGATGAAGATTCATTTAGATATGTACTATTATTATTAGGAGTGATGAATAAGAATTCGAAACCTAGTAAAAATGTCCATAGTTTTAGTCATACATTGAATAAGTTTGATGGTACTCATGAAATAGATATAACCGAAGAAGTTGGAAGAATTAAGGATATTACATCGATCCTTATAATTTATTTTATACTCTCCATGTTAGTCCCTGAGTTGGTTATGCCTGTTTGGTTGAGCTGGATTATTGGAATTGTCATACTAAATATGATTTTTACGGATATCATAATTCAGAAGGGACAAAAGTTTTTTAATGAAAACTATTTTAAAATAAGAAATCAGATTAATGCAATGTCATATTATAAGACAGTTTTTGATGGAATTAATGACTGCTTTTCGGTAAATAAATATTATTCCGTTACTGACATTCTTTCTACAATTCAACTTTTTAGGATGTTTGATAAATTTGAAGTTCCAAAATCAATCAAAGTAATCCCATTGTATTTTGAAAATAAAGAACAGTTGGAATGGCATTTTACAATGAAAAAAATGACTGGTCAAGGAAATACTTCAATTGATAAGAATTCTAAGATTACTGTTTTTGTGAGTAATCTTGAATCAAATACCTCAATCAAGAAAAAAATTAAAGCAAATTCTAATTTTGCATTCCTTCTTTGCAAAAATCAAAATGATGTCAAAACAAATATTGAGATATTATTAAGCCAGTTAGAACTATCTAATCAAGTAGAAACTAAGTCATGAGATTTATAGGAAAACATATTGGGGAATTATTATTACTTGGGAATATATTTACAGTTCTGAGTACATGATATTGAATTAGATTCTCCCAATTTTAGGAATCACAAATACATCTATATATTCATTTAAACTTGCTTAAGAACTAGATATCCCTTTCCTTTCAAATATTCAATACAATTAGATTCATTCATTTCTGGTCTATAATTACACGCTACTATTTTTGTCAAATCAAAGTCGGGATGGTGCTCATGAATCTTTGTCATTAGCAATCTAATTGCATGCGCCGGACAATTTTGACCCCCTTCGCCGACCTTAACTGACCCCCCTCTCGCCGCTTTTAACTGACCCCACCTTGGAGCGTGATTTTTATGACAAGATCACCGTTTTAAGTAGGACTTTCATTCTTATGGTTAAGCAGTTGAATCTGACTTACTTAGAGTTATTATTGAAATAATTCTAAAAATGTCAAAAAACTTAATCATTATGAGTAAAGTACGTAAAATCATTGAACTCTATCAGAGTAGAAGAGGAAAGAAAACCATTTCAAAAAGATTAAACATTCCATTATCCACGGTGCGCCGATATACCAGGTATTTTCTGGCATCAGGTAAAAGCCATGACGATATCCGTGCAATGAGTGATACCGACCTTGAAAACATGTTTATCAGGATGGGTAACCGAAGTAAGCTAGAAGACAATCCAAAGTATCAAAAGGCCATGGATTTTTTTCCAAAGATGGAACGGGAACTGAAGAAAGTTGGAATGACCAAAGAAATGCAGTGGCGTAAATACCTGGAATCTAATCCAGATGGATATCAACGAAGTCAGTTCAATAATTATTACTTAAGTTGGTACAGATCCAAGCACCCTATTGGTATTATTGAGCACAAAGCAGGAGACAAGATGTATGTGGATTATACTGGAAAGAAGCTGCATATTGTCCATCCTGA
>JBFHES010000003.1:0-46115 GCA_041584015.1 Bacteroidales bacterium
GCATACGTAATGGCAGGAACATTTAGGAAAATTACAGCAATATATTTCAGCCATTTCCTTTGTAATCCACTTTTCTTTATTTGCCTTATTATATAAATATTGAAAACTGGAACACAAAGAGCTACTAGCCCAAAAAGCCAAAACATGGTCATTGATGGTATAGGATATTTTACATCCAGTGTATTAATATTTAGGATTTTTCCTGATGCGTCATCAAATAGGACTTTGAAAACCCCAAATTCTTCATCATTTAGGAATTCAACCAATACAAGTGTTGCATTTGGAGGTGTGCTTTCTCCTTCGATGGTGGAATATTTCTTTTCAGCAGACATGAACCTGTACTTTAGATCCGTCCCGAAGTTTTCTACAATAACCGCTCTAAATTGCCTCAAACCTGCTATCATGCTGTCAATATTTGTCTCGTTGGCAGATTCATGCTCCATTGCCAGATAATCAACACATTTGTCGTAATCTTCACTAAGCATTGTTTCAACAAATACTTTTGTTGTGTCTTTATATTCAAAAGAATGCCTGATGATGTCACAACGCGAAAACACTAAAACTGTTAAAACAATTATGAATATTTGTTTTGTGCTAATCATTGGTTTCTTTTTTGATTTTAGATAGCGATTAACAAAGGTAGATGATTAGAAACATCTATTCTATGTTCTTTAATAGCACAACGCTTCTAATGCTGGATTTAGCACAATAAAAAAAAACCGGAAGCTGCATCAGTTAAATGACACAGTCTACCGGTTTATATAAACAAGTAAAAATTAGTCTGGTTATAAAATCACCATGTGATCGCTATCTGTTATTTTCTCACAATAGTGACATTTTAAGGCAATTCCGTTCTCTTTCTCAACGGTAAATTTGGTGGTAATATTCTGATCGTTGGTAATACACTTCGGATTCATGCATTTTGCAATACCCACAACTCTTTCAGGAACTTCCACACGTTTCTTCTCTACTACCTTGTAATCCTTTATAATATTAAGTTTGGCAGCCGGAGCAGCCAATGCAATTTTATTAATCTCATGATCCTCAAAAAACTTATCGCTAATTTTAATAATAGCTTTCAGCCCTAGCAACTTGCTTTCAAGGTTGTTCCCGAATGTTTGATGATTATCCATCTTATCCAATCCTAAAATTGAAATAACATTGAATAACGCATTAGCCGGAATATGATCGATTACGGTACCATCCTTAATGGCACTTACTTTTAATTCTTTAGCATCTTTCATTTCTACTGCATTTAAAAATTCAATTTCACAATTAGCTTTTAACACCAAGTATAGCAGACATAATAGCCATTCTGGTGTAAACACCATTTAAAGCTTGCTCGAAATAATAAGCCTTTGGATTGCTGTCAACATCTTCGTTAATTTCATTCACTCTTGGCAATGGATGAAGCACGCGCATGTTTTCTTTTGTATTTTCTAACATACTATTGCGCAGCACATACACATTTTTCACTTTCTCGTACTCAATAGGATCTGAGAAACGCTCGCGCTGTACACGTGTCATGTACACAATATCTGCATCACTAATGTACTCAGTAAAGTCTGTGTGTTCGTAGTATTTAATTCCTAGCTGATCGAGATAAACCTTATAATCATCCGGCATTTTAAGCTCTTCTGGCGAGATAAAATTAAAGGTTGGATTAAAGTGCGTCAGCGCCATCATTAATGAATGCACTGTTCGTCCGTACTTTAGATCACCCACCATAAAAATGTTCAGATTATCCAAGGTGCCCTGTGTTTTTTTAATTGAATACAGGTCGAGCAATGTTTGTGTTGGATGCTGGTTAGCACCGTCACCTGCATTAATTATAGGTACTGGAGAAACTTCACTGGCAAATCTGGCCGATCCTTCAATAGGGTGACGCATGATGATTAAATCACTATAATTTGCAACTGTAAGGATCGTATCTTTCAACGATTCACCTTTTTTAACACTAGAAGTACCTGCCTCTGAAAAGCCAATTACTCTGCCTCCTAACCTATTTATCGCACTCTCAAAACTTAAGCGAGTACGTGTTGAAGGTTCGAAAAACAATGAAGCAATTACATATCCATCCAATATTCGTTGATGTATATTTTCTTCAAAATCAGCTGCAAGCTCTAAAATTTTAAGGATTTGTTCTTTGGAGTAATCCTGAATAGAAACCAGACTCTTGTTTTTCATTTAATAGATCGTTTATTAAACACTAAAATCTGTTAAAAATAAAACAAAATATCCGACCCATTTTTACAAGTTTTCCATAATTATTAACACTTGCAATAATCGGCTCATATTATGGCAATCCCTTTTTGATTTTAAGCTGAATAGCTATATTTGACTAATAATAGCAAGCTTTGAAACTCAATACAGAAATAACCTATTTAAGCGGAGTTGGCCCTAAAAAGGCCGAACTACTCCAGAAGGAACTGAACATCTTTTATTTCAAGGATTTACTTTACTACTTTCCGTATAAATATATCGACCGATCAAAGTTTTATAAGATTAACGAGGTAAGTTCAACAAGCTCTCATATTCAAATAAGAGGAAAAATTGTAAGATTCGAAAGTATTGGTCCGGCTCGAAAGCAGCGCTTTGTTGCTTATTTTACCGATGGTTCTCAAACCATTGAGTTGGTCTGGTTTAAGGGGATAAAATGGGTTAAGGAACGACTAAAGCCGGGCATAGAGTATGTGGTGTTTGGCAAGCCCAGCATTTTTAATAAGAAGCTAAACTTTATTCATCCTGACATTGAAATATACAAGAAAGATCAGTTTATAGAATTAAAACTGGAGCCATATTACAGCACGACTGAAAAGCTCAAGAATAACTTTCTTACTTCCAAAGCAATTCAAAAACTACAACTCACTTTATTAAAAGTATTAAGCAATGATTTGAATGAATCGCTGCCTGATTACCTTACCAGCAAGCTAAAGTTGCTCGATTTGAAGAAAGCTTTAATCAATATCCATTTCCCGGAAAACAATCAGCTTTTAGAGAGAGCAGTATTCAGGTTAAAATTCGAAGAACTGTTCATCATACAGCTGAACCTGTTAAAAACAAAAAACCTGAGACAATCAAAAGTTAAGGGTTTTGTATTTCCTAAAGTTGGTGCATATCTGAATACCTTCTATGAACAGAATCTGCCATTTGAATTAACCAATGCGCAAAAGCGGGTGGTAAAAGAAATTCGTCAGGATATTGGAGCGGGTCGGCAAATGAACAGATTGCTGCAAGGTGATGTTGGAAGCGGTAAAACGCTGGTTGGTTTAATGAGCATGTTAATTGCCCTTGATAATAATTTTCAAACCTGCCTGATGGCGCCAACGGAAATACTGGCAAATCAACATTTCGTATCGGTTTCTAAGTTCCTGAAAAACCTTGGTGTTACTATTCAATTGCTTACGGGTTCAACCAGAAAAGCACAACGCGAAAAAATTCATGCCGCCTTACTTTCCGGCGAGCTTCAAATATTAATTGGCACACACGCTTTAATAGAAGATGTTGTACAATTTAAAAACCTGGGGCTGGTTGTCATTGACGAACAACATCGGTTTGGAGTAGCGCAACGCGCCAAACTCTGGAATAAAAATAGTCAGCCACCGCATATTCTGGTAATGACGGCTACTCCTATTCCGCGCACCTTAGCAATGACCATTTATGGCGATTTGGATGTATCAGTTATTGATGAGCTACCTCCAGGTAGAAAGGCCATTCAAACAAAGCATTTGTACGATTCTAAACGTCTTGAATTATTTGGTTTCTTAAAACGACAGATTAATGAAGGCAGACAGATATATATCGTGTATCCGCTCATATCTGAATCAGAGAAATTAGATTATAAAGATCTAAGCGATGGTTATGAAAGCATCGTAAGAGCTTTCCCTATGCCGGAATATCACGTAAGTATTGTACATGGTAAAATGAAGGCCAAAGACAAAGAGCTAGAGATGCAACGTTTCGTGAAAGGCGAAACCAACATCATGGTTGCTACCACTGTTATCGAGGTGGGTGTTGATGTACCAAACGCATCGGTAATGGTAATTGAGAGCGCAGAGCGATTCGGCTTATCGCAATTGCATCAGCTAAGAGGACGCGTAGGAAGAGGTGCTAATCAATCATATTGTGTACTTATGACGTCATTTAAACTATCGGCAGAAGGCCGGAAGCGAATTGAAACAATGGTACAAACAACCGATGGTTTTGAAATTGCCGAAGCCGACCTGAAGCTGCGTGGACCCGGTGATTTGGGAGGAACAAAACAAAGTGGTATTGCCTTCGATCTAAAAATAGCCAGTCTGGGTAAAGACAGTCAGATTCTTCAATATGCCAGAGACATTGCAGTTTCCATTATTGAACGTGATCCGCTTTTAACAGCTCCGCCCAATGCAGGTCTTAATAAAAGAATCGAATTAGAATTTAAAACAGAAATTGATTGGGGAATCATTAGCTAATTAGTAGCTTTAAAAGCAAGAATGCCATTGGTCTGGCAGATATATTAATCAGGTTAAACTAGCAGGTATGATACTATCAACTGATATTTTAAACTACAAGCTAAAAGGCTATTTCATAAATTACCGCACCTTAAAATACTTCTTAAATAAATACAACGGTATTGATGACAAAGAGATATGCGCATTTCAAGCGCCATTGCTGGAATATCAGCTGGCGGGATTTGAAAAGCAAACCATAGAGCTTGATTTTGCTGACATACATCTACTAAATGGACTTTCGGATGATGCGCGCTTAGATCATGTCACACATTGCATCAACGCTTCGATAAATGATCCCATAGCACTAGAGGTTTTAAAACAAGAGCGAGCTCGTTTTTACACGAACTGCGAAAACCAATTTAAGGAGAATATCCTAATCGAATCAGATTGTGTTGTTCCATCTTCAACAAGTAAGAAATACAGCATTCATCAGGTTAGCCATAAAGGTGCCAGCTTGTTAGAACTTACGCAAGAAGGATACCCGGTTCCTGATTTCTGCATTCTCACTTCAAATACCTATAAACTGGACAGGACAGAGCGCAACAAGCATGTTTTATCAGCCATAAAAAACCTGGAAGCTCTAACAGGTCAACAGCTTGGATCGATTCAATCGCCGCTGGTGTTCGCTATGCGCTGCGCTACCAGCAAATATATTCCGGGATTGATGCCTACCTATTTAAATGTGGGAGTCACACAAGATACTTTTCTTGCACTCAAAGAACAATATGGCTATCATGTGGCAAGTAAAATTTATCTATACAACCTTCAAACACTTTACCATTTATTGTATCCAGAGCTTGCTCCACCAATATTCTCCGACAATGTTTCAAAATATTCATTTCGGGATGTATATAGTAGAATACAGTTTTACTATGGAGAAATTGAGAAAAAGGACCGACAGCTGCTGACTGATGCGGTTTACCAAATCTTCTTTCTAATAGATGAAGTGCATCGATTTTACGTAAAAAACACCGATTTACTTCATAGTTTATTCATAAGAGACAAAAGCTATCCATCATTCATTTTGCAAAAAATGGTTTGGACGGTGCGTGATAAAAACTCCTATCCGGGAGTGCTTTATAGTGCACACTCTAAGACTGGCATTGGCAGACAAATTGAGAGTTATCCTCAGATATTTGGTGAAGAGATTATGACAGGAGCTATTGAGGCAAATGACCTTGCGTTTAATGAAGCTGATGAATTAATTGAAGCCTTTCCAGCAATTCACCATTTCCTCCCAAGGTTAGAACATCTTGAAAAGAAGTTGCAGTCGCCGGTTACTGTGGAGTTTGCAGCAGAATCCTATAAGGAGATACACTACTTTGCATTGCTGCAATTAAATGCCTCAGAGCTCACCGGAAGAGCTACCCTCCTTTCAGCAATCAACCTGCTCAGAAATAAGGTCATTCGAAAAGAGCGTGTATTGTCCTTGGTCCATCCTTATCATAAACGCCAGATTTTCTCGGAAAGCATTGATGACGGCTCGCTAGACGAATTGCAATTTTTCAGCAGCGGAGTTTCTGTGCTACCCAGACTAGCTGTTTCATGTCAGGTTTTCTTTAGCGCAGAAAAAGCAATTGAAGCAAAAAAAACGGGCGCAAATGTGTGCTTATGTAAAGATCAATTTGTTCCGGCCGACACAATGGTTATGAGTGAGATTGATGCAATTCTCAGTTTAAATCCAGCGGCTATTCACGTGGTGACCGCTTGCCTAAGCTACGGAGTGCCTGCATTTTTAAACCTTGAAGATTATCACGTAAAACTCGAAAACAACCAGCTTAAGAATAGTAAAGGTTTGTGCATTAATGAGGGCGACTGGATTACCATATCGAGTAAATATCAAACCATTTATCTTGGCAAAGCACGTTTTATTCCAGCCCGATTTGAACGATACCTCAAAGGTGAATTAATAAAGCTGTCCGAAGAAGATGAGCTCCTTTTTATCAGAATGGCAGCTGCCTATAAAGAATATACAGAGATTATTAAAAGTCTTGCCACATCGGACATTACGAACTTAAAAGATCTGATTAAGGTGATAAGGACGGATTTAAAAAACGAACCGGTTAAGGCCGCCAAATTCATGAATTCCTGGTACGACACAAACCGCGTTTACTATATTACTCAGGTAATGTTAAGCGGGTTAGGAATGCACAAAGACCAATCGGAGCTGTATAATTTGTTAAGCACTGAACGGAAAATAGACTTTTTCAAAAAAGCCATAGAACAATGTGCTACCAGTAATTTGGCCGGATTTAAGGCAGGTGCATTTATGCTTGGGAGGTTCTTGGCTGTGCCACATCCAGTTGCATTCTGGAGAGCATTTTATAGCACGGAACTAATTTATATGCTTAACGAAATACTCCTTCATGAAAAATACCAGCAGCTTTTATATGATGTTGGAGAACGAAACCTTAGCCGAGCGAAAAGCACTATTCTCACAGATGGACTTGGTGATGTGAACCTAAACCCTGGAATGTTGAAAAAACTTGTTTCGCTAAAACTCAGCAAACCAGACTGGCATAACCTAAATTCATTAAGTATAAAACAGGCAGATAAACAATTACAGGAATACCTCACCCTACTGCAGCAACCCTATTCTGAGTTTTTTGATTATGAAAAACCCTGGTCTATCAGCACACTACAGCGTATTTGTAAAGAAGAAAACCTAGAAATACCAATGGCATCAACCTACTAATAATGAAACTAACGAATTAGCTTCAATAAGTTTAAAACAGGCTTACAGCTAACTGCTTTGATAAATAAGCTGTTCACGTTACTCGATAGCCTGATTAAATGCATCAACAAAGCGTTCTAATTTTTGCTCTTTATTGATGAACGAATTAGTGTTTTTTAATGATCCGTACATATTTCTATATACGAAATATGCATTATGTGAAATAGCAGTAACAAAGCCAGCTCCATAGCTACCATCAGTACCCGGGACCGCTCCTGGCTCCATTTTATCTCCATTATGCAGATCAATGTTAACATACAAATAATTGGAATCAAGCTCGTTGTTGTAAATGGTGTAAGTATTTACTGTACTATCGAGCCAAATGGTTGAATATTCATCAGATTCAATTTCAAGCGATTGAAAATCACAAGGCACTACTGGCCAGGTAAATTCATATTCCGAAGCATACGGAACATAAGTTACATTATTGTCTTCGTTGAGTGGAAATCCGTTGCAATCAACCCCGCTAAGGTTTTGAGGAATTTTAATATTGCCTGAAGTTGTTTTACCATCGCAACTAACATTATAATAAATCATACTGGAATACGGTATCTCAACCCATGCACTCAGGGAGCTTTCCATGTTAAATTTGTTAATTACTTCGCCATTAATTTCTACCTCTGGAATTTCCGATAGATTATTAGTTGTAAAGAACACATCGATGTAATTTTGGCCATAGGCACCAGAATAATTAAACTCGAGTCCAAAAATGGTATCATTTTGCTCTTCCTCGTTTATCACCTTACAGCCATTAAATGCAAGCGCAAGCATAATTAAGGCAAAAACAGTTTTCATAGTGTAGGTTCTATTTTTCAGGTATTTCATTTCTGTTAGACTAGCTTCAATTTCATTATAATTTATAGCGAAGATAATAGTATCGGTGTAGAAAGCCAACTTAATATCTGCTAGAAATAGGTTTTAAAATCAGCGATAATCCAAACGACTGACTCGCTAAAACAAAAAGAACCCAACATAAAATATGTTGGGTTCTTTTTGTAGTTCCGATACCGCCGGATGGTCTCCGGCGGCTTCCTTTCGGAACTACGAAACGGGTGTTTAATCCTGTAATTTGCAATAATCTTTACGCGAATACATGTATAATGTTTCACATATCAATCATTCATATTCGTTTTATGTTCTTCTATTACTTCTTCAAGAATATTTACAACCTCGCCCACAAGGATGGTACAAGGTTTAAAGTGCTTAATTCCTGTGGCTCCACTAATTCTTCGCTCTATTTCCTTTTTATGTTGATAGTGCATGAGTACACTGCATGATAGATCGCCTAACTCATTATAAGTTCTCATAATGAGCTTTGCTGTTAATTCTTGCTTTTCTTCGCTTGTGAAATTATCCTTGTGGTTATCAATCACTTTTAAAGCTCCAACAACGGCACCACATGCTCTCCTATCGCCCAATATTTTATATAGGGCTTCGGTTAATTTTAGTGGTGAATTATTATCAATTCCGTAGGTGCTCGAAACTGCCATATGGCAGCTCATACCTTCGTGGTATGACTTCACACTTTTAACAACTTTTACTGGCAATTCTTGCATAACCATTGTTTAGCCTGTTACTTTCTTCTTTTGGAGCGTTTCTTCTTTTTCTTTTCTGGTCCTTTTAAATAGTCATCAAAGTATATGCTCACCTTATCCATTAAATGAATACGATCGTAACCGCGTACATTGTGCTCGTGGTTTGGGTAGACGAAGTAATCAACTTGCTTGTTTTGCTTTATACATTCGTTTAAGAACGCCTGACTATGCTGCCATACAACCACTGGATCCTGAGCTCCATGTATAATTAATAATTTACCGTTCAGGTTTTTAGCATTCGGAATAAGCGAGCTATTCGCGTATCCTTCTTCATTTTCTTCAGGTGTATCCATGTATCTTTCTCCATACATTACCTCATAATAGCTCCAATCGATTACCGGACCACCAGCAGCTCCTACCTTAAAAACATCAGGATAAGTTGTCATCAGGTTGGTTGTCATAAAACCACCATAACTCCAGCCATGAACGCCAATTCGATCCATATCTACAAAACCTAAACTCTCCAAATATTCTACTCCTTTCATTTGGTCGGCCATTTCGTTCACTCCAACATTACCATGAATTACACTTTCAAAATCAAATCCACGGTGTGCTGAACCACGATTATCAACGGTAAGCATTACATAACCTTTTTGTGCCATATAATACATCCACATGCGCGCTCCACCCAACCATGTATTGGTTACCATTTGTGCGTGTGGTCCACCATATACATAAATGATGGCAGGATATTTCTTCTTCGGATTGTAATCGAAGGGTTTGATCAAATTACAATACAAATCGGTTGTTCCATCGGCGGCTTTTATTGTGAATATTTCATGATCACCAATTTGATAATCCACCAATGGATTTGCTGAAGTCTTGAAATTTCGTATGAATTTTCCATCACCTGAAATCACATCATAATTATGCGGAATAGTTTGTGAATTATAATCATCGAGAATGTATTTATAGTTGCCGCTTAATTTACAATTATGCGTTGCCGACTCGATTGTTAGTTTTGTTAATTCCTGCGAAGACAGATGTAATTTATAAAGATGATTCTCGATCGGACTATCTTTAGTTGTTTCGATATACAAGTTACCAGCCTCTTTATCAAAAGCTTTTATATTAGAAACTTCCCAATCGCCCTTGGTTAGTTGCTCAATTAGTTTGCCGTTAGTTCTGTACAAGTATAAATGATTAAAACCGTCTCTTTCTGATTGCCAAATGAATTGATCATCGCGTCCATCAAGAAAATATAAGGCATGTTCAGGTTCAACATACTTTTCGTTTTTCTCTTCGAAAAGGGTCTGCACAAAATCGCCGGTTTTAGCATTGTACTTATTTAATTTGAGATGATTTTGTCCTCGGTTTAATAAGCCAATAAACACAAATTGCTCATCTGGGCTCCAGGTAATACATGTAAGGTATTGCTCAACAGGTTCACCAGTTTTCATGTAAATTGTAGTGTTGTTCTTTTTATCAAATACACCCAAAGTAACATGATGACTAGCCATACCAGCCATTGGATATTTAATATGCTTTACTTCAGCAATGCGCTTTGTAACATCAACCAATGGATAATCTGTCACCATGGTTTCATCCATTCTATAAAAAGCTAAGTAGTTAGCCTTAGGCGACCAAAACATACCACCTGAAATACCAAATTCGTTTCGGTGCACCGATTCTCCATAAACAATTCCTTCCTTACCGTCTGAGGTAACTTGAACCGTATCTCCTGTATTTTTAATCATGTACAGATTATGCTCCTTTGTAAATGCAAAGTCATTTTCAGAAGATTTCGATAGATTGGCTCCCTTAGGACTCAAAATCCCTTTTTCAAAGGCCTTTTTATTGATATCATAAAAAAGCTCCTGCCCTTTAATGGAAATGCGAATTCTTGTATCATCTTTCCAGCTATGAGCCGGAATATATTTTAGAGAATCCAAGTCCATTGCCGTAATCGCTCCGTTCAGGTCATCTAATGTAACCAGCTCAACCACCTTATCAACAGCGGCATTTTCCTGTACAATTGTCTTTCCCTTAACATAAGTGAAATTATCAGTATCGCCTTGCCAGGTAAGATTTCGCAAATACGAAGGATATAGGTGTCGGTACTGACCAACTATGGCATCCGTAATGGTAAGTTCCTTTTTCTGAGCTATAATCGACGGCAAGCTTAGCGCGATAACCAGAATTAATAATATTGTTCGTTTCATCATTGATTGTTTAATATTGTTAAGGTATTAGAGATTCCAACTTGAAATCATTCTTGCTTTTTAGATTACAATTAATTGAATTAATCGGTTAAAAATTATTCACCTACAAAGCTAATGATCCTTTATTTTTGCGGTTATTTATTGGTATGTTATTAATCATTTTATCAATATTAACCAGCTACCGGCTTGTTTGTTTCGTTATCAATCAACAGGTAATTAAAACAAAGTAAGGAATTAAAGAAAGCATAAAACATAACGCCTTTTTGAGTTTGGAACATCGACTCTGTTACAAAACCAAGTCCTACGAAAACAATAAAATAAGCAGCCAGGTACTTTTTCTTGCGTATTGCAATAAGAAAAACGATCGTAAGGTTAGCCAGGAGAATCAGAATTCCGGGAATGCCAAGCTGTAAGATCGTTTCAAGGTATTGATTATGAAAATTATGATTTAGGTTGTATACCGTGTACAGACCATTTTCAAGGTATTTTCTAGCACGTTCGGCATCCACATCACCAAGCCCAAATCCAAAGGGCATTGCTTCAGGAATAAGCTCCACAGCCGCCATCCACATTTCTTGCCTGGAGGTTTCCTTGTAATTACTTAATCGATCAACAGAAGAATTATCGCTAACTTGTACAAACCCTGCCCCAATTATCGCAACAAAAAGAATCGCTGTTAGAGCTGACTTTCGTCTAATAACTCTTGACAAAGAAATAAATGTCATGAACACAATAATCACAACCATTGAAAGCAGTGGCATACGTGAGGCCAGTAATACAAGTGAAACCAAAAAGAAAAGAATTAATGATCCAATCATAAACCTTTGCCGAATAGTTGCAATCACTTTCTCGCGTATGAACCACATTAAAATGGTTGCGCTAAATGCTATTGACAAACCAAAGAAAGTACGATGAACACCAAGAATTGAGTGAAATCGATCAACAGAAAGCGGATCCGGTATATGCAACCAGAAATGGCTGTATACTGCATATGCGTAACATAAAACGAGTGCTGCAAATATTGAGCTTACGAACAGCATTAATAAAAGATGAAACTGTTCTTTCTTTAATGGACGTGTGGTTCCTAACACAAGCGGTAGGACCAGCAGGCCAAGTTTCCTTTCCAGGTGTAGAAATCCGCCTGTCAGATTAGATGAATAAAATATGCCTATAACATGAACAAGGTATAACGACAAGAATAACCAAAGCATACGTTGCTGCTTAATCACATTCAACTTAGCCTTGAATCCTCCTTCGCTAATCCAGTTAAGAAACAGAATGAGAACAGCGTATATGTTAACGTGCATCAAGAATATATAGGAAACAGCAAACAACCCCAGACCAAACAAGAATATAGCCCGGTGGATGCGCTGACGCTTAGTACCTGATGTTATTGAACTTTCCACTAATTAATCCTTATGTGTTACTTTTTTGATTGCCACAGCAATTCGTTCTTTATCCTCACTGGTGAGCGAAGTACCTGACGGTAAACATAAACCCATGTCAAATAAAGCATCGCACACACCATTGCTAAAGGAAATGTATTTCGCAAAAACTGGTTGCTGATGCATTGGTTTCCACAAAGGTCGACTCTCTATATTGTCTGCATCGAGTGCATGCATTAATTCCTTAGCTGAAAAACCGGCTTCCTTCTTATTTATGATAATGGTTGTTAACCAATAGTTTGAAAAATGACCTTCGGGTTCATCTAAAAATGATACACCTGAAACGCTCATAAATAACTCTCGATAAAATTGATTCATCTCGCGACACTCCGCAACACGTTTATCAATCACCTCCATCTGCCCTCGCCCAATTCCAGCAATAATGTTGCTCATTCGGTAATTGTAGCCAATTTCCTTGTGCAAATAATGAATTTCATTCTCACGCGATTGCATGGATAAAAAGCGTGCTTTCTCTACATACGCTTTATTATTCGACAATAAGGCGCCTCCACTGGATGTTGTGATGATCTTGTTTCCGTTGAAAGACAGAATGGACATGACCCCGAAACCGCCTACATGTGCGTCATGATATGTTGAACCTAGCGCTTCTGCAGCATCTTCAATTACTGGAATAGTATACTTATCGGCGACTTCCATTATCTCCCTGATCTTGGCTGGCATTCCGTACAGGTGAACGAGAATAATAGCTTTGGGCGTTTTGCCTGCAGCTATCCGGTTTTGTATTGCCTCTTCCAAAAGAACGGGATCCATATTCCAGGTGTCGCGCTCAGAGTCGATAAACACTGGAGATGCTCCAACATAGGCTATTGGATTAACTGATCCTGAAAATGTAAAGCTTGAAACCAGTACTTCATCACCGGCTTGCACACCAAGCATTAATAAAGCCAGATGAATTGCTGCCGTTCCCGTACTTAGAGCAGCAGCATAATGAACATTCGTATAGTTTTGCAAACTTTCCTCAAATCCATCAACATTGGGTCCAAGTGGGGCGATCCAGTTTGTATCAAACGCCTCCTGAACATATTTAAGCTCTGAACCACCCATGTGCGGTGGTGAGAGATATATTCTCTTCTTCATCTAATTTTATTTGTTTTGGCTTAATATGATGCAAACGACTGTTTCTGTAGCTAGATGCGTTTTTATGAATCGTGCTGCAACAAAAATTGCCACCTCTATTTGTATTTACTTATTATTTCCGGTAAACCGTTCCATTGTAAGATGCTCCGAAGCATTTACATTACTGGACGAAATGAGTTTACCAATAGTCAAAAATAGTATTTTAATATCAAGCAGGAAAGAACAGTTATCAACGTACCAGACATCCAGCTCAAACTTCTTTTCCCAGCTTATAGCGTTTCTTCCATTTACCTGAGCCCATCCCGTAATACCCGGTTTCATCATATGTCTTCTGTTTTGCTCTTTGCTATAAAGCGGTAAATATTCCATTAAAAGCGGTCGAGGACCAATCAGGCTTAGTTCCCCTATTAAAACATTAAACAGCTGTGGCAATTCGTCAAGGGAGCTCTTACGCATAAAATTACCGAATGCAGTAATCCGCATATAATCTGGTAAAAGCTCGCCATTAGTATCGCGCTTGTCGTTCATTGTTTTAAACTTAAAGGTATTAAAGGGCTTGCCATGCTTACCAGGTCGTTGTTGTATAAACAGTACTTTGCCCTTATTCAGAATCGCTAATACCAACCAGATAATAATTAATACCGGAGAACAAAGGAGAATTCCAATGAAAGCAGCAAGAAAGTCGAATAGTGGCTTAATAATCTTAGCGTACATAGTTTCTAAGTTGAAGTTCGTACTCTTCCTTTATGAGCTGCCAAACCACCTGCTGATCATACTTTTGCTCAATATTTTTCCGTGCCAGTTCACCCATTTGTCGGGCAAGCACTCTATCATTTAAAAGCCTTCTCATGCTTATTTCCAAAGCAACAGCATCCTTTTTCTCAATGATTAATCCATTTACTCCATCGCTAATAATTTCATTGGAGCCATTAATGTTTGTTACAATACAAGGTAAATTAAAACATCCGGCCTGTAGCACTACATTGGGAAACCCTTCGCGATAGCTAGGAAAAACAAACACATCTGCCAGCTCTAAATATGGACGCACATCGTATTGAAAACCAACACTAATAATGGCTGAGTTTGAACGAATCTCATGCATAAGGTTTTTGGGTAAAACTTCTTCGTGGTCGCCTACCAATAATAAACGGGCATTTCTATTTTGATCAGATATACTATTGAAGGAAGTAATTAACTCTTGTATTCCTTTATCAATAACCACACGGCCAATAAAACAATAGACAAAATGTGCAGGATTAAATTGATACTGTTCTTGCAGCTCGCGAGCTTTTTCTTTAATTGATTCAGAAGATTTAAACCGATTCAGATTAATCCCATTCGAACTACCCGCGCCGATGACTTTCAGCTTTTCCGTTCTTGCCAAGCCTTCTTGTTCAATGTATTTCTTTAGTTCCAATGAGTTTGGATAGATTCGAGTGGCAAACTGATAAACGATTTTTTCAACCATCCGTAAGACCCAAAGTTTCGTACCGCTTGCTTCCATTAATGGTAAACCTGCCACCGTATGCATACGTATCTTAACTCCCGCAAAATAGGCCGCTACCATCCCAACCAATCCGGCTTTGGGTGTATGGCTATGAATAATTTCAGGTTTTTCTCTCCGCAAGAATCTGTATAGCGCAATGATCGCCAACAGATCTTTGAAGGGGGTTATCTCCCTGGTCAGATTGATTCGATGTACCTTAACTCCTTCCTCTTTTTCTATAGCTTCTATCTCAGCTCCATCAGAAGATACGGCACGCATCTCATAAAACTGAGACATGAAATTCAACTGCCCTTCCAAAAGCTTCTGCATGGATACAGGTACTGTGGTTATGCGAACGATCTTTGCCATTAGCTCTTCCTATTCTTAGGGACTGGTTCATTCATCGAATTTTGAACTCCTTTAGTTCTTGCTTGTAGAAGCAAAATTACAATCAAATAAAGGAACGAACCAACAATTGTTGTATAGGCTGCAGCAATAATCCCATATTTTGGAATAAAAACAATATTACCAATTACATTGGCCGCAAGCGCAATGATAACAGCCCACATCATCAGCATTGTTTTTTTTCTCAACTCTAAAGGTTTTTGAATAAGTAAACTTATGGTCCATAAAAAAGCGCCTATAAAAATTGGAATTACCAGAGATTGCAAGTATGGATTTTCCAACTCAAGAAAATCGCTGATAATGAATTCCTTTAGCTGAAAAACAACAATTAACGCAACAAAAAATGCTGTTAATTCAAGTAATACAATCTGTTTAATCAATTTGTATGACTTACTTTCGGCTCCTTCGTTAAACAACTTTATTACTCTGGGTTGCAGCGCTAAAAGAATTGGGCCAAACGTGAAGGTCATTAATTTTGAAAAGGTATCGTAAACAGCTGAATATTCTCCAACCGCCTGAAAATCTATATAGTGCTTAATGATGTATCTATCGGACAAATTCAGCAAATTGGCTGCAACCATCCAAAAGGCAATTGGAGCACCATATTGCACTACTTCCTTTAACTCCACTTTGCTTAGTTTGGATTTAAACAGACGAATAAGTTCTGACAAACGTATAATGTTCCCTTTAAGGAAAATCGAACCTAACATGTAACCGCATACACCAGATATAAGGAGACTAATTATGGCGAAGTTCATGCTTCGATTAATAAAAACATAAAGCAGTAGAATACAAGCAATGAAAGTACCTACACGTATGGTATCAGCAATTACTGTTCTTACCACCTTAAATTTAGTTTGACTAACTGTACTGCTAAATGAAAACAGAGATAAACTAATTAAGAAGATATCGAAGAGCAAAATACGACTCCAGCTGTATTCTAAAATAATCAATACAACATCTCCAACAAGCAAAATAATGAAATTGCATACAAGCAAAAGTCGTAACATGGACTGCTGAAAATAAACCGGATCTTTCTTGGCTGTTGAAAACCGCATAAAAGACTGATTAATCCAACCGGTTAATAGCGTATTTAGCATTAACAGTGCGGTGACTATTAAAGAGTATTCACCATATACTTCCTCTCCATACAACCTAATAATTAATGGGATTGAGAAGAATAATAGCAAACCCGGAACAACTTTCCCAACAAAGTAAATCCCTGACTCTTTTATTAGTGTCTTATTATTCTTGATTATTTTATTCATCAAGAAATAGCATTTAGTATTTGTGAATAGTAATTCTTAAATGGCTCCCACTCCGGAACGTTAAAACTGCTATTGTGCCAAAGTAATTCAAAAACGCCATCGTGTTTTTTCACAATGGCTGCAATATCATTTACAGTAGTTAAGAATTGTTCTGGTTCAGGATTTGTTTTCACCAAAGCCGCTTCCATTAAAGTAATTGGCCGTTCAACAATAGGTAATAAACAACGCTCAATTACATCGAATAGAGGATACTCGTAACAGACGCCACACCTAAAGCCCCAATCTTTAGAAAACCCCATTGAAGAATCGTTGCTTAAGCCTAAGCTATTATGGATTCGCCAGGTGGTTGGAAGTTTAAGACGTAAATAATGCTGCCTAACGTGAGTTATCGGTCCAATAATAGCTGTTAATCGTGATAACTCAAGTTGGTACTGCTCTATATCCTGATAGCTCTGAAAAGCACCATGCACGCCTATCTGATGACCACGAGATAAAATCCGTTCCATACGGTTTATCACCTCGCTATCATTAATATTATAGGCGACATCTTCCTCTCCAATTAAACCAGGTATAAAGTAAAAAGTCGATTTCAAACCAAACTTCTCAGATTCATCCATGAGATAGCTAAACGTATCGAACGGATCAGTTTCTTTACCTTTAATAGTTGAAACTGAATGATTAAAATTCTTTTTAAACAGCGAGAAACTTCTGCGCTTTAGAACATCAGCAGCTAACACCTTAGTTGTTTTACCCAGCGTGCCGAAACGCGCAAACTCGTCAACATCATGACTAATACTTGCCTTGTATTCTTTTAGAGGTAACTTAACGCCACCCATTTGCTCAAAAACTTGACGCAATAAATTCAGATAGTCATTAACAATGGGAATCTTAGAGAAACCCAGCTTCTCAGCAATCAATTGAGCTTCATCAAATCGGTCGTATTGATCGGTTCGCTGCTCTCTTAGTATTTCTTCCCATCTGGAAAGCATAAAAAAACTAGCGGCAAAAATGTCATTGCCAAAGCGTATAAGCTTTGACGAGCCATTACTGCTTTGTTTATACTTATCATCTCCATAGAGGATGCAAAAGGAGCCATCAATGAAGCCTTCATATTTGACGAATGCCGCTTTCGACGGAATATTTTCAAGATGAATGTAACCAGACTCTTCGTTATGCTTGCAAAAAAAATGGTCATCGAATTCAACAACGCTGCCGTTGGCGAATTCTAACAACCATGAATTTCTTGTGTCACTTGCTTCTACAACTGTATATTCGATTCCTAAAAAGTGTCGAAAGATAACATCAATAATATACTGTCTCTCCGGAAGAAAGTTCTGCTTATAAGCTATTTTGACGTTTATCAATTGTATCTGGAATTTATTGTAAATTCTCCCAATACCATTTTACCGCTTTTTCCAAACCTTGACGGATACTGTATTGCGGATCATATCCTAATAATTCTTTTGCCTTATCAATGGATGCTAATGAATGTTTGATGTCGCCAGCCCTCTCAGGTCCATGAATAACATCAAGCGATAAAAGCTCCTTGTTAAACTTCCCCAATTGCTCTCTCAGAATTTCATACAATTCATTGAGATTTGTATTCTCTCCAAATGCCACATTATATACGGTGTTGGTAGCTTTGGGATTTTCAGTTGTTGCGGCCAACTGGTTTATCTGAACAACATTTTGCACATAAGTAAAGTCCCGAGAATGTGTTCCATCTCCATTAATGGTAGGTGGGTTTTTACTAATTATTGCTTTTACAAATACGGGAATAACTGCAGCATAAGCCCCAAATGGATCTTGCTTTTCACCAAAAACATTAAAGTATCTTAAGCCAATGGTTTCAATGCCATATAAATCGGCAAATACATTAGCGTATAACTCATTCACGTATTTAGTAACTGCGTATGGAGATAATGGCAATCCAATTTTATCTTCAAATTTTGGTAATCCAGGATGATCTCCATACGTTGAAGAACTGGCTGCATATACAAAACGTTTGATACCTTCATCACGTGCTGCAATAAGCATGTTTAAAAATCCGGATATATTTACGGCATTGGTTGTAGCAGGATCGTTGATTGACCGAGGCACTGAACCAAGAGCAGCTTGATGAAGAATGTATTTTGCTCCCTTAACCGCCTTTTTACAATCCTCAGGATTGCGAATATCGCCCTCTACTAATTCAAAAGCTGGATTCGCCATAAACGGAGCAATATTCTCCTTTTTTCCAGTAGAAAAATTATCTAAACAGACGACCTGATTATTCTGACTTAGCAAAGCTTCAATAAGGTTAGAGCCGATAAAACCGGCTCCACCTGTAACTAATACTTTGCTATTTTCAATAATGCGTTGCATGATTATTTTGCGTAATTAATTGCTCTTGTTTCTCTAATAACAGTAACTTTAATCTGACCTGGGTAAGTCATTTCGTCCTGTATTTTTCTAGCAATATCGAATGATAATGTTTCGGTATCTGTATCATTCATCTTCTCGCTTCCAACAATTACTCGAAGTTCTCTACCTGCTTGAATAGCATATGTTTTAAGAACACCAGGATAGGAAAGGGCAAGATTCTCAAGATCCTTTAATCGCTTAATGTATGATTCAACAACTTCTCTACGAGCACCTGGACGGGCACCTGAAATTGCATCACAAACCTGAACGATTGGTGCTAACAAAGTTGTCATCTCCACTTCATCGTGGTGAGCACCAATTGCATTACAAATGTCCGGCTTTTCTTTATATTTCTCAGCGATCTTCATCCCTAGGATTGCGTGTGGTAGATCCGGCTCATCATCCGGTACTTTTCCAATATCATGAAGCAATCCGGCACGTTTTGCTGCTTTTGGATTTAATCCTAGTTCAGAAGCCATTATGCTACATAGGTTAGCTACCTCTCTGGAGTGCTGTAGCAGATTCTGTCCGTATGATGAACGGTATTTCATTTTACCAATCAGTCTGATAATCTCAGGATGTAATCCATGCACACCTAAATCAATTGCAGTACGCTTTCCAACTTCTACAATTTCTTCTTCTATTTGTTTTTTAGTTTTTTCAACAACTTCTTCAATTCTTGCAGGATGAATTCTACCATCAGTTACCAACTTGTGTAAAGCTAGTCTTGCAATTTCTCTTCGTACCGGATCAAAACCAGAAAGAATAATAGCTTCAGGTGTATCATCAACTATAATCTCCACTCCTGTTGCTGCTTCCAATGCTCTAATGTTTCTTCCTTCACGACCAATGATGCGTCCTTTTATCTCATCATTATCAATGTTAAAAACAGTTACAGAGTTTTCAACGGCAGCTTCCGTTGCGACACGCTGTATTGTATTAATTACAACTCGTTTTGCTTCTTTATTGGCAGTCATCTTAGCTTCATCCATTATTTCATTAATGTATGACATAGCCTCCGACTTAGCTTCATTCTTCAACGACTCGATGAGCTGCTCCTTTGCTTCTTCTGCGGATAATCCAGCAACATGTTGAAGTTTATCAACCTGTTCTTTATGTATTTTATCCAACTCACTGTTTTTCTTTTCAACCAACTCCAGCTGATTGTTTAAGTTATCTTTAATAACTTCATTTTCGCGCTTAAAACTATCAAGATCCTTCTGACGTTTCCCCAATTCCTCTTTGCGCTGATTCAACGCCATCTCCTTCTGCTTAATTCTGTTTTCAGCCTGAGACATTTTAGAGTTTCTGTCGTTTATCTGACTTTCGTGGTTCGCCTTAAGAGATAAGAATTTCTCCTTTGCCTGAAGGATTTTATCTTGCTTGACAGCTTCGGCCTTTAATTCGGCCTCGCGAAGAATGTCAACGCTTTTTCGTTTTATAGCTGCTTTGAAATATAGGTAAACGACAATCGCTCCTATAAAAAATGCTGCTATAACAAATACTACTTCTATTAATTCCATTTATGTGTTTATTTGATTTTAAAAAGCCCGCAATTCTTTCTCTAATTCTTTAGAAAACCCCAATTCGACATGGGTGAAGTCTCCAATTTAGTTCTTGCTTCCACTGACCTTCAAAGAAGATTTCCCAAAGGGAATGAGGCCTGCCTTACGTAAATATAAGTTAACTCCAATTGTGTTAATGTTGAGTTTTCAAATTGTTAAAGAAAAAATGCGGGCAAATTTCTTAATTTTATATGTAAAGAACCTTGTGTTACTCTTCTAGCACTTCATCTAGCTTATCATTTATTCTGGTAATAACTTCATATCCTACAGCACTTTCCTTATTCCTGTCAAGAACCATAAGCTCTTTTGTTAATTCCAGAGAAGTCATAGCTAATATATCAAAAATATCTTTATCCGAAAACATTTTTTGATACTGATTCATTCGCTTATTTATAAGTTTTGCTGCCTTTCTAACCAGTTCTTCATCCTGTTCGTTCTCTTTGCTCACCCTAACCGGCAGTTTAAGAGCACCTATGCTAACATGAATTACTCGTTTATCAGCCATCCTTAATTTATATTATGTATTTAATAGAGCAATACATTTATCAATTTCCCGCACCAAACCATTTATTTCTTTTCTGGTGTCGTCCTTTTCCAAACCCGACCCCATTATATTTCTTGCTATTATTACGTTATTATATTCGTCTTTATACTGATTAAGTTCATTCTGTAGATCCTTCAATTTTGTTGATTGATCCGTGACCAATTTCTTTAATTGATCCCTTTCTTTTTGAATTTCTTTAAACGATGCTATTAGAAGATCAACTTTTGTTTCGATGAAATTAGCATCCATTTGTTTACTTAATATTAATTTCTGCTGTAAAAATAATCAAAAATATAGGAATCCTATGATGCTTATTCATTTCCTTAAATTGAAATGTTCATGATTTTCTTAATTACCTTTGCCGCTGCATCAAATTAAGTTAAACAAAAACCAATTGCTTCAATGCATAAGATAATTCAAGTCAAAACAATACTGATACTTTTACTCACCATTTTAGCGCAAAGCACTGTAATAAATGCACAGCATAAATTAGATACAATAAGTTTTCATCCGCCGGTGGATATTCCCATGTATCTATCTGGAAATTTCGGGGAAATTCGCTCCACCCATTTTCACACAGGAATCGATATAAAAACACAAGGCCAAATAGGCTTCAAAATTTATTCAATTGACGAAGGATATATCTCAAGAATTAAAATTCAGGCGGGCGGATATGGTAATGCTATTTACATCACACACCCAAATGGTTACACCAGTGTGTATGGGCACCTGGATCATTTCCGAAAGGATATTCAGGAATACACGACCAATAATCAGTATCGAAAAAATAAGTTTGAGATCAATCTGTTTCCACCAAGAGACAAATTTGTTCTAAAAAAAGGTGAGTGGTTTGCAAAATCAGGCAATTCAGGTAGATCGGGTGGGCCACATTTACACTTCGAGATACGTGACACGGAAAGCGAACACCCTTTAAATCCATTACTTTTCAATTTCGATATTAAGGATGATATAAAACCGAAGGTATACGAAGTTGCTATTTATCCTTTAAACGATGATAGTCGTGTGAACGGAGCTAAAGACCCGAGCTTTATTAAAGTTAGAGGCAACAATGGTCGATACAAATTGGCAAACAATGATACTATCAGGGCGTGGGGTGAGATTGGTTTTGGCATATCGTCTAACGATTTTCTTAATTCATCAGCAAACAAATGTGGTATTTATACTATTCAGCTGATGATTGATAGTACCTTGGTTTTTGAGAGTAATATTGATGAATTGGACTTTTCCGAATTGAGATATGTCATCAGTCACATTGATTATAAAACCAAAAAAGAAAAAGGCAGAACTTTTCAAAAATCATTTATTGCACCTAATAATCGATTAAGCATCTATAAGCCTTTGCCTTCAAATATGGCATCTACTTTTACGCTGGACAAGCAGGTGAGCAGTGTTACGTATAAACTAACCGATGTCTATGGAAATAGCTCGCAGCTTGCTTTTTGGATGAAAGCTGAAAAACCTACCGAAGAATATGCAATTAGCGCCGTCAAGGATTATGTTCAGGCAATGCCTTACCTTCAGAGCAATAAGTTTTCTAATGAGCAGATTGAGCTTAGCTTTCCTGCTAAATGCTTTTTTGAGGATTTATTCTTTAACTATTCCACATCGCCGAAAACTGATGATTTGTACTCTCCTATCCATCATGTGCACAACATATACACACCTTTATTTAAAAGATATAAGCTAAAAATAAAGGTTGACTCACTACCTGAAAGATTAAAAGTTAAAGCGATTGTTGCCTTAGTAGATACCGCAAAAAGAAAGACCAATTTGGTGAGCATGGGTGGCGCCTTTAAGAATGGCTATGTTGAAACAAATATTCGGGAATTTGGCTCCTTCGCAATTGCTGTTGATACCGTACCTCCGAACATAACTCCGCAAAATATTTTCAATGGTAAAGACATGACATCAAATAGTATCTTATCATTTAAAATAACAGATAAACTCTCGGGCATCGAATCGTATGAGGGTGCAATAGATGGCGTGTGGGTGCTGTTCAGATATGACGCCAAGCGAGATCATATTTATTATCAATTCTCCGACAATAAGATTACAAGAAACAGCAAGCACCAACTGAATCTAAAAGTGTTAGACCATTCGGGAAATGAAGCTATTTACACTGCGAGCTTTAAATATTAAGTTCCTCTCCGGAATAACGAAATAAAAAAAGGTCTGCAAATGCAGACCTTTTTTTATAACTAGTAATTTATTCTTATTTCTTCTGATAACATCGAACCCAGTCTATCTCCATACTGGACGGTAACATATTACCTTGAGGATCTTCATTTAATCCGGAACTAAAGATTAAGTACATAGGATCTGTTGGAATTCCCTGTGTTGCTTCCTTAACAACCTTTCTGTTAATCGTCCAGGATATCTTGTTTTCAGTCCACTCAATACCAAATATAAAGTAATTGTTCTGATACTTTGTACCACCAAGTTTTGAAACGCTCGACTTAATTTGTGGTCCCCAGTGATTTGCAAAAACAGTTTTACCTTTATTGTCGGTTTTAACCACATCAATCTCCGGTAACATTAAATCAGATACCATCCAGAATGCATCGATTACCGGGCTATTACTGTTTAATTTTATCTTGGCTTCAAACCTTCCAAATTTTTGTCTGAAACTACTACCTGTGCTAATCAAGCCACTGGAGTAATCAAAATCTTTTGGATAAAATCCAACTCGCGGATCCCACACCTTTCCGTTTACCTTTTCTTTCTTGGTAACAATCTTTAATATGGAATTATTGATTTCAACATTTTTTCCATCAGTAGGAAAATGCTTGTCTGACACAAGAGAATAAGACTCATTAAGCAGCGCTTTGCCCCAGAAATAGTGATTTATCCATTTATCAGCATCTAACTTTTTACCTTCAAATTCGTCTACAAAAGTCAGTTCCCATTGCTTGATCTCATCAAATTTCTTTGAATCTTTAATATCAAAAAACTTCTTCATATCATCTGAAGCTTTTTGCTTATTATATTTTTCTAGCTCGGCGTATTCTTCAGTCTTTTTATATCGTTCGGTATCTTCCTTCTCTTTCTTAACCTCATTAAACTCTTTGGAAGCAATAAACTCTTCCAGCTCAAAATAGCGCTTCAGCTCTTTTGATTTATCCGTTGATTGAAAGGTTTTATATTTTGAAGAAGCAATCGTTTTGAGGTAAAATTTAACATCAGAATCTTTACGAAGCGCATCAAGTTCATCCTTTTGCTGTTTCTTCTCTTCATCAGAAGCGCCTGAACCGGCATTACTTTCTAATTTCTGATATCTTTCAAAACTCTTTGATTTAGCAATGCTTTCAACTCTTTCGGGAATTCCGTTAGTCTTATACTTAAAATACTTTTTAATAACACTTGACTTTTTCAAAGCCTCAAACTCCTTAAGCTGCTTATACTCATTTGTTTTTTCAAAAGTATCGGATTTAATGGCCTCCAATTTTTTTGTAAAAACGTCTGAAGTTACTCTCTTTTCAAGGGCGTAATACTCTTGTATCTTCTCAGAAGCCTCCATTTCTCTTAGCCAATTGTATTCATTTAAGAGAGTTGCTTCTTGTTGTTCTATTTGCTCTGTATTTGGTACTAAACCAAAGAATGACAATAACTTAAATTGTGTTTTTACACCTGCCATCGTAAATTTTTAAATGAATTAAACATCCGTCCAAAGATAAAAAAAAACAAGCATGCAAGGTATATCTTAGCACTGCTAATACTAAATTACATAATGTCAATAACTTATATCTTTAAAATAGAATTAGTATAGATAACTCAAAATGGGATTAAATATTTTATCAATCAATGCATTAAAAAAATGGGTAGTTCCAATTAAATCTGAAACTACCCTACATTAATACCTAAACAATATTTTAAATCCCTATTAATTTGTATGATTACCCGAATCATTTAATCCTTTCCACAACCTCCATACGATTACCAGAACAAATTTCTAATTCTTAAGCAAGCAGCAAAACTTCAGCACACTATCCCCGTTAAAGACACAGCGCTATGTAAAACTTTGTTGAGCAGACCAAATATTTCACTCTTTTTTACTTGTAACCCTAAAACCATTTTCAATCTACTTTCACACAAAATATGGAACTTAAAAATCATAAGCCAATCTCTATTTATCATTGGTACTAATGCGTTTTATTTCTCATTATATCTTAAGATGACTTACATTTGTTACCTTTAAATGTACGATGGAAATATCGCCATGTCAATAGCTAAGTTAATAAATTGAGAACATTAGCTCATGTGTTATTCGCAAACCTTTTACTACTTTTGCTATTGATTCAACAAGATTAAAGCATGAATGAATTTATTAAGGGCATTTACCAACAAACGGACTATGGTGAGATATTGTATTCGTTTGAAGGGAACTTTACCGAAGATTCAGTAAATGATGTTATTGAACAAATTGAGCTATCTCTTAACAAGAGTGGACTTGAACAAGCCTTGATAAAAAAGGCGTTTCGCGTTATCATTGAAAGCGTACAAAACCTATATCATCATATTGAAAGAGGGGTTGATAGCGACGATGAGGCAGCAATTCAGTTTGCGATCTTTCTCGTATCAAAAAACGCTAATACGATAAAAATATCATCTGGTAATTTTATTAATAAAGACCAAATAAGGTTACTGAAGAACAGAATTGACCAGGTAAATGCCTTAGATGCAGAAGAATTAAAAATGCTATACCGCGAAATACTTGGCAATAATGAATATACTGACAAAGGTGGTGGCGGACTTGGGCTTGTTGATATTGCCAGAAAAACAGGAAATAAACTTGAGTACAAGTTTCATGATTACAATGAAGACTATAGTTTCCTGACACTAGATTTAAACCTTAAAAGATCAAATCATATGAATTCATATACACAAGGAGGAACCTCTAAAACTCCTGAAATTAATTTAGACCCTAACGAGGGAAACCTCATAATTAAAGGTAGATCTATCCCTGAAAATTCCATTGAGTTTTACCTTCCAATATTTAAATGGATTGAGGAATATGCTGAACAACCACCCGCAAATACGATATTCCACATGCAATTAGAATACTTCAATACGGCATCATCTAAATGTTTGCTCGATATTTTTAAGAAGCTTGAGAAGATTACCGTAAAAGGTGGCAAAGTTTCGGTAAAATGGTATTTCGAAGATGATGATGAAGATATGCTTGAAGCTGGTGAAGATTATCAATCAATTATCGATATTCCGTTTGAAATGGTGGAAATAAGCAGTTAGGGCGAGTGCCTTTATTTGCGATTCTTCCACGACTGAATGGGTTCAACAATCTTTTTCAAAAGACTGAAATAGAGCATTAAATACATTCCAATTATTGCAAGCCAAATAATCAACACGTTGGCAACAAATGTATCTAACTGATAGCCAAACATTCTTTTACTAGGCGCTAGAAAGTGCGATTGGAAAAATGCTTTTTCAGAAGCTCTGAAAATTGGATCCGACTTTTGAATAATCCAATCGTTTGCGACAAGCATTTTTACCGGACTATCATTATTCCGAACAAAGTCGTTAAGGGTTTCATTATAACTAGCAAGCTTAAATCTCCTAAACTCCTCTAGTCCCAAACGCCCCTCTTTTTCAAAAATCAAACTGTCTTTCATTTTAGTTGCGATAGAGTTCACCTGCCTGTAAAAGCTTTCAACTTCACCAATACAAAAACCTATACTATCACGATGCGCCAATGCCTGCCCAAAGCCATCAGCCAGATGTTGTTTTTCTTCATTTAAGTGATTCTGAATAATGTTTTCCTCTTTTTGTGAATTTCCATTGGCTATTTGTTTCAGCTCTGGTATTAAGAAGTTAAGCTTAAACTGAGCTTTGCTGATTAGTGCATCATATTGACCAATACTCTGCTGATATTCGTTTTGATTATGTTGTCGCACCGCGAGCGCCTCGAATGCCCAACGAGCAGTAATAAACTCCCCTACCAAAGGAACGCCTATATGCGTTACCAGATTGGGGTTAAGTTTATCGTATCGTATTAAAACCCCGCTCAATACAATCTGTGGTATAATAATAAAAGGTATAAGCACGTAAACGGAAACCGGCCATTTCATTGCATCTGAGACATTAAGCCCCAACAAGTTTGAGAATACCCAACAGCTAAATAAAATCAACCAGTAATCCCAGAACAAACCATTAATTTCCAAAACAGTATTGGCAACACTTACAAACAGCAAAGCCTGTAATGCAGACAGAATAAGTAGTACAGCTATCTTTGATAAAAGGTACCCCCCCCTGCTTAAACCAAGAAACGACTCACGTTCAACGGTTTTACGATCTTTAATTATTTCTTCGCCACTTGTAGTAAGCCCTACAAATAGGGCAATTACAATTGCCATAAACAGGTAAATGGTAATGTTTTGATTTGCACCATAAGTATATTCTAATTCCGCTGAGGAGCTATACTTAATTAAATAAGCCAAAACAAAGGCCAACACAGGGGTTAAAAGGAAATTAAGATAGAGGTACTGTTTTCGAGCAATTTTAGATCGTATATCCCTTAAAAAGAAAACAGCAATCTGTTTCCATCGTCCGGGTTTATAAAATGATTTCTCGGGTAACTGATCCAATTCAGATCTTTCAAGTGTTTTACCTTTTGAATAATTGATCCATTTCTCCGACCAGTTTAAGGCTGTAATCTTACGTTCGCGAGATTTCTTGCCGAATTCGTCAAGCACATTCGCTTCAACAATATCAAATATTTGTTCAGGCGCCACTGTTCCGCAGCTGCTGCATTCATAATCGGTCCAATTGGCTTGGTAGGTATTTGTTTTAAAATACCTAATGGCCTCCACCGGATTTCCATTGTAGATTAAATAACCACCTTGATCAATAACCAACAGGCGGTCGAACATTTTGAATATTTCTGAAGATGGCTGATGAATAACCGTGACTACTAGTTTTCCTTTCAGAGCAAGTTCTTTCAGCAAATCCATTATATGTTCAGAATCTCGACTGGATAATCCTGATGTTGGTTCATCAAGGTAAAGGATGGCAGGCTCTCGAATTAGTTCGAGGGCAATATTCAGTCTTTTTCGCTGTCCACCGCTAATGCTTTTGTTTAAAGGTGTACCAACAACTTGATTTTTCAAATGCTCCAGATCAAGTTTTTGTAGCATATTAATACAGAGTCTTTTCAAATCGCCTGACGAAAACTCACGAAAGCAAAGCTGAGCTGTATAAAAGAGGTTCTGAAAAACCGTAAGGTCTTCAATCAGGCGATCATCCTGAGATACATAACCAATGATACCTTCAAGTTTCTCGCTTTCAGAAATAGCTACCCCACTAATTCGAACGCCACCTGTTTGTGGCTTGTTCTTTCCGTTCAGGATATTGAGTAAGGTTGATTTACCCGATCCACTCCCCCCTTGAATACTAACCAATTCACCAGATTTCAGACTAAAAGACATGGGACTAACTCCAAAGTCACTATTCTGATATTTATAACTAATATCCTCAGCCTCCAGAATAAAATTAATGTGGCGTGTATGTTGGGTAAAAGCTGCAACAATCTCCGAGTAATAAATCGTGTCTATTCTTGATTCACGAATGGCAATACCACTTTTTAGGATAGTGCTTTGAGTTTTAGAAATTGGCAAGCCCGCTATTTTCAAATTATATGCTGCATTCGAACGAAGCGCATGTAATCTGGCAGAATCAATTTCCAGCACCTTCAACTCACCTGAAAGTCCATTACAATGCAAATAAACAGCATGAGGTGCATCTGCGTTATCGTTCCCATCAATAAGTAATACGCTAGGAGATAATCGTATATCGTTAAAATCGCTGGTCACAAAGTTGAAGATATTCTCGGACTCATTGGCACTGATATTAAATACCTGAGCAACGAGCGTAATAAAATCAACTTCCTGCTGAGAAACCTGACCATCGGATATGGCAAACTCCCATAAACGAATAATGATGATAACTTTTTGCTGTTGCGTTAACTCCGACTTCAAGCCATCGCATATTTTTATCACCTTCACGGAATTAAGTGATAGTATTTTTTCCTTTTTTGCAGAGTCTGTGTTTTTTTGCTGATGTCGCAAAATGTGTTTATCGTAAAGACTAAGGTACTGGTCTGCTATGTCCTTATTCAATTGCTGATTTAAAAACAATTCAACCACACTCCTACGATCACGCATACTCCCACCGGGCCTTGCTATTATCGCAAAAAGCTGCATCAATGCATTTAAAATCCTACCGCTCAAACTATTTAATCTTAGTGTATCAATTGTTAGCAGTACTATCTCCTGCTAAAGTTTCAAATAGAAGTCTTTCGTTAAGCGCTTGTAAGCCATTGAATACGCTGCGCCATCATAAATGCATATTTCTTCCTCTATGCATACCGATTTTTGACGAATAAATTCCATTATCACCCTGTTTACGCCTTTTGTAGCTTTCGGTTTCACATTAAGCTTTCTTTTACAAAAAAGGCCAAAAATGCTTGCCTTAAATTGAAAACTATTTGCTTCCTGTAAAGGCAATATTAACGCAAACATTCCGTCATTGGCTAAGCACCGGACAACACTAGATAATAAGTCATTTGGACTAAGGCCATCCGTATGGCGCGCTGCATTTCGGCTGTTATCACCCGACTTTAAAGAATTACTGAAATAAGGAGGATTACTAATTATTAATTCATACTGCCTGTTGTTAGCACGAACAAAATCTTGTATGGACGAATGATGAATAGTAATCTGTTTGTTCCATTGAGAAGCAGCACAATTTTCTTTTGCCTGCTCATGCGCCGGACCATCTATTTCAACCGCATCAATCTGGGCATTAAAACGCTGGCACATCATCAATGTCAATATTCCTGTTCCAGCGCCTATATCTAAAACTGTAGCATACAAATCGGGCTGCACCCATGAGCCCAGTAAAACGCTATCAACGCCCACTTTCATAGCTGTTTTTTCCTGATGGATGAGAAATTGTTTGAATTCAAAATACTGATTGCCCATGCTGCAAAGTTAGAAGAAATCTAAAGCTGATGAAGGTTTGAAAACAGATGCATTATTAAGAAAAAAGATTTGAGACATACCTTTGGTAGCTTTAAGTATTTCTAATTTTTATTAGTTTTACAAGTTCATTGAGAACCTAAAGTGCATATTAAACCTAAACCTTACCACAATGAATTTTGAACTGAGCGAAGAGCATTTAATGATTAGACAAGCTGCCAGAGATTATGCGCAGCGTGAACTTATTAAAGACGTTATTGAAAGAGACGATAAAGCAATTTATCCGACCGAACACGTAAGAGCCTTGTCTGAACTTGGATTCATGGGAATGTTAGTTGGTGAAAAGTATAATGGTGGCGGTTTAGATACCGTTTCGTATGTATTAGCCATGGAAGAAATTTCAAAGGTTGATGCTTCGGTCTCGGTTATTATGTCGGTAAATAACTCTCTGGTATGTTACGGTATTGAGAAATATGGTAGCGAAGAACAGAAAGAAAAATTTCTAAAGCCGATGGCTACAGGTGAAAAAATTGGAGCTTTTCTTTTGTCCGAGCCAGAGGCAGGTTCTGATGCAACAAGCCAACGCACAACTGCAGTTGACATGGGAGATCACTACCTGGTAAACGGAACAAAAAATTGGATTACCAACGCAGACTCAGCTGGCACCTATATTGTAATTGCGCAAACACATCCTGAGAAAAAGCACAAAGGTATAAATGCATTATTGGTAGACAGACATGCTGATGGTATCTCCTTAGGACCACATGAAGAAAAAATGGGCATGCGAAGCTCCGACACCCATTCTGTAATGTTTACAGACGTTAAGGTTCCAAAAGAAAATAGAATTGGAGAAGATGGCTTTGGTTTTAAATTCGCTATGAAAACATTAGAAGGTGGTCGTATTGGAATTGCTTCTCAAGCACTGGGAATTGCTAGTGGTGCATTCGAAAGAGCTGTACAATATTCTAAAGAAAGAAAAGCCTTTGGAACTGAAATTGCCAATCATCAGGTAATTGCTTTTAAACTTGCAGATATGGCTGTAAAAATAGAGAATGCCCGTAACCTTTGCCTGAAAGCTGCCTGGCTAAAAGACAACGACCAACCATACGGAATTGCGTCTGCCATGGCAAAACAATATGCAGCAGATATTGCAATGGAAGTTACAACAGAAGCAGTTCAAATTCATGGCGGATACGGATATGTTAAAGAATATCATGTTGAGCGCTTAATGCGTGAGGCAAAGCTTACACAGATATATGAAGGAACATCTGAAATTCAAAAAATAGTTATTTCAAGAGATGTTTTAAAATAATAACATGGAATTGTATTATTGCAAAAAATTAAATCATTAATAATAAATCGTAAATGAAAGTACTGGTTTGTATAAGTAATGTACCTGATACGACTACAAAAATTAAGTTGACAGGTGATGAGAAAGGGATTGATCAGGCTGGCGTACAGTGGATCATTAACCCATGGGATGAATTAGCATTAACTCGTGCATTAGAGTTAAAAGAAACCGGTGGTGGTGCTATTACTCAGGTTGATGTAGCAAATGTTGGTACAAACATGACCGAGCCAACGCTGAGAAAAGCATTGGCCATTGGAGCAGATAACGCCTACAGAGTTGATACAGAAGCAAAGGATTCATACTTTGTTGCATTACAACTGGCCGAAGTTGTAAAGACACAAGGTTATGATCTTGTTTTATGTGGTATTGAATCAAGTGATTACAATGGCTCTGCTGTTGGAGCAATGGTTTCTGAATTTCTGGGATACGCATCAGTATCTTCCGTATCTGGTTTAAAACTTGAAGGAGGAGAATTAATTATTAATCGTGAGATTGATGGAGGTTCTGAGAAACTTAAAACTCAGGTTCCTGCTGTTTTGGTTGTTCAGAAAGGTATTGCATTAGATCCTCGTATTCCGAACATGCGTGGTATTATGATGGCAAGAAAAAAGCCATTGAACGTTGTTCCTGCTGCGGCAGGCGACGCCTTAACTGAGTATGTAGAGTATCAATTGCCACAAGCCAAGGCCGCTTGTAAGATGATTGATGAAGACAATGCTGGAGAGATTATCAACTTGTTGCATACCGAAGCTAAAGTATTATAGTAGTAACTCAAAAAGATTGAAAAATGAACGTATTAGTATATACTGAGAATTGGGATGGAAAGTTCAAAAAATTGAGTTATGAACTAGTTTCCTATGCAAAACAAATTGGATCAAATGTTACCGTACTAAGCATTGGTAACGTCGACGAATCTGAATTAAAAGAACTAAGTAAGTATGGCGCATCAAAAATTCTTACTACAAATGTAGATTTTGCTGGCTTAGAAAACAGTGCATACACAGCTATTATTGCTGATGCTGCAAAAAGCGAAAATGCTGAAGTGGTATTATTTGCCGACAATTTCACCGGAAAAGCAATTGCTCCTAAAGTAGCCGTTAAATTAACTGCAGGTTTGGCATCAGGTGTTACTGCATTGCCAATTTCAACGGAGCCATTTGTTGTTACCAAGCGTGCCTATTCTGCAAAGGTTTTTGCGAATGTTAAAATCAATTCAGCTATAAAAGTTTTAACCCTTGTGGGTAATTCTGTTGAGATTATTGAAGATGCTGCTGATGCAAATATTGAAGCCTATAGCTGTGAAGTTCCGGCAGCTCTTACTACTGTTACCGAAACCAACAAGCAGACAGGTACCATTCTATTAAGTGATGCTGATGTGGTTGTTTCTGGTGGTCGCGGAATGAAGAGCGGTGACAATTGGGCAGGCATTGAAGAGTTAGCAAACATTCTTGGTGCAGCTACTGCTTGTTCTCGTCCTGTTTCTGATGAAGGTTGGCGTCCGCACCACGAGCATGTTGGACAAACCGGTAAAGTAGTTGGTCCTACACTTTATTTTGCTCTAGGTATTTCAGGAGCAATCCAGCACTTAGCAGGTGTTAACTCATCTAAAATTATTGTAGCTGTTAATAAAGATCCTGAAGCTCCTATCTTTGAGGCAGCTGACTATGGTATCATTGGTGATGTAAATAAAGTACTTCCTTTATTTGTTGAAGCGGCAAAGCAATTAAAAGCTGAATAAGAATCAAACAACAATTTAGTTGCAAAAATAGAAACCCTCAGATTACGCTGAGGGTTTCCTTTTTATATATAGTTTTCTAGCTATTAAACTTGTACTCGAATATGGGTTTGCGCCAATTCCTAGAAAGCCCCCACTCCTCTTGCCATTAATATGGCCAATAATGGAATAATAAAAATCAGTGTATTTTCTATCATTATAATGATTCTAATTTTTGCAGGAACATTCACAATATCGTTATCATCGCCACCTTTCTTATTCTTCATAAAATAAAATGTTGGAATTAACGAGAGCACTGCCACCAATAAGAACAAGGTTAGCTTTGTATGAAAAATCCAGTTTTTCGTAAAGAACTCAGCAGCTTTCCCATAAACAAACCATTGCATTAAACCCGTTATAATTACCACCAAGGCCGACATGCCTAACATTATGTCAATTCGTGCTACTTTTCTAATTACCGCTTTTGTAACCACTCGTTTAACCATTATTTGCTGTGCAAAAACTGCAGCCACCAATCCGAAAAGTCCGATAAAATGAAGGTATCTAAATAATATGTCCATTCTTCTTTTGTTTAATTTGTTAAGCAATATGAACAGCAAAACTAACAAAGGGTTTATAAATTCCTCTTTTTATTTAATGTTAATTCCTCGTCTTTGGCTCCTTGTCAGCTACTCTTTCATATTTTATTTCTAATTCATGAAACATTATGCAACGTTTTGACATTTGATTTGTCATTAGTGTGATTTTACAGTATGAAATTATAAACCCAAAACACTTAATCATGCAAAAGACATTTTATCTATTATTAACCCTATCCTTGTTTTGTGTCAGTGCCCAGGCCCAAGATGATGAATTTCAATACCTCTTTGGGCAAAGAGACCTGTCATTCTCAGGTTTTGGCGGATCAATTCATGAAGTCTCATTTATTGATGGTGAACTAGCTTACTCAAATGGTGGCGGTGGTGCCTTACTCATCAACCAAAAGTTCTTTGTTGGGGGATATGGTATGGGACTTACCTCTACGCACCAGTTACCACAGCTTAATCATAGTAATTATGAGATTGACTTCGGCCATGGAGGTCTCTGGATCGGATATATTCATAAGCACAAAGAAGTCATTCATTTTGGTGGCAGTCTAAAGCTTGGTGGCGGACAAATTAGTATTAGTGAATACAAGGATTGGAATAAAGAATATGCCAATGATAACATTTTTGTAATTAACCCAATGATCGAAGCAGAAATGAACATCACTTCCTGGTTTAAAATTAATGTAGGTGCAGGCTACAGGCTAGTTGGTGGAGTAAATAACAACAAGGTTTCATCTGTTAACGGCCAAGTATTTAATGGCTTTAAAGGCCGCGATTTCAGTGGATCGAACATTAATATTGGCTTTTTATTTGGCTTTTTTAAATAACCCAGAAACCCTAAGAAACCTCTTATCATGAAAAAAATACTTTTAACCCTAATAGGTGCTGTTCTGCTGTGCACTGCATTCGGATTAACCCCCGATGGCAAGTATACTGTAAGCGGCCAACTTAAAGATAAATCCAGCGGAGAAGACTTAATTGGAGCAACAATCTATGTTAAAGAATTAAGCTCAGGAACAATTTCTAACCTCTACGGCTATTTTAGCGTGAACCTTAAACCGGGCAGCTACACAATTCAATTTTCATACATTGGTTACGAAACCATCGAAAAAACCATCCAGCTTAAAGATGATGTGATGCTAACCATCGAATTACCCACATCAAAGCTAACACTTAACGAAGTTGAGGTGAATGCCGACAAGGCTAATCATAACATTACCCGCAACGAAATGAGTACAGTTAAAATGCAGAGTAAAACAATTAAAATGATACCTGCATTAATGGGTGAAGTTGATGTGGTTAAAGCCATTCAACTATTACCTGGCGTAAATTCCGTTAGTGAAGGTTCCTCAGGCTTTAGCGTTCGCGGTGGTAGCTCAGATCAGAACTTGATTTTATTGGACGAGGCTACCGTGTATAACGCTTCTCACCTACTCGGTTTCTTTAGCGTATTTAACAATGATGTGATTAAAGATGTAAAGCTTTACAAAGGTGATATTCCGGCGCAAAATGGTGGCCGATTATCCTCAGTTCTGGATGTACGCATGAAAGATGGCAACCAAAAAAAACTAAGCGGATCAGGAGGTATTGGAACCATCTCAAGCCGATTAAGCCTTGAAGGTCCTATTGTGAAAGACAATACTTCATTTGTAATATCGGGCCGACGTACGTATGCCGACATATTTTTGCCCTTGGCAAAGGAAGAAGCCATTAGAGAAAATGCGCTTTATTTTTATGACCTGAATGCAAAGGTTAATCACAAGATTAATGAAAACAATAAAATCTACCTCTCTGGCTATTTCGGCAGAGATGTATTTAAAAACGAGTTCTTTCAAATGGGTTTTGGAAACAGTACAGCAAGCATTCGCTGGAATCATCTGTTTTCACGAAAACTATTTTCAAACCTCACACTTATCTACAGCGATTTTGATTACAGCCTTGGTGTACCCGAAGGAACAGCAAATTCTTTTGTTTGGACATCGCATCTAAAGGACCAATCAATTAAACTCGATTTTGGTTATTATCCAAATATGAACAACACCATAAAATTTGGTGCAGTAAGTAATTTTCACACTTTTGAGCCAGGTCTGGCAAAAGGCTTGGGCAACGAATCCATTTTTTCAGAGTTTGAATTACCCAAACATTACGCGCTCGAATCAGCGGTTTATGTCTCCAATGATCAAAAAATTAATTCGCTAATATCGCTCAAGTATGGGCTTCGCTTATCTGTCTTTCAAAATTTCGGGAAAGGAATATTATACAACTATGATAAAAGCAATCCGAATGATTATTTAGTTAGTGGCCAAAAAAACTATGCTAAAGGCGAGTTAATAAACACCTATGCCGGTCTAGAGCCACGTATAGGTATTAACTGGCAGCTATCCGAATTCTCGTCGGTAAAAGCCAGCTACTCGCGTACGAAGCAGTACATTCATTTGGCACAAAACTCAACGGCAGGCACACCGCTTGATGTTTGGTTCCCTTCAAGTCCGAATGTAAAGCCACAAACCGCGGATCAGTTTGCCATTGGATATTTCAGGAACTTATTCGACAATAAACTCGAAGCATCAGTTGAGACTTATTATAAAGACATGAAAGATGCCATCGATTTTAAAGATCATGCAGCACTTCTGCTAAATGAGCATTTTGATGGTGAACTGCGATTTGGCAAAGCAAAATCCTACGGAGCAGAGTTTTTGGTTCGTTACAACATTAAGAAACTAAGCGGATGGCTTAGCTATACCTACTCCCATACTGAACGCGAGATTGCCGATATAAATAATGGTGAAGCGTATGTAGCACCCTATGATAAACCACACGACATTTCAATTGTATTAAATTATGCCATTAACGATCGCTTATCTGCTTCCGCCACGTGGGCGTACTCCACAGGAGCACCTGTTACAGTACCAACCGGTCGATTTGAATATCAGGGTGCAGTAATTCCGGTTTACTCGAAACGTAACGAATACCGAATGCCTGACTATCATCGTATGGATGTTTCAATCAGCTATAAGGGGAAACAAACCGAAGGCAAAAAATGGTATGGCGAGTGGAACTTGTCTATATACAATGCCTATGCGAGAAAAAATGCCTGGGCACTCCGATTCAGACAAGATGAGCTAAATCCAGACATTACTTACGCCGAGAAGGTTTATCTATTCTCAATCATTCCGGCAATAACCTATAACTTCAATTTTTAATAAAATGAAAACATCAAATATATTTTTCTTAATAATAATTGCGCTGGTTTTCAATGCATGTACAGAGCGCTTTGATATTGAACTGGACGATCAGCAATATGCCAAACTTGTAGTTGATGGCAGTCTGACAAGTGATACCACAACACAGATAATTAAGTTGAAGAAAACATCTAATTACTTTGAAAATGAGAAAGCACAGCTTGTTAGTGGTGCCGAAGTGTACGTAAGTTCAAGCATTGGCGACACAATTATATTCTTTGAGAATGCAACAAGCGGATATTATGAATCCGGCAACAACGTTTATGGCATAAGCGATATAAGCTACAAACTACATATTCATCTTGCACAAGAAATTGGTGGATCACTTAATTACGAATCGCAGGAACAACTTATGAATCCGGTTGCTAAACTTGATTCAATAGGACTAGCATATTATGAAGAGTGGGGCAACATATGGGAGATTCAGGTTTATGCCTATGATCCGCCTCGTAAGGATTTTTATTTATTCAGAGCCCTGATTAACGATACATTAGTTACGGATACCATTCATGAATATTTTGTTCAAAGTGATGATTTCTTTAATGGAAACTACACGAATGGCGTCGGCAGCCAATATCTAGATGCCAACAAAGCCGAGCAATATATTGAGCCAGGAGATAAGATAACGTTCGAAATAAGCGGAATAAACGAATCCTATTATGATTACGTTACCAATGCGCAGCTTGAGTTAATGGGGCAAAACCCGATGTTCAGTGGGCCACCAGCTAATTTAATTGGCAACATCAACAATGGCGCTTTGGGATACTTTGCTGTATATGCTTCAGAGCGATCATCTGTAATTTTAGAATAAATCTGAGAGGGGTTTCAGATCAGTTCCAGGGAGGATGCTCCGTTGTCCCTCCTGGAACTTTATTTTTTCAATTCCACTCATCGGTTTATCTTTGTGCATGCATATGTACAGATACATCTACAAATTAATATTCCTCTTTGCTTTGGTATTCAGTCTTGGCTGCTCAGGAAATCAGCATGATAACACCCAATCGAAAGCACCTGATAAAGAAAAAACTGTAAAGAAGAAACAAAAGAAGAAGACAGCTGCTCCAAAGAAGAAAAAAACAGGTCCGACCGAAAGTAACGCGCTAGAATTTTTCAAGGCTTACGGTAAAAAAAATCCAGAAAACATTGTGCAGTTAAGCACCAAATTTGGCAATATAAAGCTCAGGCTTTTTGATGATACGCCTATACACAGAGCCAATTTTATTTATCTGATTAAAAATGAATTTTATGAAAATACAGAGTTCTATCGTGTTGTAGACGATTTTATGATTCAAGGCGGTAAAACCGATAATCAGGATGTTAAGAACAAACAACGCAAATTTGGCCGATACACATTGCCTGCCGAGTTTAGCGAAAAACATTTTCATGAACGAGGAGCCTTGGCCATGAGTCGTGGCTACGACAATAACCCTGACCGACGCTCCTCTCCTTTCGATTTCTATATAATTCAAGGTGGATTACTTACCGAATTTCAACTGAATGCCATTGCCAACAGCGAGCAAATTAAAATAAGCAAGGCTAAGCGTGAGGTTTACAAAAGCAAAGGAGGCGCTCCTCATTTAGATAATTCTCATACAGTATTTGGTGAAGTGATAGAGGGAATGGCTGTAGTAGACTCCATTGCTAAAGTGCGATGCGACGGAGGCGACTGGCCAATTAACTCGGTTAAAATAAACATGAAAGTACTTGAATGAAATTATTATATGTTTAGAGGCATTATTGACGCTGATTTTAATTTATTCTTTAAATTTGAAACAAAATATTGCATAACACAAAAACACGAGATATGGAAGAATCAAAAACAATGGAAATCCTTAAAACAGCAATTTTGCTGGAAAGAAAAGGAAAAGCATTTTATTCTAATGTGGCTGACAAAGCTGATGATGCTGATGTAAAGGAATTCTTTCAGCACATGGCTGACGAAGAAGATGATCATATTAAGTTCTTAACCGAACAATTTGCACATTATACCCAAAACAAAAAGTTCAAAGAAACCGAGGTACCTAAAGATGAAGATACCACCACGGAACAAATTTTATCTGAAAAGGTAAAGAAGCAGATTAATGCGGCAAGCTTTGAGGCGGCGGCCATTTCTGCTGCTATCGATTTTGAGACTAGAGCTGTAAAGGTTTACTCAGATAGAGCTGAAAGTGCTACAGATCCTGAAGAGAAGCAATTTTATCAGTTTCTTGCTGATTGGGAAAAAGGACATCACAAATTATTAAATGAAATAGATAAAGAAGTACGTGAGAAAGTATGGTTCGACAATAATTTCTGGCCATTCTAGTTTTATTTATCATTCTATAAAAAGAGGTTTCATTCTGTTGTAATGAAACCTCTTTTTAAATTATAAACATCCCATTCCTCCCCGCCTGCACACCCCATATTCAATTTACCCATTTCACTTCTTGTGCATATCTAAATTGTGCATCATGGCTTAAATAAGTTATCCTTAGATTTATACTTAAAGCATTTGTAAAACTGAAAAAAATACTTGACACAGGGGAGTTATTTAGGTAAATTTGTTTAGAAGCAAAATCAGACTCACCTCAACGGAGTGTTAGGTAGCGTACCAAACGCTCAGCTACATATAACAAGCGTTTATAAAAATATACTACCATGAAGAAACTAATTGCATTTTTGATTGCCGCATTTTTTGCATTAAGCTCTTATGCTCAAGTGCCCGACTACTTATTACCAATCGAATTTCCTGATCCGCTGGGATGTAATATTCCCGTCGTAGAAAACGGAATTCCGCTAATGGTTGTATCAACAACCATTGAGGACTGTTCGGCTGGTTCGTGTGATTACTTTAAAGACTTTGACCAACTATGGATGTGGGCAGCTCGTTTAAGCGGTGACCTAAGCATCATTCCTGTAATTCATAGAATTGAACTAGATGTTTATGATAATTGTGGAACAGGATGTACCATGGCCTTCCTTTACGACTTTGTCGGATTGCCCATTGCAACGGCTTCCAATACAGGAGTAGGTATTGAGACATTAACACTTCAACCTACAACGGCACAAGCATGTAGCGAATTTGCTGTTTCTTCTTGCGAAGGAGCTGTTCTCGAAGTACGTATTTACATGACGGGGACAACGCCACTTTCGATCGATGGAGATGTCACCTATGCCGGTGCTCCCGGCGAATGCTTTGGCGAAATAGATCTTAGCATTTCAGGCGGTACACCTCCCTACAGTATTCTATGGAGCAATACGGCAGTTAGTGAAGACCTTACTTCGCTTTGTCCTGGGACTTATTCAGTTACCGTTACAGATGCCAATAATTATAATGTTGACTCCTTCTTTGATGTCTTTTTTGATATAGAACTAAATCCCACGCTAACGCACCCCACAGGTGCAGGTCTATGCGATGGAGCCATTACTATTACTCCAACAGGAGGACTTCCGCCATATACTTATATTTGGGGCGATGGATGGATCTTCCCTAATCCAACCGGACTTTGTGAGGGAACATATAATGTAACCGTTACCGATGCCACAGGTTATCAGGTTGATTCTTTCTTTGATATTTTCTTTCAATCTGTAAATCCTCCATCAACAATACTTCCTCTTAATTTTCCTGATCCGCTGGGATGTAACATTCCGGTCATTGAAAATGGTGTTCAATTAACAATCGTTCCAACAACAGCAGAAGATTGCACCGCTGGTGCATGTTCTTTTGCCAAAGATCCGGGTCAGCTTTGGTTATGGCCAGGGCGTTTAGTTGGTGATCTTTCGTTAATGCCTCCAATAGAAAAAGTAGAGATTGATATAGTTGATTACTGTGGAATTGGTTGCACAATGGCCTACCTGTACGACATGTCAGGTATGATTATTGCCAGCGACATGAACGCGGCTACAGGAAGTCAAACGCTGATTCTTATGCCTTCATCACCAATACAAGCAAGCCAATTTGCCGTTTCATCCTGCGAAGGTGTAATTACGGAAGTGCGCATATACACAGGACTCCCACAACTATCCATTCAAGGTGTTGTGAGTAATGCCAGTTCAGCATCCAGTTGCGATGGTTCGGTTGCCCTTACCGTTATGAACGGAACACCACCCTACTCATTCCTCTGGAGCAATCAATCAACAATGCCCGATCTAATGGGTGTTTGCCCCGGAACATATTCTGTGACCGTGATAGATGCTGTCGGAGAAATGGCAGATTCTTTCTTTGATGTATATTTTGAAATATCTATAACTGGAGCGTGCTGTTTACCCGATGGTTCATGCATTGCCGCAAGCGAGTCCGACTGTGCGGCAGCTGGTGGCACATTTGAAGGATTAGGTACAGACTGCGCAACCGTTAATTGTTGGAGCAATACCAATGACTTTAGCCTTGCACTCGACCAACAAGGATTCCCACTCACAGGAGGTGGCTCTGCCTATTTTGACGATCCAAGTTACCCGAGTGATTTTAGTGGGTGGTATTATTACCCAAACACCAACTGGTGGAACATTTGGTTTTACGATCATCCCTTCGACCCAAGCAAACATAAAATAATTACCATTGAATTCGATTTAGCATATGTTAATCCTGGCGCTCCGGCTTACCTCGATTTTGCAGTAAACTGGTCGACGCCTCAATGGGATCCCCCTTTAGTTGATGTACCACCGTTACCAACTCTTGTAGGACCAAATGAAGCGTTATACATCATGCGTCCAACATTGCAACTTTGGAACGGCTCATTAGAGGCAGGTCATCATGAGTTTTGTTACGTTATACCTGACTACTGCCCTGAGTGGGTTTCAATCGACGTACAAGGATTTAACTTCAACATCACCAATGGTATCATTACGCATGAATGCGTTGATGCTGCTCCTCCAAGTGAAGGACGCTGCTGTTACCCGGATCCGACAGGAGTTTTGATATGTGATGAAAATTATGAATGTGAGTGCACACTACTGGGAGGACAATGGAATCCACTACTCGATTGCACAACTCCTTGTGCCACTGTGCTGGGAGCTTGTTGTCTTCAGGATAATACATGTGTAGAAGTTGAACAAAATATATGTAGTGTACTTGGAGGTGTTTATCAAGGAGATAATACCACCTGTTCCACAACGATTTGTAGTCCTATTGGTCGCTGCTGTATTCCTGACCCGACGGGCAGTCCTTCATCCTGCATGGATATAACACAACAAGAATGCTTACAAATGAGCGGTTTCTGGGATGCCACACTTGATTGTACCAACGACCCATGTATTACTCCTATTGGCGCTTGCTGCTACACCGACGGCACCTGTCAGGACATGGATCAGGCATCTTGTCTTCAGAATGGAGGTATCTATCAAGGTGATGCAACCAGTTGTAATTCTGTAACATGCTCGCCATCCATTGATGGTGCCTGCTGTATGCCGGATGGTACATGTATTAATCTTGATGCGGTAACCTGCCTACAAAGCGGAGGTAATTTCCAGGGAATAGGAACACTTTGCGCTCAGGCTAATTGTCCACCAGCAACCGAATCATGTTGTATGCCAGATGGTACATGTCAGGACCTCACACCTGCAGATTGTGCAAATGCCGGAGGTGTTTCCGGAGGTATAGGAACTTCATGTACAAGCACGGTATGCCCAACAATTGGCGCTTGTTGTTTACCAAATGATGCATGTCAAAACACAACGGAAACTCAATGCTTAGGATTGGGTGGTTTGTATATGGGCGATGGTACTGACTGTGCAACAAACCCATGTCCGCAGGAGAACCTCTTCTGGATAACTGTTAATGAAGCTGGATTGATTGATCCTGATCCGCTTAATTCAGGCGGTACTGAATTCTTCCCATCTGGAACCAATGGTTGGGTTGAATACCCAAGCGAATGGTTTAATATTTGGTTTTACGATCATCCATTCGACGATACGCGTTGGAAAGAAATACATGTTACATTCACTGTGGCAGCCTTTAATCCACAATTGCCATCAGAGTTTATCTTTGCCATTAACTGGGCCACGCCTGAATGGAGCCTTGGACCAAATGCAACTACTGGCCCACCTATACCAATATTTACGCCTACACTTGCCGATGAAGCCCTCTACATTGAACGTCCGGCATTAATTAACATCAATGGAATGCTTCCTACACAATTTTATGATTTATGCTTGTACATCCCTAACTATAATCCTGAATGGGTTTCAATTGATGTGATGGGATCTAATTTTGTGATCGATAACGGATACATGTACCATGCTTGTTTACCTGGTCCACCACCAATGATTGGTAGTGTTTCTTCCAGTGTAATTGAGATTTGCGAAGGTGATTGTGCCACACCAACCGCTCTTGGTGGCTTTACTTACGAATGGAGTACCGGAGCAACAACACCGGGTATCTCAGTTTGTCCTATTGCAAATACAACCTACACGGTTACCATCAGCGATATAAATGGTTGCATGATCATAGAAACAGTTGATGTAATCGTTCATCCTAACCCAAGCGTCACACTTGACTGTTATAACATCACTTGCTTTGGTTATAATGATGGATCGATAAATGCTAACGCATCTGGCGGGTCTCCAGGCTATAGCTTTCAGTGGAGCAACGGTGGAAGCGGATCGACAATAAGCGGACTACCTCCAGCAACATATACTGTCACCGTAACTGATGCTTTTGGATGTACTGCAACAGCTTCGTGCAACATAAATGAACCATCGGCAATCACATTCCCATATATTAGCTTGGTAACACCTACCTGCTATGGTGATCAGGATGGAGCTATATCTGTGACTGTTAACGGAGGCACACCTGGGTATACATATGCATGGAGCTCAGGTGCAACAACACAGCACTTAATTGGAATTGGCGCTGGTACTTATACATTGACAGTAACCGATGCTAATGGCTGCACTGAAACAGCGACTATTACTCTTACAGAACCATCCGCACTTAACCTCTCACTGGTGTGCAAAGACATTACTTGCTTTGGTGATAATGATGGCTCAATTGTATCAAACATCTCCGGAGGTACCGCTGGCTATAGCTACTCTTGGACAGGAGGTTCCACAGGGTCCATGTTGCTTGGATTAGCGCCGGGCACCTATACAGTAACGGCCACAGATGCGAGGGGTTGTACAGCAACAGCTTCATGCACCATCTCGGAGCCGCCACTATTAACCGTAAACCTCACTTGTACCGATATTTCTTGTCACGGATACATGGATGGAACCATCAGTGTCGGAGCTTCAGGTGGAACCGGAACATTAAGCTATAATTGGTCCAGCGGACATACAACCGGAACTATTAATAATCTTGGTGCTGGTATTTACAGTGTTACTGTAACTGATGCCAATGGATGCACAGCTTCTGCTTCCTGCAATATCATTGATCCACCTCTATTAGTGGTAAGTCTGATTTGTACGGATGTTAGTTGTTACGGCTACAATGATGGACAAATTTTGGCATTGACCAGCGGAGGAACTGCACCTCTCACCTACAGCTGGACACCAGCCGGCAATTTTGGAACTTCATTAACAGGACTGGCTCCAGGTAATTACACAATTCATGTCGTAGATGCCAATGGATGCACGGCAACAGCTAGCTGTACAATTAATGAACCTCCAGCCATAAATATTAATATTCAATGCACTGATGCAAGCTGCTATAGCTATCTCGATGGCTCTGTTGTAGCGTCAGCTAATGGAGGCACAGGTGCATTAAACTACTCATGGTCTGTTCCGGGAGTTGGCGGAACAACACTTAACAATGTAGGAGCTGGCACTTATACAGTTACGGTTACAGATTCCCAAGGCTGCACTGAAACAGCATCTTGTACAGTAAATGAACCACCGCTCTTATCAATCACAGCAATCTGTTTTGATATCAGCTCAAGCGGAGCCAATGACGGTAGTGTAAGCACTATCACGAATGGAGGTACACCACCATACGCCTATAACTGGTCTATTGGTAATTTTAATGTACCTACAATTAATAACCTTGGACCAGGAGTATACACTGTTACGGTTACTGATGCCAATGGATGTACTGCTAGTCATTCATGTACTATTTTTGGTGGTTCTACACTAAATGTAATTGTTGCATGTACACCTGTAAGCTGCTATGGTTATCAGGATGGATCTGTGTTGGCCACTCCTGTTGGAGGTGTGGCACCTTTCTCTTATGCATGGTCGCCAGGTATTGGTACAGCCGCATTCCAGTCTAACTTAGTAGCCGGGACTTACGTGGTAACGGTTACAGATGGATCCGGTGCGAGTGCTGTTGGCTCTTGTACCGTTGGATCTCCTGCTCAGGTAGCTATATCACTCAATTGCTCAAACATACTCTGTCAGGGTGATCAGGATGGGTCAATAGTAGCGTCAGTTAGTGGTGCAATTAATCCGGTAGCATATAGTTGGTCCTCAGGGCAAACCACATCAACCATAAGTAACCTTGCCCCTGGAACGTACACACTCACTGTTACAGATAATAATGGTTGTACGGCTACAGCACAATGCACGTTAACCGAACCGTCCGCCCTCTCATTGTCCGTTACTACTTTCGATGTTTTATGCCATGGTGATGCTGATGGTATGGCCAATGCAATTGTAAACGGAGGTATTGCCCCATACACCTATTGGTGGGGAGGCATTCAAGGAGGCTCTACATTAACGGGACTTCCGGCAGGCTCATACTCTATTAATGTTTATGATAACAACGGTTGTAATGCTCAAGCAACCTTTACCATAAACGAACCTGCTCCTCTTCTCTTAAACTTGAATGTTACCGATGTCTCCTGCTTTGGTTTTGCAGATGGATCAATAACTTCGAGTGTTAGTGGAGGCACTTCACCGTACGCATATCAATGGTCAACAGGCGGCATAGGAACTTCGATAAGTGGACTTACTATTGGTAATTACACTTTGTTGATTACTGACGCGAATGGATGCACTGCAACTGCGACGGCTACTGTTTCGCAGCCAGCTGATTTAGTTGTAGCAGTTAATACAACCTCTGTAAGCTGTGCCGGCGGA
>JBFHES010000004.1:0-45456 GCA_041584015.1 Bacteroidales bacterium
CATGGAATTACCTCAGTTGGCCTATCTACTCTTGACTACAGCGAAGCTGCTGACTTCACAGTTCCTGTGCATTACACAAAGAACATACTTGAGAATGTTTTTTCGAATAACATTAAAAAAGGTACTTGTTTGAATGTTAATTTCCCGAAAATAACGCTAGACGAAATTAAAGGAATTAAAGTCTGTCGTCAGGCTAAATCATCATGGGTGGAGAGTTTTGACAAAAGAACAGATCCACATGGTAGAGAGTATTACTGGCTAACAGGAAAGTTCCATAACCACGAGCCAGAAGCTACGGATACAGACGATTGGGCACTAAGGAACAATTACGTTTCAATTGTGCCGGTTGAAGCCGACTTAACAGCATACACACAAATTGAGGCATTAAAACATTTTGAAGAATGAGATCTAAATTCGACAATCCAACACTCGGTGTAATAATGGGAATCATTTTCCCCTTTATCGGTTTTTACATCTTTTATGAACTGTATTTTGAGACACTCACTTTCAGAGAATTTATCGATCATATACTAAGAGTTAATAAGATAGCTCAGGTAATAAGTTTGAGTGTAATTTCTAACCTTGCTGTGTTTTTCTTCTTTATCTGGAAGAAGTTTTATTTCTCTGCACGAGGAGTATTGCTTGCAACCTTGCTCTACACGCTAGTTGTGGTTGTTCAAAAATTCATGAATTAAAAGATTGGGTGTGAACTATTATATAATAGCTGGAGAGGCCTCAGGTGATTTGCATGGCGCTAATCTGATAAAACAAATTAAGCACCTGGATAATACTGCAACCTTCAGAGGTTTTGGTGGCGATTTAATGGAAGCTGAGGGCATGCACCTTGTGAAACACATTAAAGAGCTGGCCTTTATGGGTTTTGTAGAGGTAATAAAAAACCTTTCAACCATAAAAGCAAATCTCAAACTTTGCGAAGCAGATATTATCGCTACTCAACCTCAAGCTATTATTTTCATCGATTATCCTGGATTTAATCTTCGAATAGCAAAAATTGATTTTCCAACTAAGCTTAAAAAGATTTACTATATCTCACCAACTGTTTGGGCCTGGAAGAAATCGAGGATTAACATCATTAAAAAACATATTGATCAGCTATATGTAATCCTTCCATTCGAAAAGCCATTTTACAAGAAGCATGATTACAATGCAGCTTTTCTTGGGCACCCGCTGCTAGATGCCATAAACACTGAACAAAACGAGCAAACGGAATACCTCTTCAGGGAGCAATACCAATTGCCAGATAAGAAGATAATAGCTCTTTTACCTGGCAGCAGGCACCAGGAACTAGCTAAAATATTGCCCATAATGTTAAAAGCAATTGAACCTTATACAGATTATCAATTTATTATAGCAGGGGCTCCAGGACTTAAACCAAATGATTACAGTAAATACATTAACATAAACTCAATCAAGGTTATTTTTGGTGAAACCTACAACTTATTGCAATCAGCAACTGCTGCAATTGTAACAAGCGGAACTGCAACATTAGAAACAGCAATTTTTAAAACTCCGCAATTGGTTTGTTATAAAACCAACCCAATTAATTTTGCGATAGCAAAAATGCTCGTTAATGTAAAGTATATATCATTAGTGAATCTTATCATGGATCAGGAAGTTGTTAAAGAGTTCATTCAACAAGATTGCACAATAAACAATATTCAAGATGAGCTAGAGGCACTTTTGAATAATACAGATTACCGCACGGAAATGATTCAAGACTACGAAAAACTATACAGTATGTTAGGAGGATCAGGTGCTTCGAATCGAATAGCGGAGCGCATTTGCAAACAAATGACCAATAAATAGATTAATTTGAGCAGACCTGTTTCCATACTTAAAAGAACTTCTGGCATCTTCCTGTTGGTGCTAGTTTTCATGCTTAGTTCGTTATCGAAACATGTATGGGCTAAGGATCAACTGAAAGTAAAAATTTTTAGCAGTCAGAAAATTAAAACAATCCTTGCAACACCGTCAGGCGGTGAATATGAAATTTACGGAAACGACACACTAATTACTACTTTCCGCAAAAATGACCTCATCTATTTTATGATAGATGAGGATAAGGTAAAAGTTCAAAATTTCGGAAAGGAAATCGGTCGATACAGATATGTGGAGATTCGTGGAAAGCTCACAAACAATGAGCTAAAGATCAAACCTGTGCTACCATCAATAAATTCACGCATTTATGAAGATGACTTTATTCTAACGGCAGCAAATGGTTATCTACAAATGGTCAATATAATTGGAATTGCAAAATACCTGGCAGGGACAGTTGAAACGGAAGGGGGACCAAAGTCTTCGCTGGAATATTACAAGGTACAAGCTATGCTTTGCCGAACCTATGCATATGGACATCTGGACCGCCACAAGGAAGAAGGATTCGAACTTTGTGACGAAGTTCACTGCCAGGCATATCATGGAAAAAGCAAAGGCAATCCACAAATTAGTTATGCGGTTAGCGAAACACAAAAACTAGTTATTGTAGATAATTCTAATTCCTTAATAACAGCAGCATATCATTCCAACTGCGGTGGCGAAACCGTAAGGTCTGAACATGTATGGACCATGCCACTACCCTATCTTATTCCAATTGAGGAAGAATATTGCTTGCAAAGCCCACATGCCAGCTGGGAACGATCAATAACGATGGATGAATGGATTAACTATTTGAGACAAGAAGGGATTGAAAATACCGACACCTTAAAAGAAGAATTTCTAAAGTACGATCAGAAAACACGTCAACTTTATTACCTGATGCATGACGACTCAATTCCATTAAAAAAAATTAGATCAGACTGGAAATTAAAATCAACCTATTTCGATATCATTCCCATAGAGGGCGAATTATTTTTCGAAGGTAAAGGTTATGGTCATGGTGTGGGCATGTGCCAGGAAGGTGCCATGGAAATGGCCCGCAAAGGTAAAAACTACAAGGAAATCCTATTACATTATTATAAGAATGTGCAAATAGTGAAATATCAAGATTAAGATTATTGCACCTTCACATTAAAAAAGCGTTCAATAGGACTTTGCTTGGTTGACTCAACAAGAAACTCTTTCTCCATTAATGCCAAAAGCTCCTTGGTCGAAATATCTATTTCAAACTTACCTTCTTTCACAAAGGAGATATTTCCGGTTTCTTCAGAAACAACAATCACAACAGAATCGGTGAGTTCTGTAATACCGGCCGCAGCCCTGTGTCTCATACCAAAATCGCCAGGTAGCTCAAGCTCAGAAATGGGTAAAACACATCTGGCTGCATAAATCTTAGGACCATTTATCACAACCGCTCCATCATGCAACGGGCTATTCTTTACAAAAATATTTACCAATAAACGGCTACTGGTATCAGCATTCAGAACATCTTTAATAGTAAGGTATGAGCTGAGATTAGTGTTCTTTTGAAAAACAATTAAAGCACCCGTCTTGGTCATTGATAAGCTTCGGCATGCCGTAACAATTTCGGTAATTTTAACCCTTGAGCTATAATTACTACCCCCAGTAAACAGTCGCATAAAAGAAAATCGTTCCTGTGAAAACTGTCTACTTCCTAATAGCAACAACCCTTTGCGCAATTCTGGTTGAAAAACAATTATGAGGGCGATTACTCCCACACCGATAAACTGCCCCAGGATACTGCTTAGCAACTGCATGTTTAGCGCTTTAACGAAAAGCCATAGCACATATAGCGCAAAAACACCAGTAAAAATATTTATTGCCGTAGTTCCTTTAATGAGCATGTAAATCTGATACAGCAAAAATGCGAATACCAGAATATCAAGGATATCAAGAAAACGTACGGTGATAAATATTAATTCCATTGTAAATAATGTGAGGTCAAATTTAAAAAAACTATTGCACTAATTAGAGGCTTGCAGCAAGTCAAATAATTTAATGGTTTGCGCCGCCTCTTTCACATCATGAACGCGTAAAATATTTGCTCCATTATTTAGGGCAATTGTATTCAATGCAATGGTGCCGGTAAGTGCTTCTGTGGCATCACATTCCAAGGCCCTGTAAATCATCGATTTTCGCGACAGCCCTACAGCAATCGGCAATTCAAAAATCTTAAAGGCCTCCAGGCGATTCAAAAGGGCATAATTTTGTTCAAGTGTTTTTCCAAACCCAAAGCCCGGATCAATAATCAAATCATTCAAACCCATTTCCATCAGCTCGGTTTGTTTTCGAGCAAATGTTTTACAAATATCCACAACAACATCTTCATATTGCGGGTTAAGCTGCATAGTAGAAGGTATGCCCTGCATGTGCATAATCATATAAGGTAGTTTCAACTCACTAACCGTTTTAAACATCTCCGAATCTAAATCACCACCGGAAATATCATTTACCAGCACACTGCCTACTTTATCAAAAACACGATGAACAATTGAGGATCGAAAAGTATCAATTGATAATGGTGTTGTTGCAAACTCAGATTTAATAATATCAAGGACTGGCGACAACCTACCCCATTCTTCATCCTCGGTTAAAAGAGCTGCTCCTGGCCTGGACGAGACTGCTCCAAGATCTATAACATCAACACCTTCATCAATCATTTCTTTTATACGCATTCTGATTAACTGCTCAGAGTTGTAGCGTCCACCGTCGAAAAAAGAATCGGGTGTAATATTTAATATCCCCATAATCCTTGCCTGACTTAAATCAAGAAGACTACCGTTAATATTTATAGATTTTTTTCTATGGAAACTTGAATCACACGCTAATAAAGACATCTCAACCGCTTTGCTTAAAATCTTAATAAATCTAAAAATCGTTAAAATAACTTAAATGCAAAGTTAAAATAATTAGCCTTGTCAATGCTGCTGAAAATATTAATACTTTTGTGCATCTAAAACGCATACAATGGACAAAACCCTTGAACAATACAACCATGTAATTGGAGTTTGCAGCGACCTCTATTTAAAAAAGATGAAAGATTATGGTACAGCCTGGCGCATTCTTAGGCCAAGTTCAATTACCGATCAGATATTTATTAAGGCAAGCAGAATAAGAAGCATTGAGATGAAGGGTGTGCAAAAGGTTGAAGATGACTTTAAATCAGAATTCATTGGCATCGTAAATTATTCAATAATGGCCATCATTCAGCTAGAGTTAGGTTTGGCGGATGATTCTGATTTGTCCAATGAGAAAGCCGCGGAGCTGTATCAAAAATACTTTGAAAAAGCGCGAGCATTAATGGAAGATAAAAACCATGATTACGACGAGGCATGGCGTCTAATGCGTATCAGCTCTTATACTGATCTAATCTTAATGAAGATTAACCGCATTAAACAAATTGAAGACAACAAGGGCAAGACGCTTGTTTCGGAAGGTATTGATGCCAACTTTTACGACATGGTTAATTACGCTGTTTTTGCACTCATTAAACTGGAATACAACAATAAATAAGTTTAACCAAACAAATAACGACTCATGAAAATACTTATGTTTATCAGTAGAATACTGGTTGGAGTAGTATTCATATTCTCCGGTTTTGTAAAGGCCGTAGACCCCCTCGGATCCAATTACAAGTTTTCAGATTATTTTAATGCCTTTGGTATTGACTGGCTACATGGTATTGCCTTGCCCCTGGCTATAGTACTAAGTACCATCGAATTTATTGTAGGAATTTCGCTTGTATTTAATGTTAAAATAAAACTTGGTGCATGGGGTGCATTATTATTCATGGCTCTTTTTACACCGTTAACATTTTACCTGGCTTTAGCCAATCCGGTAAAAGATTGTGGATGTTTTGGTGATGCACTAATTCTTGATAACTGGCAAACATTTTATAAAAACATAGTATTGCTGGTACCAACTATTTTTGCATTTATAAAAAGAGAACATTACACCTCCAGATTTAATCAAATAGGGCAATGGTTGGTTGTTGGACTATTTACTTTCATTATCGCGTATAGCTCCGTATTTTCTTATAATCATCTGCCTATAATTGACTTTAGACCCTACAAGGTTGGTACGCATATCCCTACCGATATGAGCACTCCGGAAGACGCTCCTTTGGATGAATACCGGATTGTATCAGTTTACGAAAAAGATGGAGTGGAGAAAGAATTTGTGGATCCAGAATATCCTGATGAAACATGGACATGGGTTTCTACGGACAGCGAATTAGTAAAAAAAGGCTATGAAGCACCAATTCATGATTTCATGATTGAAACAGCGGACGGCGACGACCTAACTGATCAGTTAATGAACAATCCAGGTTTCACCTTTATGCTTGTTGCATATGACCTGAATAAGTCGAATATCGATGCTCAACAAAAAATTAATGAACTAGCCGATTACTGCATGGTTCATGGTCATACCTTCTTTTGTTTAACTTCATCAAGCAATGAAATTGAAGATTTTAAGGACAATACAGAAGCTTACTACGACTTCTACAACATGGATGAGATTACCTTGAAAACCATCATTAGAGCAAACCCTGGCTTGGTATTAATTCAGGACGGAACAATTCTCGGCAAGTTGAGCTATAACGACATTCCGGAAGTTGATGCCTTCAAGGATAACTTTTTAGCCTATACTTTAAATAATTTTAGAGAGAAGAATCAAAAATTATTAGTCATAAGTTTCATACTCTCAGGTTTACTCATCGTTTCATTCTTTGTAATGATTAACTTTATGCGCAATAAAAAGTTACCTGCTCAATAATAATCGCTTGATAAAAAATTTCATACAACGACTGTTCTACGGCTTCCTTATATTATTTGGAGTGGTAACAGTCGTTTTTTTATTGTTTAATGTTTTGCCAGGCGATCCGGCCAGAATGGTTATGGGCCAGCGAACAGATGTACAGTCGGTTGAAGCGATAAAAAAAGACCTCGGGCTGGACCTTCCGCTAACAACACAATATCTGAAATACATTAACGATCTGGCACCTATTAGCTTTTACAGCCTCAAACCGGAAAGCAATTTTCATCTTAAAGCGCAAGAATTTAAAACATGGTACCAGCTAACCTTGTTTGGAAGTTCAAGTGTCCTGATTTTAAAACCGCCTTATCTCAGGCGCTCGTATCAAAGCAGAAAAGCCGTTGCCGAAATAATTTCAGAAACCATACCGAACACATTTATATTAGCGCTTAGCGCTATGTTCTTTGCTTCGCTTTTCGGAATCATGTTGGGTATTATCGCATCAATCTATAAGAATTCAATTTTTGATAAGCTTGCTCTTTTAATCTCTACAATGGGCATGTCCATCCCCTCTTTTTTTGCAGCCATATTAATAGGATGGTTCTTTGCCTATGTTCTTGGCGACCTAACAGGACTTAACCTTACGGGTAATTTAACAGAAATTGATGACTTTGGCGATGGCGAACGTTTGCAGTTAAAAAACCTCATTCTACCAGCATTCACACTAGGCATTCGCCCCTTGGCAATTATTCTACAACTGGCCAGAAATTCGATGCTGGACGTACTGCAACAAGACTACATACGAACAGCCTGGGCTAAGGGATTAACCTTTACACGTATCTTATTTGTTCATGCACTAAAAAATTCACTAAACCCGGTAATCACAGCCATTTCAGGTTGGTTTGCCAGCTTAATGGCAGGGGTGGTATTTGTCGAATATATTTTTGGTTGGAAAGGCTTAGGATTTATTATTGTTGATGCATTGAACATGTACGACTTACCAGTAGTAATGGGTACCTTGTTAGTTATCTCAAGCATCTTTGTTGCATTAAATTTTCTTGTAGATATTAGCTATGGCTTATTGGATCCTAAAGTTAGAAACACATAAAAGGCACTCACAGACAACCTTTTCGAATATCTTCGTCTATTACTGAAACCGCTGAAATATAGCCTAATTAATTATCAGCATACGAATGAGGTGAATTGCCATAATTTGTTAATTTTGTTTCTGATTTTTTAAGTAGATATTTGACAGTAAGACAAGTTATAAAATGATCAAGAGTCACATGAATAGTCATAAGTCATCAATAAAAATTTTACTAATCCTTACCATTACCTTTTTAGTGCCGCAATTAATTATGGCGCAAGGAAGTAATCCACCAGCACCGGTTGTTCTTAAGTATGTTACCGTTGACCGACACACTGATTATGTTCATATTTTCTGGAATAAAACGGCATCAATAAATGTTGATGGCTACTACATCTGGGGCAAGGACACAACTACAGATAACGACTATCTGGTTATCGACACTGTTTTGCCAACCGAATTGCAATTTGTAGACAGCTTTGCACATCCAGACTATCAAGCAGAATGTTACAATGTTACTCCTTTTAATGAACACGGCTTATCCGATTTTGCAGAAAGAGAGCACCATACAATTCATCTTCAGTATAGTTTTAGAAAATGTTATGGCCAGGTAATATTAAGCTGGACTCCTTATGTTGGCTGGGATGCTGTATACAGATATAGGGTGATGGTTGAGGTAGACGGAAGTTTACCGTTTGAGCTGGCTACATTAGAAGGTAATGCTGATTCATACAAAGACCTTAGCATTTTGGCAGACCTCGATTATACCTATTGGATAGAAGCAACCAGCTTGTCCGGAGAATATATCTCTTCATCAAATCATGTTAAAGTATACACCAATATGCCTCATCCTCCTTCATTCATTAATGCTGATTATGCCTCAGTTATTGAAGAGGATAACATTGAATTAGGTTTTACTGTTGAAGAAAATCTTGATACCAAAGCCTACGATCTCTTACGATCATCTTCGCCAAATTACGATTTTGAAGTAATAAAGACTTTTGATACGAGCGAAGTATTCTTTAATCAATTTACCTATATCGATCATATTAACACCGACGAGGTGTGGTACTACAAAATAGCTGCAGTTAATATATGCCCTGGTACTATCTATTTCCCGGAGCATTCCAATATTGCATCAAATATGATGCTTGATGGAAATACTTTACGAAACATGGCTAACGAATTAGAGTGGTTTCATTACTTCCAGTGGAAAGGAGAAATTGATTATTTCTCGATTTACAGATTGGTTGGCGAAGACACCTTTTTGATTGGTCAAACACCATACGGCGACACAACCATTCAGGATGATTTGGAGGCTTTTGTTGAAGACTTCTCGAACAGCCCGTATTATCATATCATAAACCCGGATGAAGTTGAAACTCCGGAAAGCTCAGCCTATCCGGTACAACCAGTACTTTCGGGTAAGTTCTGCTATTTTGTTGAAGCGCATGAGAAGAATAATCCATATGGGATTATGGGCGTTAGTAAATCAAATGATATTTGTTTAATATCGGAACCAGTATTCTGGATGCCAAACGCTTTTGCACCTGCATCAAACATTACCAAGAATAGATACTTTCAGCCATTCCTATCCTTTGGAGGATTCGAAGATTACAACCTACAAATATTCAACAAGCTTGGAAGTTTAATCTTCGAGTCGAACGAATTGAAAATTGGCTGGGATGGTAAAATTCAAAATGAGAATGCTCCAATGGGAGTATATCCATACATCATCAGATATTCCAATGGGAATGGTGAGGTAAAAGAAATAACCGGTGGAGTAACCTTGGTTCGATAAGTTCCATTTAAAGACATTCTTGTAAATTGCTACTATTGAACAAGGCAATTCTTTAGAGTTGATTCATAGTCTAATTCCAAACTTTGTGCGCTTTGTTACGTATGGAGTTTAAATAAACATTATAGCTATGAAATCAATCTCAATCAATAATCTTAAAGAATCGAATGAATTTCTAAATGCTATACTCGACAATATTAATTCGGCTGTATTTATTGTAGATGAAAATGTTCGAGTGCAAAAATTTAATAATTCCTTTGAGAAACTGTTTGAAACAGACGAAGAATTAGCACTAGGTAAACTATGTGGGAATACAATTGGTTGCGCCTATGCAATTGACGAAAACGTTGACTGTGGTTATTCAAGCTATTGCAGTAAATGCGAGCTAAGGAGTTCGATGATAAGAACATTAACAAAAAAAGTTCCCACAAGTAAGCATATTCTGCATCGCGACTTCCATATTGGTCCAAAAAGAATTACCAAATACTTTCAATACACCACCCGCTATATTAATTTCGATAACAAGAAAATGATCGTTGTGATTGTTGATGACCACTCTGAACTCATCGACCAAAAATCGAAATTAGAACTCCAAAACCAAGAGCTTAGTAATTTAAACAATCAGAAAAATGAATTTCTGGGGATTGCTGCTCATGACCTTAGGAATCCAATTGGCGGAATCATTTCTTTCACGGAGCTTTTATTAGACTCATTTTCAGATTTCCCAAAAGAGGAAATTGAAGAGTTCCTAAAAATCATTAAAGAATCGGGTAAATTCTCCTTAGCCCTTCTGGATGATTTGTTGAATATTGCAAAAATAGAATCTGGCAAAATAGCTCTAAAGAAAGAACCAATCGACATCAGGAACTTTCTAACCATGAACATTGAAAAAAATAAGGTTTTTGCCAAAAATAAAAACATCGACCTGAAACTTTCCAACGGTTACAACAGCTGCAAGGTGCAATTCGACAAAAACAAAATTGAACAGGTAATGAATAACTTCATTAGCAATGCAATAAAATATTCCTTTCCTGAAACCAGCATAGAAGTTCAGGTAATCCCACTAGGCAGCAATATTGAAATACATATTAAAGATCAGGGACAAGGCATACCCGAAAATGAGCTGAACCTTGTTTTTAAGGCCTTCGAAAAAACCTCGGTTCAAACCACAGCTAGCGAAACTAGCACAGGGCTTGGACTTGCAATTACCAAAAAAATAATTGAAGAGCACGGAGGTAAAGTTGGCGTTAAATCAGAAGTAGGCACTGGATCTGATTTTTATTTTAGTCTACCGCTAAACTAAGCAATCAAGCATCTATCTTTCAGTCTTAGATCCTTTTTTAACAAGGCGTACGACAATCAATCTATTGCTGCAGGTTTCTCTGATAAAATAACCATTCATGACAAATTTCATGAATACTCCGCTAAATCAATCCTGAATTATTATATTGCATTCTAGTAATAGAAGATAATTAGGTGTTATTATCGGAATTTAACAAGCCAATGCCTATACATGAAAGCATCTCAGGACAATTCATTATATTTCTGCACTGAGCTTCCCACTCATCCAAAACCGGAATTAGGTAAAATACTGATAACCGGTTCAACAGGATACATTGGTGGACGCTTGGTTCCTGAGTTATTACATCGCGGCTATAACATACGAATTCTTGTAAGAGCGCACTCAGACGAATTAACTGATCGGTTTCCTAATTGCGAAATAGTTATTGGTGATGTGCTAAAAAAAGAAACACTCTATGCGGCATTAGAAGGAATACATACCGCTTATTATCTGATTCATTCGTTCCTACTGGGAAAAAATAATTTTGAATCTGCTGATCACAAAGCCGCGAAGACTTTTCGAGATGTAGCCGCAGATCAAAATATCAGACGAATCATTTACTTGTCCGGATTGGGTAACACACAACTCAACCTATCCCCTCACCTGCGCAGCCGTACCGATGTAGCAGAAGCATTTCAATCAGGGAGGGTGCCAACCATTATTTTACGAGCTGCAATAATTATTGGATCAGGAAGTGCCTCGTATGAGATCATTAAGCACTTGGTTAAAAATGCTCCAATAATATTAATGCCTCCATGGGCAAGAACCCGCTGTCAGCCCATTTCTGTGCGAGATGTCATTAAGTATCTGGTTGGCATTTTAGAAAGTAATATTGATGAACATCGAACTTTTGACATAGGCGGCTCCGACATTTTAACCTACCAGGAAATGCTGAAGATCCAGGCTGAGGTTGCCGGCAACAATTATATAAGTATTCCATCGCCATTCAACCTTAGGCGAACATGCACTTATGTGGCGAGCCTTATTACTCCGGTTCCGGCACCAATTACGCGATGCTTAATGGGAAGTGTAATGAATGAGGTTGTTTGTAACAATCAGGAAATTCAACATTATCTTCCTTTCGAGACGGTATCGTACCGTGACAGTTTATTAAAAGCAAATAACCTTGAACGTGAAAATAAAATAAACACGAGGTGGTCGGATGCATACCCTCCAGCCTTTGAATTGGCGGAGCATTTAAAAGCAAAACCACATCAACCTGATTATCAAAGTGAGTATTTCGTAAAGACCAATAAAGAAGCATACAGTATATTCAACACTTTTTGCAACATCGGAGGTAAACAAGGCTGGTTTCATTATAACTGGATGTGGCGCTTAAGAGGATACATTGACCGAATATTCCTTGGTGTAGGTTCTTCAAGAGGAAGAAAAAACACAGGAAAGTTACGCGTAAACGATGTTCTTGACTTTTGGCGCGTAGAAGATATAAAGGCAAACCAACTATTGCTATTGCGCGCAGAAATGAAACTACCCGGACAAGCCTGGCTACGATTTGCTATTCATGAAAAAGAAGGGATACGCACTCTGAGTGTTAAAACATATTTCTATGTTGACTCACTGTGGGGTCGTATTTACTGGTTCATGTTTTTACCATTCCACTATTTTATCTTCAAGAGTCTGCTTAAGCAGATTGAGCTGCGCAGCTAACCCTATTACAGCAATTAATTCTTAATCCTTATAGCTTATCTTAAAATCTCTATAGGCTTTGTAACAAGCATTCCATTCTCCAGCATTATGCTCAGATAATACAAACCTTCACTAAAATTCCTAACATCTAATTTATTATTTGCTTGTTCGAATTGTCCCTGCTGAATCAACTGTCCTGTTGAATTCAATAATGTATAATTTGCTTGTGAATTATCGAGTAATTTTATGTTCAAATGTTCATTTGCCGGATTCGGATAAACCCAAATTTTTGCCTCAACCTGCTCTTGTTCCTCAAGCCCCCAGAGAAAATCAATATAAACTTCAGCTGAACTAGTGCAACCCTCAGCGCTAGTAACCTCAATGGAATACCAGCCTGGTTGTGAAACAATAAGCACAGCCAGTGTGTCGGAAGTTGACCATAAAAACTCAACAGCTCCAGTCACCGCCGGAAAAAGCTGAAACTCACTACCTGAAGCAATAATTGTATCAGCAGAAAAACTTACGTTTGGTGACGGTAATATGCTTAGGGAAATTATATCTTCACTTGCCCCACATATATTGCTAGCGGTTAGCTCATAAACTCCTGCTGTGCCAATTATTATTTCTTCAGTCACTTCGCCAGTAGACCAAAGATAAGTACAGCCTGTGCAAAAAGCATTAAGCGTAAGACTTTCCCCTTCACAAATACTCGTATCGGCTCCTAGTTCGATAATTGGTAACTCCACAGTTTCGATTATAACACTATCGATAGTTGTTCCACAAGAATTGCTTACAGTTACCGTGTAAGTTCCTGCTCCAATAGGTTGAATTAGCTGTGTTGTATCACCTGTGCTCCAATGATAACTTGCTCCCTCGTTCATAGCGTGTAAAACAAATGTATCTGGTGTGCATGAAAATAATTGACTTGGTAATGGTGCAACCGGCACATTGCCGTCTTCAACTATTAATTGATCCATTGCAAATCCACATATTGTATCGGTATATACACTAAAGGTATAAACACCGGTTTGGTTAATTATGAAATCCGGCATTGTATCAACTGTAACAACGCCATTAATTTCCGACTCTAACTGATAGGTACAGTTTCCGCTTAAGGAGTTTGCTGTATTAAACGAGAAATCAAATACTAAAGAATCGCCAGGACACAAACTTTGATTTGGCCCTAAATCAACATCTGCTTGATAGGCAACCCAAACATCATAGTAGCTTGTATCAAGCTGACCTGCTGTTAAGGTAATTAACTGCACCTGATACAGCCCTGCCGTAGAATAATGGAAATCAAAAGTAGCATTTGTTGTACTTAGATTCCATTGTGGATCGGTACTTGGATAATTAAGATTCCAATAAGCGGTATCGAAATTCGAAGGTATATTTATATTAAATGAGGTAATGCTATCGGTGCAACTGGTAACAATATCCAATGGAGCAAGTGTAAAAAAAACAGGCTGCGGCATAGCTGGCAAACTTTCTCGCGAAACTCGAACCTCTGTCCCTGCAGTGTCTCCAAGATAAATTGCCTGATCAACATAATTACTTCCCAAACCACCAACATCTGGAGAATTAATACACCCCAAATAATTTGTACTATTTCTTGCCAAATATATTTTACCATTTATGGCTCTTTGCAAGGCGCCACCAGCGGCAGAACCTAAGGTGGCAATTTGTATTTCTGAGGCAAGAATATTTGAAGCTGTTAAATCATACTGTCTCAATACATAACCATATCGCTCAGATCCATAAAGATAATTTTCATTCATTGAAAACTCTACACCGTAACAATAGACATAATTAGGTTGCTGTAATAACACTGGACTAGAGACAACACCTGTAAAATTATTAAAATCATAAAGCTCATAGAATGCCTCACCCTGAACAGCCGCAGCTAGTTTACTTCCCGATGGTGAAACCTTTAAATATCCTCTGCTATTTGAAGTTGTTGAACCATAAACCTGGCCAACATTAGAAATGACAGGATTGCTTGTATTCACACCGCTACTTGTGACCAAATAAGCTACAAAACCATTTGAATTCCATTCATGTGAAAGCACCCAAACATCTAATCCATTTGCATGCCAGACAGTAGTAAGCTTCTCGGTTGTTGGCGTATATAACAATTGATTCTTTTCTATAATATCTACATCACCTAAACCTCCGTTCAAACTCATATCAACTTTTGAATATCGAAGACCTTCAGAAGAATAGTTAGCCGGAACTGTGAATATATAGTAGATATTCCAATCCAATGGTTTCTGAACAATTACAGCCGATTGTGTAGCAGAAATATCGCCTTTAAGTGTTCCTCCAAACGAGGTTGCCATTGATCCCGCCATTACTGAATGTGTCGCATCCCATACATTAACTCCGTTGGTATAAAACAACAAATTACAGTTAGCATCACTAATGGTGGCAACTCCTTCGCCAGTTTGTAGCTGACCATCGAAAATCACCTCCGGATCATTCATAGGAAACGGACTACTTCCACACCAACTCAAACCAGCATTTTCAGGAAAGTACCATATTCCTCCAGTGTTTTGGGCACTTATTAAAGTAATCGTAAACAATGCGATAAGCAGCGTAGCTAGTCTTTTCATGATAAAAAGTATTAGTTAATTATAGGTTTACCAAACCTAAGGTTTTTCCCAAAATAATTTAAAGTGCTATTATTGGTTTCTACTATTAATTTTCAACAAGCAAACAATAGAATTGCATACTATCAACGCTTTCAATCATTTACTAGAAACACTAACGACTCACCGTAAATTGTTCAACAAAGATATGTCCTTCTTCCGTATGAAGCTTAATAAAATACAACCCATTTTGCAAGCCAGTTGTTTCAATTCTAAGCAGACCTTTACCTGTCTCATTCTTTTGTATCACAAGCTGTCCCAAGGAATTAAATACCTGCACAAGATCAACAGGAAACGTTGCATAATTGATGGTAACAAATTTATTTGCAGGGTTTGGATAAACCGTAATCGAATTGCTATTTGCTCCAAACTCCTCAATTCCCCAATAGAAGTCTACATACACCGCCGCTGTGCTTAAACAACCCGCATCGCTTACTACTTCAATTGTATACCAACCAGGTTGTGTTACCACAATGGTTTCGCCTGTTTCACCAGTGGACCATACGCATGAACTGACATTTAACAAGTTAGGTGATAATAAAACAGAGTCTGTTTGTGAGATAAGAGAATCTACGCCAAAGCTAATTTCAGGTGATTCTAACACTTCAATGCTTACATCGTCGTCAATATCTCCACAATGATGAGATACAGTAACTGCATATTGTCCGCTTGTTAACACCTCAATGCTTGGTGTAATTTCTCCGGTAGACCATTGGTAACTTGCATCTTGTTGTGTGGCATCCAAAATATAAATATCACCCGCACATATAGCTGTGTCCTCTCCTAAATCAAGATTTACATTAAATGAACTAACAACAATCGTATCAAAGGTGGATCCACATTCGTTTATCATTTCAAGCGTATAAATACCTGCCGTGTTTATCTCAGCAACTTGATTATTTGAACCATCTGACCATTGATAAAGAGCGCCTGTGTTGCCTGCATCCAGCAAAAGCGTAACACCAGGGCACAAACTTGTGTCGGAAGGTAGTTGATCAACAAGATCAATTATTTCAACATGAATAATATCTGAGACAGTTCCACAGGCATTCGTAATCTCTAATTCGTAATCGCCTGTAGCACTTATAACAATTGATTGTGTTTGTTCTCCAGTACTCCATGAGTAGGTTGCATCAGCAATTTCAGAATCAAGAACAAAACCTGCGCACACGGCTGTATCGGTATTAAATATATTCGTTATGGCTGCCTCGCTGGCGACATAAATCATGTCCATGGAACTACCACATTGATTGCTTACCGTAACCGAATAAATGCCTTGTGAAGCAACTGCGATCTGCGGGGTTTGCGCTCCGGTACTCCAGCTAAAAGTCTGATCCGACATTCCATTATCCGCATCAAGGTGTTCAACTGTTCCTTCGCAAATTGTAATATCTGCTCCCAAATCAATTGCAGGATCACCAAGCTCTAGTAATTCTATTTCATCGGTTATTGCACCACATGCATTACTAATGGTTAATGTGTAAATTCCCGCTGTTAATATCTCTTCCTCCTGGGCAAAACCACCGGTTGACCAGATGTAGTTAGCGCCCGGATTTAATGCGTCAAGCAATATCGACGAACCAATGCAAAGGTATTCGCTGTCTGCTAACGGAGGCTGCAAGGCTTGATCGAACCACACTTCTATTTCATCAATATCTTCGCATTCATCAAGGCTTACCGTAACGGTATATGTGCCCGATGTAGTAACATTTATCGTACTCGTATTTTGATTAGTGCTCCACATATATGTGGTATTTCCGAAAACAGGATTACTGTAAGTTGCATCAAGAGTTTCCACATCACCCACACACAAGCCACTGGTAATATCAATGCCCAAATCGGCCTCAACATTATTATAGAATACCTCAAACTCATCGGTGGTAGATCCACAAATAGAATCGGTGTAAATTGAAAGGTGATAAAGACCTGGTTTATCAATTAGGTAATTAGCAGAAGAATCATAATACGTATTTGGACCTATATCCGCCTCCCAATAATAACTGGCAAAACCAGCTAAAGAATAATTATCATAATGCGATAAATCCATTTGAATGGCTTCATTGGTGCACAGCACCGTATCGGGTCCTAAATCAAGCACTGGGAGATAGGAAACTACAACGCTCTGCACAAGTGTGTCAAAAACATTATCGCGTTCGGTAATTAACTGAACCTGAAAAACCCCTCCGGCGTTGTATACAAAATCCACAATAAAAGTAGTATCGGTAAGTAACCATTGTGGATCGGTGCTTGGATAATTAAAGTTCCAGTAAGCATAATCCAGCCCATTTGTATTAGGAATTGTAAAAGTGGTTATCGTATCCAAACATGAGGTCTCAAAAGTAAATTCAGCATTATTAAAGAATGATGTAATAAATGTGGGCAAACCAATCATGGCAGTCTTTGCCTGAGGTTCCGTCGGTCCGAGCAAAACAGCTAAGTCTTCGTAATCACAACTAATGCCAGGCTGATTAGGTTCATTTATTCTGGCAACATATTTAGTTTGATATCGAGAGCAATAGATCTTCTGATCCGGGGCTAATTGAATTGCACCTCCGTATGGACAACCATAAGTTGCAACAATTTGATGCGATGCATTTAAAGCAGGAAGTGTAAAGGTTGTCACATCCCATTGATGAATATTACCACCACCACACTGGCTGCCATATAAATAATGCTGGTCCGGAGAAAACTCTACACCATAACAATCATTAAAGGATGGATCGTTAAGTAGTAGATTATTAGAAATAACTCCTGTTGCATTATTAAATTCAAATATTTCCCAATAATCTGGACCCGAATTAGCTAAGGCAAGCATGGTGCCGCCTGGGGATGCTTTTAAATAACCAATGGTGCTGGTACTAGTTCCCGAATGTACTTCACCAATCATGCTAATTACCGGAGTAAGATTTTGAACACCGCTTGAATTAACCAAATAAACATTAAACTGATTGTTGTTCCACTGATGTGAAATAACCCAAACATCCAGACCATTGGCATGCTGAACAGCTGTAATTTTTTCGGTAGTTGGATTAAACAGCATGATATTCTTCTCCGCCAAATCAATATCACCTAATCCACCATTGGCTGTCATATCAACTCTCGAATAAGCTAAACCACCTGAACCTAATTGGGCATCTACAGTAAATATATAAAAGGTATTGGCATCTAATGGTTTGGGAACAACAACCGCTGATTGCGATGCAGACCAGTCTCCGAGCAATTCGCCTCCAGGTGAACTGGAAGAAGAGTTGGTCATCATTTGATGATTCGCATTATATACAACGCTGCCATCCGTATAAAACAATAAATTGCCAAGATCATCTGAAATAGTCGCGACGCCCTCATTTGTATTCACCATGGCATCCATCAGATACATGGGATTACCATTCGATTGATAGGTATTCCAGGTTAATCCACAATTCTGACCAAAGTACCAATTATTGCCTTCATTGGTTTGGGCTTGTGCTAATGTAAACGCTAAGAAAAATATCGGCAAGAGTAGTAATCGCTTCATATTTTCAATTTCTAGTTAGTGAAATTCTATCTTAAGAACACAACGTGCTCGTCAAATAGAATTTTATATATACAAGACAAGACATTTAAAAAAAGGTTGCCCCATATATAATTTGATTTGCGTTAAAGTAAATGAGCAGGCTAACTTTCAATAATAAATTAAGGAATACTACTATCGAAAGTCAGCTCATGCTCAAACCATTGGGGTCTATTACTTAATTACATTAAACGGTTTTATTATTACACGCCTCTCTGAGGTCTGCAATTTTATAAAATAAATGCCTGTGGAATAACCATCTGTATCCAATATATAATGCTCCTGAATTAAATCTGTGCTACTTACAAGGCCTCCTATTGAATTATACACTTCAAGTTTATTAACCACCAGACCGTCAATCTTAATATTTAGTAAGTTGGCGGTTGGGTTAGGGTAAATACTAATCAACTGATCTTCTTTTGTAGAAGTTGGGATTCCCCAATAAAAATCAACGAACACTTCAAGTTCGGTCTGACAGCCGTTATCACCGGTAGCAATTATTGAATACCAATCGGGCTGTGTAACGGTAATATTCTCTGTGGTTTCATTGGTTGACCATAAATAACTTGTGGCTCCCGAAATTGAAGGCGCTAGCACAATACTGTTTGATTGAGAAATTATCGTGTCTGTACCAAAATCAATTGTTGGTGATTCGAGGACGTTAAGAGCCAAATCATCATTAAGAATTCCACAAACATGCGTTACGGTAACACTATACGAACCGGTAGTACCTGTTTCTATTGACGCTGTTGTTGCTCCATTCGACCAGTTATAACTAGCACCTATATGGGTAGCATCCAACAATACCATATTTCCATCACAAATTGTTGTATCAGGTCCCAAATCTAAATTCGGATCGAATAAAGTAACATTCACGGTATCCGAAATTGTTTCACAAATATTTGTAACCTCAACTATATATTGGCCTGGTGCGGCAACTTGGGTGCTTTGTGTTAATGCTCCGGTAGACCATGAATACATACAACCCGGATTACCTGCATCAAGAATCATTGGCTCGCCCGGACAAATAACTGTATCATCTGGTAGCGGATCTTCAATAAGCAAGAATTCAACATGCACTACATCTGAATAGCTCCCGCATGCATTTGTTATATCTATACCATAATCACCCGGTGTAGTTATAACAATTGATTGTGTTACATCCCCTGTAGACCATAGATATTCGGCATTTGGCACATTGGTATCCAGTATAGATCCTTCACAAATAATGGTATCGGCCGGAAATATATCATCAACCGGCAGATCTCCGTAGACATAAATGTCATCAATATTGCTTCCGCACTTATTAGTAACTGTAACCGAATAGAGCCCTTCTGCCAGCACTGCAATTTGCGGTGTTTGTGCATTAGTACTCCACTGGTAGGTTTCTTCAGCAAAACCCGTTGAAGCATCTAATACTTCGGCTAGACCAATACAAACCGTAACATCTTGTCCAAGATCCACTTCTGGTATATCCAATGGAAACAATTCAATTTCATCTTCTATAGTGCCACAGGCATTCATTATAGTAACGCTATAAATCCCAGGTAAACTTAACTCCTCTTCCGAACCTGTTCCGCCAGTAGACCAAATATAAGATGCACCCGGATTATTGGCATACAAAATCATTGAAGTACCGGCACACAAATAATCATCTGGCCCAAATGGTGGAACAAGTGGGTTATCGAAGAAAACATTAATCTCATCGATATCCTGACAATTATCTAAAGTTACCGTTACAGTGTAGGTGCCAGAATTAGTGACATTAATTGTATTGCTAATTTGATTGGTACTCCAGGCATAAGTTGTTGTGCCATATGCAGGATCATTATATGTTGCATCTAATATTTGAGTTTGCCCCAAGCAAAGTACGCCCGAAATATCTAAACCCAAATCGGCAACCACATTATTATAGGCCACTTCAACTATATCAGTTGAAGTACCGCATATTGAATCGGCATAAATTGTTAAGGTGTAAGTCCCCGGTTTATCAATCAAGTAAACGGCGCTGGAATCGAAATATGTATTCGGACCAATTTCTGCTTCCCAATAATATTCACAAGCCCCGGTTAGAGAAAAAACATCATTAAAAGACATATCAAACTCTACTGATTCATTGGTACATAAAACCAAATCAGGCCCCAAATCGGCATCAGGAATGTAAGAAACATAAACAGTTTGTATGAGTGTGTCAAAATCATTATTTCTTTCGGTAATTAACTCCACCTGATAAACACCTCCTTGCTCATAAACAATCTCAACAGTGGTTATTGTATCTTGTAATAACCATTGAGGGTCGGTGCTTGGATAATTAAAATTCCAATACGCCATATCTAAGCCCTGAGCATTAGGGATGGTAAATGTTGTAACGGTGTCGTAACATGAAGTTTCAAATTCAAACTCAGCCTGATTAAAGAATGAGGTGATGAAAGTTGGTAGTCCTTCTTTTGACACCCTAACATCTGTTCCAGATGGGTTCCCAAGATAGGCTGCCTGATCAACGTAACCGCATGCTAATCCACCAGCCATTGGATCGTTTATCCTACCCAAATAATTCTGGTAATTTCTTGCAAGGTAAATTCTCCCGTCAATTGCCAGTTGCAAAGCTCCGCCATATTCAGTGCTTAGCGAGCCTACCTGAACTTCTGATGCTAAAATATTAGCCGCAGTAAGATCATATTGTCGCAAGGGATAACCCCATCGTTCCGAACCATACAAGTAATGCTCGTCTGGCGAAAACTCCACACCATAGCAATCTTCGTAAACTGATTGTTGCAACAAGATTGGATTAGAGATAACACCTGTTGCATTATTAAAATCAAACAATTCGTAGTAAGAGTCACCCTCCACAGCGTTAACAAGCATTGTTCCACCGGGTGAAGCTTTAAGGTAGCCACGTGTATTGGATGTAGTACCCGTAGCAATTTGTCCTACGTTTGAATAAACCGGAGTAAGTACATTTACACCTGCATTGGTTACGAGATATGCGACAAATGTATTCGTTTGCCACTGATGTGAAATTACCCATATATCAGTTCCGTTAACATGATTAACTGCTGAAATCTTTTCACACGAAGGTGAATAGAGCGGCACGTTCTTTTCGGTAACATCTATATCCCCCATTCCCATATTGGCCGTCATATCAACACGTGAATAGGTAATTCCGTTAACTCCGGCAATATCATCCACAGCAAAAATATAAAAGGTGTTTGGATCCTGAGGTTTAGGAATGATAACACCAGACTGCGTAGATGACGGGTTGCCAAGCAGGGTTCCACCCACCGAAGAGCCATATGTGTTTGCCATTTGTAGATGATTGGCATCCCAGGCTTTAATTCCATCGGTATAAAAGAGCAAATTACAATTTGCATCGGCAATAGTCGCCACTCCTTCATTGGTTATCAATTGACCATCAAGCAACGCTTCTGGCTCACCTGTAGTTAAATAATTATCGCACCAGGTTAATCCGGCATAATTTCCAAAATACCAAATTGCACCTTGATTGGCTTGACTAGAACCGGCCTGCCCAAAGCTCATTATCGTTGTAATCAAAAAGGCAGAAAAAAATAAAAATCCTCTCATAGCTATATGTTGTTGGTTAAGTTTCGCTTGCCTCCTAAAGTATACCTATAGTGCATTCTGATGGCACTATAGGTCTCAATAACAGAATGATTACCGCAGCACATTTCTTTAGGTTTAACATTACACAGACCAACTAATTGAAATAAATGTTGCATAGCATTTAAATATTGATGAAAATGCCGTCATTTTTACAGTCCATTATTCATCTCTTCTGCTTACTCATGTTGACTTTAATTGATAGGCAGACTCTGGTCTGAAATTTGTATTTTTGCGACAAAGCATCGCTTATCAAAAAAAGGAAAAAAATATTAATTCTTCTCGCTGCAATTCTGCTGCTTATTCCATTAATTGGTTATCCCGTTTTGCAGACAAGTGGTGTGCAAACCAGGTTAACTAACTGGCTCACCAATAGACTATCAAAACAATTAAACACAACTGTGAGCATAGATAGAGTTGACTTTCGATTCTTCAATAAGTTGGTTTTAGATGGCGTTTATATTGCAGATAAAGACAATGATACTTTGTGTCATATAAACCAAATTAAACTGGGTATCTTATTTTTTAATAATAAACAAAAAGAAGTTCAGCTAAGTAGCGTAGCAATCGATCAATTATATCTTAATCTTTATAAAACGGAAGATAGTATCTCTAACTACAGATTCCTGATTGAAGCTTTCAAACCAAAAGAAAAACGAGACAACGAATGGCAGGTTGATGCGAATGAAATACAACTTAAACAATCGCGAATAAGATACTGGCGGCACGATAAGCAGTTAAAAGAATTTGGAATGAACTATGCTGATTTGGAGTTTAACAGCATTGATGCATCCATAAGTAACTTTCAATATTTTGCTGATACCATCATTTCTGAAATTAATAAGCTTTCGCTGTCTGAAAAATCAGGCCTTAAGTTATCCTCCTTTACCAGCGAAATAGAATTCACCAGCCAGGTTGCTAAATTTAAACAATTTAACGCCACAACAAACAACTCAACTTTGGCCAGCTCCTACTGCAACTTTTACTACGACAATGTACAGGCAACATCCTATTTTATAGATAGCGTAAGCTTTGACGCAGAAATGCTCAAAAGCAACATTAGCTTTAAAGACGTGGAGCTTTTCTCGCCAAGTCTGCAGGGTATGGATGAAAACATTAGCATAAGCGGAGTAATTACCGGAACAGTACCACACATGTCTTGCAGCGATATTAATCTACAGTTCGGAAGCATTTCATCGTTTAAAGGCGATTTAGATATGATTGGCCTGCCTGAGGTTGACGACATGTTTATGCACGCCGACATTGATGCCTTAATAAGTAATAAAGCCGACCTTGAAAGTCTGAAGCTACCTTACATTTCGTCAATTCGATATATGAAATTGCCTGAAGAAATTGCCAAATTCGGAACGATCCACTACAAAGGAATGTTTACAGGTTTTATTAGTGATATGGTTTCATTCGGAACAATTAACAGTGAACTAGGTACCATTGAAACTGACCTTGGTCTTACAAAGGTTAAAGAATCTGAAATGGATTTTCATGGATTGATTGAAACTCAAAACTTTGATCTCGGACATTTACTCTCGCTTGACACCATAATTGGAAAAATCGATATGAACCTTAAGTTGAGTGGCTCGCAAAAACCCAATCTGTTAACGGCTGATATTGATGGCAAAATCAACTCACTTGAAGCCAACAAATATGAATACAAAGATGTGAGTATTCGAGGCAATATGCTGAACAAACGTTTCGATGGTTTTATTGAGATCATTGATCCAAACCTTGACTTAGAGTTTAGCGGAATGTTTGACTTTTCGCAAGCGGAACCAAAATTTAAATTCTCGGCAATTGTTGAAAAAGCACGCCTTGACATGCTTAACCTTTATCATCTTGATACCTTGCCTGAGCTCAGCTTTACAATGAAAACCAACTTTATTGGAAGCGATATTGACAATTTTAAAGGTGAAATATACTTATGGGACACAGAATACAAAAGTCTGGATTGTGAGGCTATAATTAGTGAACTATCTATGAACTCCTTTACCATTGACTCAATTGATTACATGATTCTGGAATCGTCGGCAGCTGACGCTTCATTTGAAGGTAAGTTTACTTTTGGTTCCATGTACAATAACTTCCTGGCCTATGCCAAATTCTTCCTGCCCAGCCTTCCCTTAAATGCGAATAAGAGCAGCGACAATGACAATTTCGACTTTACAATTGAGCTTAAAAAAACGGAAGATATTACCAACACTTTCATTCCATTTCTAAGGTTCGAAGAAGGTACTACTTTTACCGGACACTTTAATTCAAACGATAATTCGCTATGGAGCGAAGCCACAATTCCTTCATTCACCTATGGCAATAACACGTTCAGCAACATTTCGCTTCAAGCTTTATCACAAAACGACACGCTTAATTTAAATGCAACCAGCACTAAAGTTATTTCCTCGGCATCGCTGGAGATCGAACAACTAAACATTTCCACCAGCACGCATAACGACAGTTCTTTTGTAGCTATTAACTGGCAAAATAGCGACACCATAGATTACAGTGGTCAGTTATCTAACTTATTTACTTTCCACCTTACCGACTCTGATGAATTCATTACATTCATCGATATCTTTCCGGGGAATGTCACCATAGCTGATTCCACCTGGGAGGTACTTGATTCCAAAATTAGTATTGGAGAAAAGCTACTAGAGATTGAATCATTTAATTTTCAGAAGGGCAATCAATACATAAATATGGATGGCGCAGTATCAGAAAGTCCTGAAGACACGCTCGATGTTCATTTTAGTAAAATCCCTATCTCTAACTTCAACGACCTTTTTGCATCAATGGGTTTTAGTCTGAACGGAATTATTAATGGTTCGGCCTCTTTGTCCAGCCTTTATAGTAATCCTGTTTTTTATTCAGACCTAAAAATTGATAGCCTTAAAATGAACCAGCAATTACTTGGCGACGCTAGCTTTAAAAGCAGCTGGAACAATGACCTAAAGCACATCGACATTAACGCCATGATTGCACGCGGACAAGTTAAGCCAATGCGAACCACGGGCTACTACATACCTAAATCAGGCGTTATCGATTTAAACATTAGTCTCGATCGATTTTACCTCCATACACTCGAGCCATTTGCGACAGGCCTTGTTTCAGACGTAAAAGGCCTGGCCAGCAATGACCTTCACTTAAACGGAACGATAAAAGAACCTGTTCTTTCAGGTGTTATCAAGCTACAAAAAGCATCGTTTGTGGTTGATTATTTAAACACACGATACAACCTGAGCAACGATGTTACTTTTGAAAAAAATCGCATTGCTTTTAATAACATTCAACTTTTCGATATGAAAGGACACGAAGCAAGTGCAAGTGGCTCGGTTACTCATAATTACTTTAAAGATTTTGAACTTGATGTTGATATTGACGCTCAGAACTTTCAGTTCCTGAATACCGAAGAATCGCAAAATGAGCTTTATTACGGAACAGCATACGCTACCGGTACGGTTAACATTACTGGTCCGATTAATAAAATACTAATCGATATTAAGGCTAAAACCGAGCAAGGCACAAAATTCTTTATCCCACTGTACTCAGAATCTGAAGTAACCTCCAGCGACTTCATTACATTTGTTACCAAGACTGAAGTAATTAAGGAAGTAGTTTACGACGAAGCGCCAGACATGTCAGGTATTGAGCTACTGCTTAAACTTAACGTTACACCGGAAGCCGAGGTGCAACTTATTTTCGATTCCAAGGTTGGTGATCTGGTTAAGGGGCAGGGAAGTGCAAATTTAAATATGGAGATTAACACTTTGGGTGTTTTTAATATGTATGGCGACTACACCATTTCGAAAGGAGAATACCTGTTTACCCTGGGTAATTTACTAAGCAAAAAATTTAAAGTAAAACCCGGAGGCACCATCAGTTGGAATGGAGATCCCTATGATGCCGACTTAAATTTAAATACCTACTACGGAGTTAATACATCGCTTCAAGATCTGCTGCTTGACACAACCAATTATCGACAGCGAATACCGGTTGAATGTAAAATTGCAATGACGGGTAAACTCTTAAGCCCGGATTATGGTTTCTCAATTGAGCTTCCTAAGTCCGCAGAATCTGAACGTGCTTTACTACAGAACCTTCCGGAGAATGAACTCAACAAGCAATTTATTTCATTACTATTCATCAATAAATTCCAGCCTTTAGCAGGCTTGGATAATACAGGAATTGCACCTACCGGATCTTACAATATTTATGAATCATCAAGTGAGATTCTATCGAATCAGCTATCACATTGGTTATCGCAAATTAGTAACGACTTTGATATTGGGTTTACCTACCGACCAGGAGATGATGTTACAAGCGATGAAGTTGAAGTTGCTCTTAAGACCCAGCTGTTTAACGACCGATTAAGCATTAACGGCAATGTAGGAATGGGAGGACAATATGCCAATAGTAACTCAGTTGTTGGCGATGTTGAAGCCGATTTAAAACTAAACGAAAGTGGCAAGGTACGTGTGAAGGCCTATTCAAAAGCTAATACTAACTTGGATTACGAAAAGGGTCCATACACAAGAGGTTTTGGTGTCTTTTATCGGGAAGAATTTAACTCTATTGAAGAGCTACTACTTAAATACTTCCCTTATTTAGATCGAATCAAGAAGTAGTGTCTTTACCCGACGAACTAGATTTTATGCCCAATGCCCAAACTCCCACTATCACTTGTATAAGCAATTATATAACATACAAAAACATTTGGCCATTCGTTTCACAAAACATAGCTTTGGTCAGCTTTTTAAATGGCAGAAGGCCAGACCAAACAACTATAATTAAATTCAAGCAAAGCTTTACTAAATTAATTATTAGTTTAGCGGCGCTTAAACAAAGTTGACATTAAGCAAGCAGCAGAATATACAGTAATGCCAGAACAGCAAAATAGATTTCAAATAGCCTACAACGAAGAAGTTGCGCAGGTGCTAACTGAGCTAAGAAGTGTACTTGCTGTAAGCACTTATCAGGCAGGAAAGGTAATTTTCATCGGTTCCACAAACGGCAAACGTCTCTATCAAATACCAATCAGTTTCAGGAAGCCAATGGGCATTGCATTGCTGGACAAGAAAATGGCCGTGGCAACACTGGATGAAATACAGATATTTGCTTCTTCTGAATCGATGGCAGAATTATTTCCTGACGATCCTGGTGCTTATGATAAATTGTTCCTACCACGTGCAACCTATTATTCAGGCGAAACCGACATTCATGATCTTAGCTTTGGAGTTGGTGGTTTGTGGGCTGTAAACACTAAGTTTTCATGCATTTCAACCTACGATATCAATCACAGTTTTACACCGCGCTGGAAGCCTAAATTTATAACAGACTTAAAGCCACAGGACCGATGCCATTTAAATGGTATGGCAATGATTGAGAACAGACCGGCTTTTGCAACGGCGTTAAGTCAGACGAATACGACAGATGGCTGGCGCGAAGGTATTACCGGCTCTGGCGTATTAATGAACGTTCCAGACGGTGATATCATTTTGGATAACCTGGCAATGCCACATTCGCCGCGCATGATAAATAATGAATTGTACATGCTTTTATCTGCAAGCGGCGAAGTAATTAAGGTTGATGTTGCAAATAAAAGCTATCAGGTAATTACTAAGATTGATGGCTTCATTCGTGGGATGGCACATTATAAAGGATACTTATTTATCGGTTTATCTAAAGTGCGCAAAACAAGTAAAACCTTCAACAAGCTACCTGTTGCCGAAATGGCCGATTATGCAGGTGTGCTTGTGTATGATCTCATAAATAACAAACAAATAGGAACTATAAAATACAGTTCAACGGTTGAAGAAATATATGATGTGCAGATAATACCGGATACCGCAAAGCCCGGTCTTATAGGTATAAACGATGAGCGCCATAAATTGGCAGTAACAACAGAAAAAATTTCCTTTTGGAAAAAAACCAAATAATTCTATTAAATTAATTTACAATTATTATGAAAACAAAAATGTACTTACGTTCTGCAGTTGCACTTGCAGCAGTTGCTTCTTTAAGTTTAAGTAGCTGTGGTAAATACGAAGATGGACCTGGTTTTAGTCTACGTACTAAAACGGCTCGTTTAACTGGCGAATGGGAAGTTTCAAAAATGGCTGGACAAGATGTATTAAGCATCTTGGGCGACATTACCATGGAATTTGAAAAAGAAGGCGATTTCACAATGACCTTTTCATCTGCAGGATATTCTGCATCACAAGAAGGTGACTGGGAATGGATCGACAGCAAAGAAGCTATTGAAATTGACATGGACGGTGAAAAAACTGAATTTGAAGTTAAAAGACTTACAAACAGCGAATTTTGGTTCGAAGATGAAGACAATATCGAATATGAACTTGATAAAATCTAAGATAACGCTTCACTAAAATATCTAAAGCCTGTGCCTTTTAAAAGGTACAGGCTTTTGTTTAGACTAATATCAAGTAAATAAGGTCAAACTATTCGTTTTCTAAACATTTTATTTATAATTGTGAACTGAATCAAACTATTCAACATCTATGAAAATTCAAATGAATAAGCGTTTACTTCTGGCGGCTACCATGGTTACTGTGCTAAATATTACTAGTTGTAGCAAATATGATGATGGTCCTGCTTTTAGTCTGCGTTCAAAAACTGCAAGACTAACCGGTGAATGGGAAGTAAAGGAAATAAATGGGCAATCGCCAAGTTCCGATGGAGAAGAGCTAATTTTTGAATTTGAAAAAGACGGCGATTTTCAATTCACATATGCATACGACAATTACTCATACTCCTATAAAGGAGATTGGGAATGGGAAGATAACAAAGAGACCATAGAGATAGATGTTCAGGATGTTAAGATTGATTTTGAGGTTAAACGCCTTACCAATACCGAACTCTGGATGGAAGATGAGGATGGTCAGGATTGGGAACTGGAAAAAATCTAGATAAAAACACACGAACTGTTGTTGACAACTTTTTTGGCTTATAGTTTCCTGCCAGCAAAGCGTGTAGCAAAGGTTGCAAAGGCAACAACAGATATTGAGCTTATTGGCATAAGAATAGCTGCAATTACTGGCGATAAGGTACCGGTAAGTGCAAAACCAATTCCAACAATATTGTATAAGAATGATATAGCAAAGCTAATTTTAACAATACCTAGTGAAGTTTTAGTAAAGCTAATAAAGCGACTAAGTTGTTTAAATTTATTGGCTTCTAACACCGCATCGCCAGCCGGAGAAAAATGATACACATCATCGGCGACCGATAAGGCGACATCTCCCTGCATTAATGCTCCGGCATCGTTCAAGCCGTCGCCAGTCATTAATACGGTTTTACCGTTGAGCTGTAACTGCTCAATAAAATCCATTTTATCCTGAGGCTTCTGATTAAAATGTATTTTATCTGCATCAAAGTATTTCGTTAATTCGCTGTACTCACGATCATTATCACCCGACAAAAGATAGAGCTCAAAGCGATCGCTTAAATTCGCAATCACCCGATCAAAACCTTCACGGTATTTATTACTTATTGTAAAGTAACCAAGCAATGCGTCCTCAATAGCCACATAAACTGTTGATGCACTATGCTTCGAATTATTATCGTCAAGCAACGGATCTACTGATGGCTCAACAAATTCTTTAGATCCCATTCGAATATCAACACCACCAACTCTGCCAAAAACGCCCTTCCCCGACATCTCAACAAAATGTTCCGGTTCCAGATAGTCAACATCGCTGTAAAATTGACTAATGGCCGCACTTAACGGATGCGTAGATTGTTTCGCCAACGATGCAATAATCGACTGTTCCACCTGACTTAAAACCGCGCCATGAAATTCAATGTTATTTTCGTCGGGTTTGGTAATGGTGCCGGTTTTATCAAAAACCACCGTATCAATTTTTGTAAGCCGCTCGATAACTGAAATGTTCTTAATATATAAACCAGCCTTGCCAAACAAACGCATGGTATTACCAAAAGTAAAAGGCAACGATAAGGCCAAGGCACACGGACATGCAATTATCAGTACCGCCGTAAACACATAAACAGCCGTGGAAAAATCACCGGCAAGCATCCATCCTACAAAACCAATTATTGCAATTAGAATGATGATTACCGTAAAGTACTCGCTCACCTTATCCGTAATTGATTTAAGCGATCGGTCTTCTGCTGTTTTTGATTCACTTTGATTCCATAGCTTAGTTAGATGGCTTTGCTCAACCTCCTTTTCAACTTTAACCTTAATGATACCGCCGGTTTGTCGGCCTCCTGCGTAAATAAAATCACCAGTCGTTTTGGTAACGGGCGCCGACTCTCCCGTAACAAAGCTATAATCTATGAGCGCGTTACCGTCGGTGAGAATAGAGTCCGCAGGTATAAGCTCCTTGCTGCGAATGAGGATGGTATCACCCTTACTTATTTCATTCAATAAAATGCTTTGTTCCTTGCCTTCTGCAATTTTTGTTACCGCAATTGGAAAGTAGGATTTATAATCGCGATCGAAGGAAAGCGCTTGATAAGTCCTGTTCTGAATATTTTTGCCCAAAAGCAGAAAAAAGATAAGTCCGGCTAGACTATCGGAATACCCGGAGCTTGTGCTCGTAAGTACCTCGTAACTTGTTACAATAAAAAGAACGCTAATACCCAGCGCTATTGGCAAGTCGATATTTACATTTCTTTTTACCAGGTTTTTGTAGGCAGAAACAAAGTAATCGTTGCCACTATAAAACACAACGGGCAGAATTAAAATGTAACTCAAAATTCTGAACAAGCTGGTTAACTCACCATCCTCCGAATTTAAACCAAAATACTCAGGCAGACTATAGGTCATCACATTCATAAATACGAAACCAGCTACGCCCATTTTATACAGTAACCTTCTGTTGGCTTTTGCCTCTTTCTCTTGCTCCGACTTATCATCCAGGGAAATTTCCGGAACATAATTAATAGAGACAAGTAGCTCAACCAATTCTCGCAGAGAGATCTCTGAAGTATCAATGGTGATGTTTACTTCCTTTTTAACAAAATGTACAATGGAATATTTTATACCCGGATGAAGTGTTCGCAGATTCTCAAGCAACCAAATACAGGAAGCACAGTGAATGACGGGAATAAATAAATTGACCTTAGCACTGTTCCCTTCTCTGAATTCAAAAACACGCTCTTGAACTTCATCCTTATCCAGATAAGCATATTTATTGCCCGTTTCGGCAACATCCATTTTAATACCTGGCGTATCTTCTATTTTGTAATACTTATAAAGCTTATTCTCGTTAAGTAATTGATAGACCGTTTTACAGCCATTACAACAGAAATTCATGTCGCTCCACACCACGGGATGTTTGCCACAATCGGCACCACAATGCACACATGTATTGTTTTCCGGCATTCTTTTAAAGCTCAATTAATTTCCGATTATTTATCCTTTTCACCTGTTTTACAGCAAGGCGCCTCGTGCGCACTTTGTACATCAAATGCCTCTCCTTGTTCTTGCTTATCCAGTTCCTGCTTAAATTTCATATCAATCATATCGCGTTTGGGACTAACGTAAGGGATGCCCAGGTTTAGCCCGCTTAAAACGAACCACAAACCAACAAAAACAACCAACACAGGAATAAGCTTATTGATTTTATTTCTAACAGCCGTGCTCGCCATATTTCCAATCAACGAAATGCCAAGCATCATAGGAAGCGTGCCCAGTCCGAACAAAATCATAAAGAGCGTTCCCAATACCACATCGCCTGTACCTATTGCTCCGGCAAGTGCAATATACACCAAACCACAAGGAAGGAATCCATTCAAAATTCCAATAAGAAACAAGGAGCCATATGAGCGTTGTGTAAATAGCTGCTTCAATCCATTTTTAATGCGACTAACAAATTTCGTGATGCCTTTACTTAGGTCGTATTGCTTTTTAAAGAGCTTTGGAAATAGCACAGACAAAATCATTAACGATCCCATGATAATTGAAACCCATTGCTGAAATCCTATGAGCTGTAATCCTTGTCCAAGAAGCCCAAACACCGCTCCCATAAGAGCATAAGTAAGAGCGCGCCCCAAGTTGTACAATACACCTCCAAAGACCTTCTGCAAATAAGTATCACCTCGTAATGGTAGTGCAACCGCTATTGGACCACACATTCCGGCACAGTGAAAACTTCCCATTAATCCCAGGATTAATCCTGTAAGTATTATTTCCATTGTATGATATCTGTTAAGTTGTGAGCCTTAAACTTAGTAATTAATAAAGTGAACGCCTGTTGGCTTTCGTATTAAAACACAAGAAGTGCTATAAATCACATTTACAATTGAACTCTAAATTCTTTCTCAAGGTAATAGGTGGCATCACTCTCCCAGGATAGTTGAACAAGATAACGTCCCTTTAGCAAATCACTCTTTGGCACAAGTTGCACATTGTCTGTAACATCCATTTTATAGGCAACATCATTGTGATTATCCGATGGTCGGAAGAATAAGATCTTACCGCTTTTTAGTTCAGAAGCGAAATTATCCGGGAAGTAAACGGCAATATGATCCCCCTTGTCCTTTAGGTAAATTACTGATTGAAATTTTACCGAACGCTTATTTATTTCAATTTGCTCAGAATAATTTGCTCCCTTCTGATAGTATTCCTCGTTAACCAGATTGATGTTCTGATTCATGGCGAACGCAATAAAAAAGCCACAACCAATTAAAAATACGATCAGGAATATAAGAATTCCGGTTCCCCAATTAAATTTCATAACTCAATACTTTTAAGTAATACAAACCATCAACATGATTGTTCCGCGATGCTTTGCATTTCAATATTATTATGGCCCTACAAATGAGAGCTCATACTTTTCTAATAATTCACTTCCTTCGTAAACACCAAATTCAACATCCGTTAAACTCCCATCCAAATCATCTTCGTCTAGGAATAAAACAAAGATAGACTCGTATAACGCATGTTCATCCAGCTTTATCTCCTTCCCTGCCATTTGAATCGTTCCCTTATGCGAGATCAATTCCAAACGCAGGTTTTTTGTAGCGTAAGTCTTATTTACAATTTTAATGTTGTAAACATTAGAAATCTGCCCGTTCTCTTGTGTTTGATACAAGGATCCTGGATTACGTAATATCGTAGTTTCAACTATTGGTCGTGTAACGAGCGTATATACAAAGAATGAGAACAGCACCAACAACACAGCAGTATAAGCCTTATTACGGCCATTCCAAACTTTTGCATTTCCTTGCTCAATGCCATCCACCGAATCGAAACGTATTAAACCTTCCGGCTTCTTGATTTTGGTCATCACGCTATTGCATTCATCAATGCATGCGGTACAATTGGTACATTCCAGCTGGGTTCCATTTTTAATATCTATACCTGTAGGACAAACAGAAATGCAATTACCACAATCTATACAATCACCATCGCCTTTACCTCGTGGTTCGCCACGTTTATAGTCATAGGCAACAATTATCGATTTCTTATCAAGGAGCACACCTTGCATTCGACCATACGGACAAACCATTGTACATATCTGCTCCCTAAAAAAGGAATAGATCCAATAAATGAGCGCAGAAACAAAAAGCATTATGAGAAACCCGGTAAGGTGTTCACTAACCGGACGACTAATAAATATCCATAATTTGTCCGGGCCAATAAACCACATCAGGAAAGTATTTACGATAAGTACCGAAATAGTCATGAACACCAGATGCTTTAGCATCTTTCGCCAGAATTTGTCGAAATTAAGCGGACCCGCATCTCGCTTCCTTCTTATCTTATAATCACCTTCAATCAGGTTTTCAATTTTACGATAAATCATTTCAAGGAAGATCGTTTGCGGACAAGCCCATCCGCACCAAATTCTTCCATAGGTGACCGTAAACACTACAATAAACAATACAAAGGTTAACATTAGCAATGCTAGCACAAACGTATCCTGTGCCCAGAAAATAGCACCGAAAATGATGAATTTTCGTTCAACAATATCGAGCAGCATTAAAGGATGCCCATTTATTTTTATAAACGGAGCTGCCACAAAAAAGGCCAATAACAGATAAGCTACCAGTGTTCTTCTTTTAAATAGCTTCCCTTTTGGTTGCTTTGCATAAATCCATTTGCGATGACCTTCCTTATCCATATTGATTGGTCGATCTCTGAATGTTGTTTCCTTTTTCATAGTCGTAATAGGTACAAGAAAAAACAAACACAGCAGCCATCAATTATACCAGGCTGCTGTGTTTCGCTATATTTTAATCCAATCATCATTAGAAGAAATTCCGGTTAAATGAAACTGACCCAATAATGAATGAATTCGCATTCTAGTTACAAGCTTCGCCCTGTGCTTCTTTAGGGTTTTCAGGCGATGATCCTCGTAATGTTTGCATTACGTAACTGGTAACCTTCTGTATTTTAACGTCAGACAATTGCGCCTTAAAAGGCGTCATCCCTTTAGTTGCTCGTCCGTTTTTAATTACATCAAAAACGGCGTCAAAATCGCAACCATTTATAGATGCATTATCAGTAAGGTTTGGACCAATGGCATTCCCTTCTCCAGCTGCACCATGACACACAGCACAATTCATTTCTACATATATCTGTGCACCTTCGGCCAGCGAAGCTTCATCAGACAATAACTCAAGAGCAACAGCATTTGCCTTTACACTCTCATATTTTTTATCGTGCTCTGCTGATGCAATTGCATATTCCTCGTCCTGCGAAGGGCCATCGAGTATAAAATAATAGATGCCATAAACAATGGATATGGCTATTGTGATATAAAATATGGCAGCTATCCAATTAGGAATAGGATTGTCAAGTTCCTTAATACCATCATAATCATGATCTAATAATTTCTCGTCGTATGCTTCGTTAAATTCGAAATTATCAGTTTTATTATTTTCTATATTTTCCGACATGATCTTAATTTTTTAGCAATGATTATTCAAGAATAGAATTTTTAATCTCCTCAACCTCTTCTTTGGGCATTTTATAAGTTCTATAAGCAATAACTATAAAAAGGCCAACAAAAATCAGCAATCCAACATTATAGAAAGTGGCTATGCCATCAACGTTTTCTAAAATTCTACTTACAATTTTCATTTTTTTATCTTTAGTGATTAGCGATTACCCGATGAAGGTCAATCGCTAATCAATTAAATCTATTAGTTATTTTCTGGCGAGATATCTTTACCTAATTTATGCATATAGGCAATCATAGCTACCATCTCCGATTCATCTGCAACATCAATTCCTGAGCGCTTAAGGTCAGCAACAATTTTGGCCGCTTCTTTTCTATACTCATCAATTGCAATTTCATCAAAGCCTTCAGGATACGGAACACCAAGCGTCATCATTGCTCTAATTTTTTTCGGTATCATATCCAGGTCAACCATTTTAGTTTCGAACCAAGGATAAGCCGGCATAATAGATTGCTGGTTCAATGCCTGTGGACTTTTAAAATGCTCGTAATGCCAAGCAGCATTCTTATACATTGGTCCACCGACAACACCTGTTCGCGCTAAATCTGGTCCTGTTCTTCTTGACCCCCACTGGAATGGATGATCGTAAACAAACTCACCAATTTTTGAATACTCACCATATCTATCGGTTTCCCAACGGAAAGGTCGAACCATTTGCGAGTGACAGGTATAACAACCATTGCTAATGTATATATCACGACCTTCTAGTTCAAGTGGTGTATAAGGTTTAACTGATTCAATTTTTGGAACGTTGGAGTCAACAAAGGCCATTGGAATAATTTCCACAGCACCACCAATTGCAACAGCAATAAGTGCAAACAAGGTAAACTTCAAGCCTTTTCTTTCTAAGAATCGGTGCATTGTTTCAGAACCTTTATCTCTTGCAGGTTTTAAATCGATACCTGCTGCCTGCGCTTCTTCATTCGCTACAACTGCACCTGATTTCATGGTTTTTACCAGGTTATAAACCATAACAATAAAACCGGCTAGATACAAGGCACCACCAATTACTCTAAGTTTGTACATTGGTAAAATCTGAGTAACAGTCTCAAGGAAGTTTGGATACTGTAACATTCCTTCAGGAGTATATTCTCTCCACATTAACCACTGCGTAATGGCTCCCCAGTATAACGGAATAGCGTATAGCAGAACTGCCAGTGTTGCCATCCAGAAATGAGCATTTGCCAGTTTATGTGAATAAAGTTTTGTTCTGAATAATTTAGGTAATAGCCAATACAACATACCGAAAGTCATGCCACCGTTCCATGCCATTCCGGCAATGTGCACATGGGCAATAGTCCAGTCGGTAAAGTGACTAATGGCATTTACATTTTTGAGCGACATCATTGGGCCCTCGAAGGTTGCCATGCCGTAAGCGGTAACAGCAACTACCATAAACTTAAGTGCTGCACTATCGCGCACTTTATCCCACGCACCACGCAAGGTAAGTAGTCCGTTTATCATACCACCCCACGACGGAGCAATTAACATGATAGAAAAAGTAACACCTAATGCCTGTGCCCAATCTGGTAAAGCTTGATATAACAAGTGGTGTGGTCCGGCCCACATATATAGAAATATTAGTGACCAGAAATGAAGGATAGAAAGCTTATAAGAGTAGATAGGACGATTGGCCGCCTTAGGCAAATAATAATACATTAAACCAAGAAACGGCGTAGTAAGGAAGAATGCAACAGCATTATGTCCGTACCACCACTGCACAACAGCATCTTGCGCTCCGGCGAACATTGAGTAACTTTTAGTAAGCGAAATAGGGAGTTCAAAAGAGTTTACAATATGAAGAATTGCCACTCCAACAAAAGTTGCAACGTACCACCAAATAGCAGCATAGATGTGTTTCACTCTTCGTTTAACAATGGTTAAAATCATGTTTAAACCATAAGCCACCCAAACCAAAGCAATCAGAATATCAATTGGCCACTCTAATTCGGCATACTCTTTACCTGTTGTATAACCAAGTAACAAACTAACAGCTGCAAGCACGATAACAAGCTGCCAACCCCAGAAGTTGAACTTGCTTAAAAAGTCGCTTGCCATTCGGGCTTTCAGAAGCTTTTGCAGTGAATAATAAACACCAGCAAAAATAGCATTGCCAATAAAGGCAAAAATAATAGCGTTGGTGTGTAATGGTCGTATATGACCAAAACTGGTTTGTTCAAGATTGAAATTAAAAATAGGCCAGGCCAATTGCAGCGCTGCCAACAAGCCAACAACTAAACCAACAACACCCCATACGATGGTTGCCAGCATAAATTGTTTGACAATCTTGTTGTCGTAGTAAAACTTTTGTAAATCCATAAGCTTTTATTTAAGTGATAATTGTTTTGTCATCGTCCTTTAATGCCGAATTTTCATCAGCTTGCTTTTGCTCGTCAATCTCCTCATCATCAAAAAGTATCCTCACCGATGGTGTGTATGTATCATCGAACTGGCCAGTTTTCACCGCCCGAATAAACAAAATTAAAAAAATGAGAGCAGCAAAAAGGCTAACACCTATAAGTAGATAAAAAATATTCATCTCGGCTCTTTAATTTAGTTAACAAATACATCTGATTCAAAGTACTATGACTGCATGAAAATAACTACTTTTTTACATGCTTCGCGGCAAATATAAAACTTAAATAAGTAATCACATACCTAAATCTCTCATTACCCATAACCAACCAAATAAGACCCTAAAATCTTCTATTTTATACAAATCTAGTTACCTGTTATTTATCCATACTTCTTCAATCTGCTCATGCGGGTAACAGATGGATGAATGCTTTAAAAAAACCTGCAATACATAATTATTCTAAATAAACTAAAAGCAATTATTCAGCAATTTAAGCAAAAGCGAAAAGAATATAATAATGGTTTAACAGAAGAGACAACCTCCTGCACTACAATTGCGTCTTGGCTGTGATTCCTACTTATCTGTATATTTGAAAATAAGTAGTAAAGTGAATATAAACCTGTGCAGAAACGAAGAGGGGAGACTTCTATGCACAGGTATTTTTTTTGTTTAGCAACATAGGAGACAACCTAATCAGCTGTCTCCTATCCCCATACGCATATTTAACTAACTACCTTTGAATAACCAGGGCTTTTGTAGCAATGCTGTTCTTCGATTCAATTTTCACATAATACATTCCATTCTTCAAATTTAAGCCACCTATGTTAATCGTTTGATGATCCGCATCTGGAGCAGAAACCATACGTCTTAGAACCTCAACACCTAGTTCATTATACACTAAAACTTTTAATGGCGACGGGTTATTAGTTCTAAAAACAATTGATAATTCATCTTTTACCGGGTTTGGATAAAGCGATATAAATTCAAGCTGTTCCTCCATAATTCCAATATTAATTACCTCTACACAATCGGATGTGTCCAAGCAGGAACCATTCGTAATTTCAACGGCATAACTTCCACTTTGACTAGCCGTGTAAACCACAGAAGTTTCGCCTGGAATCGGGAAATAGTTTTCACCACAATCCAACCATTGAAAGCTACCACCAAGCTGATTTGAGCTTAGAACTGAATCATTTTGAGCAATACCAAGATCGATGTTATCAACACTTAAGTTAATGGTAATAATTGAATCGCAACCACTCATATTAGGTATTGTATCTTTATAAGTTCCGCTTGTGGCGAAAACACTCCCTGAAGGAGCTATGTAGCTCTCGCATGCAGAAATATTTAATGTCGACTGGGAATTAAAACCAATTGAAAGATTTATTGTAATAATGGAATCGCAACCGGCAAAATTGGCAATGGTATCAGTATAAGTACCTGAAAGGTTTATCACATTTCCGGACGGGGAAATATAGGAACCACAACCAATAGGGTTAATCACGCTTGTGGTCACACCAATAACACTAAGATTGATGGTAATTACGGAATCGCAGCCAAGCATATTAGGTATGGTATCGAGATAGGTTCCACTTGCTGTAAGCACATTACCTGAAGGACTAACATAGCTATCGCAAACAACCTCAGTTATTGAACCCGAACTTGCACTGCCAATCGTAAGATCAATTGTAATTACGGAATCGCAGCCGGCAAAATTTGAAATCGTGTCGAGATAAGTTCCAGACAAGGTATAAATATTTCCTGAAGGTGAAGTATACGTGTCGCACGCTATGGCAGTTATCTCACTTGACGATTCAAGAATAGTCAGCTCGATGGTAATAACAGAATCGCAGCCATTAGCATTCGCTATAGTTTCGCTGTACGATCCGGATGCAGTGTACAAGTTGCCCGCTGGGGATAGATAACTTTCGCACGCATCAACAACAAGTGTACTATTCGTTGCCTCATTAATAGTAAGATTAATTGTAATTATGGAGTCGCAACCCACCGAATTAGAAATCACATCAGTATACGTTCCGGATGTTGTGTATGTAATCCCCGATGGTGAATTATAGGATAAACATGCTATTTCATTAAGCACGCTTGTTGTTGCGCTATTAACTGTTAAGTTTACTGTAATAATAGAATCGCAACCTGCCGCATTTGGAATAGTATCCCTATAGATTCCTGTTGCCGCATAGCTAGCGCCAGATGGAGCAATAAAGCTATCACAAGTTGCTACATTCATCAAACTCATGGAGGAATTGTTAATACTGAGGTCAATCGTAATTACAGAATCACAGCCCGCAGCATTCGGAATAGTATCAAAATAGGTTCCGGATGCAGTATAAATATTTCCGCCAGGCGATGCATAAGAATAACAAGCTGTAGCCGAAAGATAACTTGAAGTTTGTAAAACTGTAAAATCAACTGTTATAACAGAATCGCAGCCAATTGAATTTGGAATGGTATCAAAATAGGTTCCTGAAGCGGTGTACACATTCCCAGACGGCGAGACATAGCTTTCACATTCTGACACCATGAGTGAATTTGATGTTGATTCCTGTATTGTCAGATTTATTGTAATAGACGAATCACAACCTGCGGCATTTGGAATAATATCCTGATAGCTTCCGCTTGACGTTATTAAGGTTCCGGATGGTGTTACATACACATCGCATGATAATTCATTAATCACACTTGAAGTTGGGTCATTAACAGTTAAGTTGATGGTGATAATTGAATCACAACCAGCCGCATTAACAATGGTATCCTGGTAGGTACCACTCGTGGTAATAATGGTTCCTGATGGTGCAACAAAATAATCGCAAACCATAGTATTCAGTGTACTTTGAGTAGCATTATTGATGGTAAGATCAATTGTGATAAGCGAATCGCAGACAGAGGAAGTAGAAATTGTATCATAGTAAATTCCAGATGTAGTATATACATTACCTGCCGGCGAAGTGTAAGAATAACACTCGGAAGCAGTGATAAAACTCGAAGCTTGTAGAATTGAAAAGTTAATACTTATGATGGAGTCGCACCCAACAGCATTTGGAATAGTATCAGAATAAATTCCTGTGCTTGTATACACTGCACCGGAAGGTGCGGTATAACTGTAGCAATCTGAAACGGTGATTGAACTATTCGTATTATTGATGCTCAAGTCAATTGAAATTATCGAATCACATCCGACAGAATTGGGGATTATATCAGTGTAATTACCCGAACTGGTATACACTGCGCCAGAAGGAGCTGTGTAACTGCCACACTCGGCAACAACAATATTACTTGAGGAGGATTGAGTTACAGTAAGATCAAGTGTAATTATGGAATCGCAACCGGCCGTGCTTTGAATAGTGTCAGTATAGATACCGGTAGAGGAATAGGTAACGCCTGATGGAGAAGTATAACTATCGCAAACAGAAAGCGTTTCCGTTCCACCAACAACAGTGGTACAAGGGTTATATAGGTTGTTAATCTCAGTTGCCGTTAGCACTCGTGTCCAAATTCCAAAATCATCAATTTTACCATCAAACCAGCTGCTGTTAATAAAAATTTTACCAATATGAAGTGGCATAGTGGCAGTTATTGCTCCGCTGTATGGATACACTGCAGTTGAAACCTGTACGCCATTTTTATACAAAGTCATGTTCTTATTTTGGTATACCGCAACCCAATGCTCCCATACATTTGCGGCATAGGTACCTGGTGCAATTATCCATGCCGAGCCCTGCTTATTGGTTCTCCATTGCAAGGTGGCAGATGAACCTGCTGTCATAAACTGACAAAATTTATTGTTCCCCCCCTGTGCAGAGTTTTGCCCATGAGCAAATACTGCACCTCCAACAGTTGTATTATTTTTTCTTATCCAAACAGATACAGTATATGAGGAGGTCTCTCCGAGTTGAAATGAAAGCGCTGATCTGGTCATATAATCATTTATACCGTCGAATGAGTATGCTGAATTCACAGTTCCAAACCGGTCTGTTGTTAATGTTGCTCCATTATTAGTTAAGTGATTAAGGTTACCGCTATCGTCTGAAGTATTTCCACTAAATGAATACCAAACTTTGAGGTCTAAGGTTGGAACATAACCAGGTAGTTGCGCCAATAGACTTGTTGCAGTTAAGAGTATTAGCATAATAATAGATGTAACAATTCTCATAGTTCAAATTTTATGTTGTAAAATGCACTCTCTCCAAATTTATATTTTTTTATCCAAAACGTAAACAAATATGGAACTTAAGTGTACATTTAACACTAAATAAGCATCATTGAACCAGAACAAGTTACATTACTGATAAATTTACCACGGAGCCAAAACTAGACTTTATTAGTTAGGTTGATTGTTAAAATGAAAGATGAAATAAACAGGAAGCAGCCATCCCCCTTAACTCTGTTAACGAGTGATAATTTCCATCAACATTTAACTGAATCACTAATCAAGCAAATCCTTAGAAAGGAACTTTATTCTTTTCAATAAAATCAAATATCGTATGCTCTAATTCATTAAATTTACTTCATCAATAACTCTGAATTATCATTATGAAAAAGCTATCAGGAATACTCATTTTAAGCTTAATACTATTTGGATCAGCAGCGCAGGAAAAAATATTTAATGTTTGTGTGGGAAATGTACCCGACATGATTGCATTCGATTTTAATGCTGAAAACGATAGCAGCGAACGCTACTTTAAGATAGATACAAGTCAACAAAACAATCTCTGGCAATTTGGGAAAGTATACAAATCAATGATTGACACTACCGTATCAGGTCCGAGAGCATTAATAACAGATACAAGCAACACCTATCCAATAAACAACCTTTCATCCGTAGAATTTAAAGTACTGAACCGTGCACCTCTTATGGGTAGTGATGCATATCACGGTTTCTATTTAAATATTTGGAGCAAAATAGATTCAGAATTGAATACTGATGGAGGAACTATTGAAGTTAAACATACCAATGGCGACTGGGTAAATGTAATTGAAGATCCTTTAGCATCTGTGGAATGGTCTGAAAACTTCTACGGACTTGAAGACACAGTTAGTAGTCTGGGAAAACCCGGTTTGACAGGAAGTCCTGTTGGCTGGTCGTTGGTAAATTTAATGTATTGGACCTATTTAGTACAGACCAGCATAGACACGGTGAGTTTCAGACTAACATTTGCCAGCGATTCAGTAGATACCCAACAAGACGGTTGGCTTATCCATAGAATTGAGGTAATTGGTTATTTCGAATCAATGGATGAATTACACCAAAAGCAACAGCTTCATGTCTTTCCAAATCCTGCCTATGATATTTTACATATTAGCATAAGCAACAGATCTCAGGGGACTGCAGACCTGGAAATATTTGATGCACTTGGCAGATCCTGTTTCAAGGACACTAAATTTAAGCGTTCATCCCTCGACATTTCCGCTTTGGAGAAAGGCCTGTACATTCTACGATATACATCTAACAATGGCAGTTCATCTAAACAATTTATAAAAGAATAATAATTGTAATCCGCAAATAATTATTTCGCTGTAACCTGACCGCTGGAATGCAGTTCTTGGTGCAAACGTTTGCTTCCTACTCAGGGGCTTCATCATGCTGCTTTCACCCAAATACCACTCGGTCTTACACACACAAGACTAAGCACTTATATGCTTATTTAAAATCATACTGAATAAGGTTAAGTGTTGCAGAATATGTATCTCAGCGCGGCAAATTCCTTCTATTTGTTATACTTTTGATGCGCATTTTAAAGAGACAAATAGTAACTTAAAATATTAACAGATGTCAGAAAAGAAAAACTTCATTACATGCGATGGTAACTACGCTGCTGCGTACGTAGCTTACATGTTTAGTGAGGTAGCTTGTATCTACCCGATTACTCCTTCATCAAATATGGCTGAGTATGTAGATGAATGGGCTGCAGGTGGAAAGAAAAATATGTTCGGAGAAACTGTACATGTTGAAGAGATGCAATCAGAGGGTGGTGCTTCAGGTGCAATGCACGGTGCATTACAATCAGGTGCATTAACTTCTACATATACTGCATCGCAGGGACTTTTATTAATGATCCCTAACATGTATAAAATGTCAGGTGAATTATTACCTGCTGTTTTCCACGTAAGTGCGCGTAGTTTAGCTGCTCAGGCACTTTCTATTTTCGGCGACCACTCTGATGTTATGTCAGCTCGTCAAACTGGTTTTGCTATGTTAGCAACTGGTAGCGTACAGCAGGTTATGGACCTTGCTCCTATTGCTCACCTTGCTTCATTAGAGTCAAGAATTCCTTTCCTACATTTCTTCGATGGATTCCGTACTTCTCACGAAATTCAAAAAGTAGAAGCTGCTAACGAAACCGAATTGGTTAAATTAGTAGATATGGAAGCTTTAGCTGCTTTCCGTAAGAATGCACTAAACCCTGATACTCCGGTTACAAGAGGTACTGCACAAAACCCAGATATTTATTTCCAGGCGCGCGAAGCTGCTAACAAATTCTACGATCCAATTCCGGATATGGTAGAAGAATACATGCAGAAAATTCAGAAAATTACTGGTCGCGAATACCACCCATTCACCTATTATGGTGCTCCTGATGCAGAGAACGTTGTTGTTGCAATGGCATCGGTTACAGAAACCATTAAAGAGGTTATCGATTGGAAATTAGAGCAAGGACAAAAAGTAGGTATGATTACTTGTCACCTATACCGTCCATTCTCAGCAAAATATTTCTTCAACGTTTACCCATCAACAGTTAAGAAAATTGCTGTTCTCGATAGAACAAAAGAAATTGGTGCCAATGGTGAGCCATTGTACTTAGACGTACGTGACCTATTTTATGATCGCGCTGAGAAGCCAATCATTGTTGGAGGTCGTTACGGTCTTTCTTCAAAAGATACAATTCCTTCACACATCGAAGCTATTTTTACAAATCTTGAATTAGATGCACCTAAGAATGGTTTCACAGTAGGTATTAATGATGATGTTAAAAACATCTCACTGCCTATTGGTGCTGATATTTCAGTTGCCCCTAAAGGCATGTACGAAGCTAAATTTTACGGTTTAGGTTCTGACGGTACCGTTGGTGCAAACAAAAACTCAATCAAAATTATTGGTGATTCAACCGATAAGTACGCTCAGGCTTACTTTGCATATGATTCAAAAAAATCTGGTGGTATTACTACTTCTCACCTACGTTTTGGCGATCACCCAATTTTATCAACCTACCTTGTAAACTATCCTGACTTTGTTGCTTGTCACGTACCTTCTTACTTAGATAAGTACGACATGCTTAAAGGTCTGAAAGATGGTGGTACTTTCTTATTGAACAGTATTTGGGATGCAGACGAAACTGTAACTCACCTGCCAAATTCTATCAAGAAATACATGGCAGATCACAATATTAAGTTCTACATTATTAATGCAACTAAGATTGCTGAAGAAATTGGTTTAGGTAATCGTACCAACACCATTATGCAGTCTGCTTTCTTTAAAGTTGCTGAAGTAATTCCTTACGAAAGTGCAGTAGCCGAGATGAAAAAGGCAATTGTGAAATCTTACGGAATGAAAGGTGAGAAGATTGTAAGCATGAACAACGCTGCTGTTGATAATGGCGGACAAGTTGTTGCTGTTGAAGTTAAGGCTGAATGGTCGAAGCTTGGTGCTGATGTAAAAGGTGCAGATCGTACCATCGAAGCTCCTGAATTTATCACAAATGTTGTTGATCCTATCAATGCATTAAAAGGTGATGATCTTCCGGTAAGTGCATTTAATGGTC
>JBFHES010000005.1:0-45265 GCA_041584015.1 Bacteroidales bacterium
AATGCATTTGTACTATCACTGCTTACTTTGTTGTTTATCGGACTTAGTATCTTTGTTTATCAATATGCAAAAAGTTCTATATCAAAGCGTAATAGCCTAAGAGTTCAAGCTCAGATAGAAGACTTTGTTGATATGTTTGATATGCATAATACGCAGAAGAATGAGGAAGTTAAGCACGATATGTTGGTGGCTTCTCATGTTCTTTATAATGAGTTTGATGGTGAATTGAAAATTGATGAGAACCAGTATGTAGAATTTGATGCAGTTAATCAAATTACAAAAGAGCAATTTAAGGTTCAACTTGATTTGTGGACTAAAGGTAACTTGCAGCTACAGCACAATACAAGCGTTGTTGACAAAATATCTGAAGTTGGGCCAAAAACATCTACCATTTTTCAACGATTTGAGAAGGGGTATTTGAGGATTGCAACGAATGTTCGCAAAAATGATGGAACAAGGGCTACCGGCACTTTTATTCCCTTTGATTCGCCAGTTGTGCAGGCCATTGAACGAGGAGAAGATTTTCATGGAAGAGCTTTTGTGGTGAACGATTGGTATTTAACCTATTATACACCAATAAAAGTAAATGGAGAAATTGTTGGAATGTTTTATGTCGGCGAGCAGGAAAAGGAGTTGCAACTGATTAAAGAAAAGTTTTATAATAAGGAAATATTAAAAGCAGGTCATCCATTCATTATTTCAAACGCCGAAGGTTTTAAAGGACAAGTAATTGTTGACAAATATATCGAAGGTGAAAATCTTCTAACAAGTGAGAATACAAAAAAGCTCGATTATTATCAGGCTTTATTAAATGCATACAATAATGAAGAGCAAAACTTTACCATTCAATCTGAAGGTGGGAGCAGTGTTTTTTCGTTTGAAACACAATCACCAATGTCGGAGAATCGTTTAGTTGTGTTTTTCGAATATTTTCCAGCGTACGATTATTTTATAGGAGTGGTTATTCCCAAAGATGACTTTATTACAACTCCCCTTAATCGCTTATTCTTAATGATATTGATGGTAATAACAGTTTTTACAATTATCTCCATTATTCTGGTAAATAGATTTGTTAAACGAATTGTTGATCAGCTAAAGCGTTCCGTTGATTCAATTGAACTTATATCTAAAGGTGAATTACCTGATAGTTTGGAATTGGTAGGAAATGACGAATTAACCGCCATTGCTTTGTCGCTAAATAATTTGAGAGATAATTATAGTCGAAGTGCACTCTTCGCCCGTCAGGTTGGAGAAGAGAAATTTGATGAAGATTTTGAAGTGATAGGTGAAAAGGATCTCTTAGGTAATGCCTTGGTGAAAATGCGAGATAACCTAATTGACTTAACCCAAAAGCAAGCAGATGTTAGCTGGATACAAACAAGTACAAATTCACTAAATGACTACTTAAGGCAAGATCAATCAATTAATGAGTTGTGCAATGGTTTGTTGGCTCATTTATCTGAAATGCTTGATTTCAAAGTCGGTACCATTTATATTAATTATGATGGAATTTTAAAGTTGACAGGATCTTACGCCTATACGCATAGAAAAAGTAATTTGAATGAAATAAAAATTGGTGAAGGACTTGTTGGACAAGCGGCAATGGAGAAAAAGGCCATTGTATTTGATAATCCACCGGAAGATTATATGGTGATGCAATCTGGCTTGGGAGAGTCTAATGCCAAGCGCATTGTTGTTGTTCCTCTTGTTTATAAAGACAAGGTTATTGCTGTTATTGAAATGGCCAGAGCCCATACTAATGCTGATGAGCACAAAGTTGCGTTCCTTGAAAAGGCGAAAGAACCAATTGCAGTTGCTATTCAGTCTATGCTAGTGAGTGAGCAAATGCAAGACTTACTTGATGAATCGATAAAGCAAAAGAATGAGGCCGAACGAGCTGCACAAGAATTAGCAGCAAGTGAGGAAGAGCTGCGCCAGACGAATGAAATGATGGCCGAGCAAACAAATGCCCTGAAGCGATCGGAGTCTGACCTGCAAGAGCAGCAAGAAGAACTTAGAGTTACCAATGAAGAGTTGCAGGAGAAAACGCGCTCTATGGAGATACAGAGTGAAGAGGTCCGGAATAAAAATAATGAACTGGAAAAAGCTCAGGTAGAACTTGAGAAAAAGGCCCAACAGTTAGAGCAGTCAAGCAAATATAAATCAGAGTTTCTGGCTAACATGTCGCATGAGTTGCGGACACCACTCAATAGTCTGTTGATATTATCACGCGATTTAGCAGACAATAGCGAAAATAACCTCTCAGCTGATGAAGTTGAGTCGGCACAGGTTATTTATAACTCTGGAAACGATCTATTACATTTAATAAACGACATACTGGATTTATCAAAAATTGAAGCAGGTAAAATGCCAATTAATCTTGAAAGCTTTGATTTGAACGATATAAAGTCGAAGGTTAAAATTTCATTTGAAAGAATGATGACAGAGAAAAAGTTGGAGCTCGGGTTTAAATTTGATTCTAATTTACCAGCGGAAATAACAACAGATCCTCAACGTCTCGACCAGATCATCAAAAATTTAATGTCGAATGCGATTAAATTTACAAAAACAGGAAGTATAAATCTTGAGATTGAGCGACCTAAGAAAAGTGATTTGCCAGCAGAGTTTCAAGATAGTGCTGAAAACGTAATTGCAATTTCTGTGGTTGATACCGGTATTGGTATTCCGGTAAAAAAGCAGCAAGCAATTTTCGATGCCTTTCAACAGGCAGACGGAAGTACCTCAAGAAAGTTTGGTGGAACCGGATTAGGCTTGTCGATTACAAAAGAGTTGATACACCTTCTTGGAGGACAGGTTAATATTGAGAGTACCGAGGGTGTGGGGTCAAAATTCACAATCTATCATCCCATTAATAATACGCAAGAAAAGTTTGTAGAGGTGCATGAAAAAGTGTCTCAACCAATAAGTAATAAAGCAAATGATGGCGAGATAAGCATTGGCAAACCTGTGGTAAAAGTTAATGGTATTAACGGTACCAACAACGAAAAACTTAATCTCGATCAATTGTACATGTCATTATCTAATGATAATATGCATTGGTTTGCTAATAAACGCACCATCTTAATTATTGATAATAATGAGCACACCATCAATAAACTTATAAAGCAGAGTCACGACAAAGGATTTAATTCGCTTGCAGCATTTTCATCCGCAGAAGGTTTTGAAATTGCACGCAAGTTTCAACCTCATGCCATTATGCTAAATGTACGTTTAAATGGAGGAGATAGCTGGGATCTGCTGGATAAGCTAAAAGTGGAAAAGGAAACAGCTCACATACCGGTTCATTTAATAGGTGCAGAAAACGAAAAACAAAAAGCTGATAATCAAGGCGCAATTGGATTGCTTTCGGAACCATTGAATGACTCAAAGCTAGAGAAGGCTTTGGTTGATATAGAACTGTTTATTAGCAATGCGTTTAACAAAATTCTAATTGTTGAAGATGATAAGAATTTGCGTCTAAGTATTCGAAAATTGATTCGACGTCCAAAGACAGATATCTTAGAAGTTGCAGATGCAAACTCTGCTCTGGAGACGCTAAAAAATAATAAGATTGACTGCATGATCCTTGATTTAGGTTTACCTGATATGAGTGGGATTGATTTACTTGATCTGATTAGAGATGACGAAAGCGTTGAAACACCGCCAACAATTGTGTATACCGGAAAGGATCTGTCAATCGAAGAAAATGACAAACTGCGCCAATACACCAATTCTATAATTATTAAAGGTGAACGTTCAGAGGAACGATTGCTAGATGAAACTGCCTTGTTTCTGCATAAGATCAAATCTGAAGAAGCGGGAGAAAGCAAGGTGACCAGTCAACAGGATTCGCATGTTTCGCAAAAGCGAGAAGGTATTTATACCGATAAAACCATGTTAATTGTTGATGATGATATGAGAAATGTTTTTGCATTGTCGAAAGTGCTTAAGAATAAAGGGATGAATATAGTGAAAGCCTCAAACGGACAAATGGCGCTCGATCAGTTAAAGAAACATCCTGAAATAGATTTCGTACTAATGGATATCATGATGCCAGGGATGGACGGATATGAAGCCATGAAAGAGATTCGAAAACTAGAAAAATATGCCAAACTGCCGATTGTAGCTTTAACAGCAAAGGCAATGAAAGGTGATAAGGAGAAATGCATTGCAGCTGGTGCAAACGATTATTTGTCGAAACCACTTGATGTGGATCAGCTGTTATCATTAATGAGAGTGTGGCTTTATAATTAATCAATCAATTTATTTCTGAATATGCAACAGAAACCTAAAATATTAATTGTTGACGACAAACTTGCAAACTTAATCTCGTTAGAGCGTTTGCTGAAAAAGTTTGATGTTGACGTGTACAGAGCATTGTCTGGTAACGAAGGACTTATGCTTACCATTGAACACGACTTTGCTCTTGCCATAATTGATATTCAAATGCCAGAAATGGATGGTTACGAGACGGTAACTTTAATGCGCGAAGATGAGCAAACAAAATATCTTCCTGTGATTTTTGTTTCAGCAATTTTTAAAGACGATTATTATGTAATCAAGGGAATTGAAAGTGGAGCTGTTGATTTTATTACCAAACCAATCGTTCCTGAAATTTTGATGGGCAAGGTGCAGGTCTTTTTAGATTTATTCATTCAACGAAAAAGGCTTGAGCTTGTAAATGATGAACTAAAAGCTGCCAATCAAAAAGCAGAATCATCCACCAGAGCAAAATCATTGTTTCTGGCCAATATGTCGCATGAAATACGAACACCATTAAATGGTATTATTGGTATGGCCGACATTATTAATTCAACTGAGCTTACCTTAGAGCAAAAGGAATATCTCGAAATAATTACCGAATCAGGTAGAAACCTACTAACAATAATTAATGATATCCTTGATTTTTCAAAAGTTGAGGCAGGACAAATGGAGCTAGAAGAAATTGAATTTTCGGTTCGTAAAACGGTTACCGATGTGGTTAAGTTATTAGCGTTTAAGGCTACTGAAAAGAACCTGTACCTGGAGTCTAAAATAGCTTCAGATGTACCCGACAATATGATTGGCGATCCTACAAGACTTAAACAGATACTTATTAATTTAATGAATAATGCCTTAAAATTTACCTCGCAAGGTGGGGTTACGTGTAATGTTGAAATACTCTCAAATCAAGAAGGTATCTCAGAACTTAAATTCTCGATTGTTGATACTGGACTAGGTATTAAGGAGGAAAATCAGGATAAGCTTTTTCAGGCATTCTCACAGGCAAATTCTTCGATTACCCGTACACATGGAGGTACCGGACTGGGTTTGGCCATTTGCAAGAACCTTGTGCATTTAATGGGGGGAAGTATTAAATTTAAAAGTGTTTACGAGCACGGGAGTACATTTTACTTTAACACAAAATTGAAAAATAACGAAAAGCACATTAAGAAACTCGTAAACGGAAATGACGAGGCTGAATTATTTCATAAGAAGTTAAAAGTCCTTTTGGCTGACGATAATCTCATCAATCAAAAAGTTGCATCAATTAGTATTAAGAACCTTGGACATACCGTGGATATTGCTGAGAATGGCGAAATGGCCGTTGAGCTGTTTAATCAGAATAATTACGATTTAGTATTTATGGATATTCAAATGCCCATAATGGATGGCATTGAGGCTACCAAAAAAATACGGGAAATAGAAAAGGGACTGAGTGGCGATACTATGCCTGTTACAATAGTGGCATTAACAGCAAGTAATTCTGTAGAGGATCAACGTACCTTTAAGGATGCAGGAATGGATACCTATCTTGCAAAACCATTTAAGAAAGAGGATTTAAAAAACATACTTACCAATAGCAGCAAGGCCATTGCCTAAATAGCTATATAACTTACCTGTCCAGTTGGGAAATTTGATCTAGATGATAATTTCTTAAGTGAAATATATCACATTTTTATTCCATCGGCTTATATTTGCTAAAGTTACCCACTTTAACAAATGTGTCCTATGGAAAATAAAATTACCCAACTCTTCAATATTCAGTATCCTATTATTCAGGGTGGAATGATTTGGTGCAGTGGATGGAAACTCGCAACTGCAGTATCAAATGCCGGAGGTCTTGGACTGATTGGTTCTGGTTCCATGTATCCAGATGTGTTTCGTGAGCACGTGCAAAAAGCCAAGCAAAATACCAATAAAGTATTCGGAGTAAATGTTCCTCTAATTTATCCAAACATAGAGGAGATCATGCAAATTATTATCGAGGAAGGAGTGAAGGTTGTGTTTACTTCAGCTGGTAATCCTAAAACATGGACTGAGCATTTGCATAGTCATGGTATAAAGGTAGCTCATGTTATTGCCAATAGTCGTTTTGCAGCGAAATGCGAAGCTGCGGGAGTTGATGCAATTGTAGCCGAAGGATTCGAGGCTGGTGGTCATAACGGAAGAGAGGAAACCACCACTATGTCGTTAATTCCTGCAACAGCTATGGCTACGAATTTACCGTTAATTGCTGCTGGAGGAGTTGGCACAGGGCGGGGCATGCTTGCCGCTATGGCACTTGGTGCGGATGGTGTGCAAATTGGAAGCAGATTTGCTGCCAGCAAAGAGTCTTCTGCGCATGATAACTTTAAGCAGGCAATTGTTGCTGCAGGCGAAGGGGCAACAAAACTTACCTTAAAGCAATTAATTCCTGTTCGACTTATTCGCAATGCCTTTCAGGAACAAGTTGAGGCCGCAGAAAAACGAGGTGCTTCTGTTGATGAACTTAAGGAGTTGCTTGGCAGAGGACGCGCTAAACAAGGAATGTTCGAAGGTGATAGTAATGAAGGCGAAATGGAAATTGGGCAGGTATCTGCACTCATTAATTCGGTAGCATCAGTTGATACCATTTTTAGTGAGTTGCTAACTGAGTACAGAACAGCCTTGGATAGCCTGAAGAGCTGTAACCAGTTTGCAATCTAGAGATAAATGGATTCAGTATATTATTAATTAAATTAACGCATTATGAAAGTTTTAAAAAAAGTATTACTCATTCTGGTAATCATTATTGTAGGATTGTTGGTGGCGGCATTTTTTACAGAGAAGAATTACGCTGTGGAGAAAGAGGTTACAATTAATCAACCAACGCAGCAAGTTTTCGATTATGTAAAGATGCTGAAAAATCAGGATAACTTTAGCAAGTGGGCAAGTATGGATCCGAACATGAAAAAAACATTTACCGGAACAGATGGTACGGTTGGTTTTATTTCTGCCTGGGAAAGTGATGTTGATGATGTAGGAAAAGGTGAGCAGGAAATAATGATGATTGATGAAGGTAAACGAATTGAATTTGAACTTCGATTTTTTGAACCTTTTGAAGCCAAAGATATGGCATATATAACAACAGAGGGGAAAGGTGCCGGAACAATTGTTAAATGGGGCTTTAAAGGACAAATGGATTATCCAATGAATTTAATGCTGCTGTTCATGGATTTCGAGGCCATGCTAGGAGATGATTTGCAAACAGGCTTAGATAATTTAAAAAACGTACTAGAGTCAGAATAGTTAGTTACTGGCGAAAGGTATTTATCATAATAAAAACAGAGCATTACTTGTAATGCTCTGTTTTTATTTAAATGAATAGGATGCATCTTTATCGTGCCTGAATTGTGTCTCGCTTAATGCGATTGCTTATTTTAGCTGGAAGCGAACCAAACGCAGCGGTACGCCCTTTGCTTCTTTTTTGTTTTGTAAGGCATAGATATAGCCATCATGAAATACCATCTTATCTGAATTTATCTGCAACTCATAATCCTTACTTTCGAAACTACTCTTGCAAATAAATGTTCCTTTATCCTTGTATATCCAGACATTAAACACGTTAGCATTTTCTTCTTTTGGAAACTCGAAGAACAGTAAGTTATCATCGGAATCCTTTAGAATTGTTGAGAAGTACGGGATGGGAATTGGTTCGGATATTTTTGCTAAATCAGCTTCCATCTCACTGGTTATCTGTTTTATCGCAGTCTTGGTTTCTTCTTCATCTGCCCAGTCGGTAGAAAATACAAGTTTTTTCTTCTTCAGTTTGTCAATTGCCTTTTGTTGCATCTCACGTTGTTCTTCAACAGATACAAAATTCGATGACCAGTCTATTTTGTCACTGGCAAGAAGATTTCCCTCAAGGTCGTAGGATTTTATTTCGCCAGTTGTTGGAATGGCAACAATTAATTTATTATCGATAGTAGACAAAACCGGTGGTAATGCCACTCCAGTACTTTTAGAAAAGGGCATTGTTGTGAAAGAGAATGAACCTCTCTTTTCAAATTCATATTGGTAATTAAACATTTTGCACGATGTGTTTTTCTCACATCTATCGGTATAATGTTCCCAGATAATTTTTTCATCATTAGTATCATAATCTACTATGGCAACAAAATCGCGAAATTTTTCGGCCCAAATTACCCAACCAACCACTGCAATTTTGCCGTTCGGTAAGGCAATCATCTGTCTGGTCATGTAATCGAGTGTTAATGATTTTTTGAATGTTCCGTTTAAACCGAAGCAATTACAAATACCCATATTGTCAAGTCCGGTGAAAAATATTTCATTGTTTAGAATGCCATTAATGGGGTTTGATTTCTTAAAGCGTTTCCCTTTGGAGTTTTTAATGCCAAACTCTTCTATAAATTTTCCATTCGGAGCAAAGCGGGTGTAGTAATTTTTATAGGCATGGCTTACAACAACCGATCCGTCTGATTGTACGATTAAGGATTTACGTTTGCCTATGTGTTTCTGCATCATTGTATCATAATAGGTCTCGAATATTTTATTCCAGTCGTTATCCTGAGCAAATGTATTATCTGCTACTAGTTGCACTGTTCCTTTCTTGTAAATGTCAATTAGTTGTTGAGTTGTACCTAATAGTGTGAAACAAAGAAGCAAATGGATGATTATTAGTTTTTTCATGATATAGATTTTACGGGTTTAGTCAATTGTCTGGTGCATTCTTTTTCCATTTCCATCAAATACTTGAATTTCAAATTCTTGTTCAGAGAAAGGTAGGTTAGCATCAAGTTGCTGATCCAACGTATTCAGCATTAGAAGATCGAACTCATCTGTTTTAGCTGAATATAGGTTATTGATAATGAATGCCAGAATGATACTGGCTGCTGCCAGCATGGTAAATAATTGTATAACCGAAGCTTTCTTTTTTCGAACAGTTAGCTTTGCTTTTGTTGGCGGAACAAAGACCGGAATGCTTTCAGGTTTTTGTAAATGTTCTTGAATCTTTGAGCGAATGTTTTCAGAAAGTTCAAGTTGTTGTTCGATAATCTCCTGACAATAAGAGCAACTTTCTATGTGAAGCTCCATAAGCTTCATTTCCTCTGAAGTATATTCCTTGTCTATATATTGCTGGATATCCAGCTCAAACGAACATTTCATATCCTTGTTTTTTAAGTTCTACTTCCATCTTTTTTAATGTGCGGGCTAATGTTTTTCCAATTGATGTAAATTTAATGTCAAGAACCTCAGACATCTCTTTATAGCTAAGGCCTTCGCTGTACAAAATCAATAAGGATCTTTCATACGATGCCAGATTATTAAGAGCTCTGTTTAGCAATTGCTTGTCTTCAGTTTTCTCAATTGCCAATGATGTTTCATCCAATCCTACGACCGCGTCCAAATCCGCTTGAACTGTGATATTTTTAAAGTGCTCAGAACATTTGTTGTAAACAGCTTTGTAAAGCCAACTCTTAGGATAGCTTATGGTGTGCTTTTCCGATAGCTTCTCCCAAAAATAGATAAACACCTGTTGTAAGATTTCTTCAGTTAGGTCTTTGTCATGCAGCATGTTTTGCGCATATCGATATAGCGCAGGATAGTACTGTTGGTATATGTGATTGAATTGCTTCAAGCGTTTGTGTTTTTAGATAAGTATCAAAAACGCGCTATTTGTGACAAAATTGAGCATAAATTTTACGAATATTTTTAATGGCTAGTTTATAAGTTATTTTTATTTCGCAAAATAAACCATCAAAACTCTTTGTAATCCTGATAACAATCAATCTTTCTTCTAAAAAAGAATTTTATTTTTGTCAACTGATACCACTTGAAATATGGATAAGCTCATCAATGTATTTATTGTTGACGACCATGAAATTTTCCGCAACGGATTAAAAATGGTTTTAAGCAAGCTCAAGTATATATCAATTGTTGGAGAAGCATCTAATGGTCAGGAATTCCTTGACAAGATGCCAACAGTTGAAGTTGACGTGGTATTGCTTGATATTGAAATGCCGGTTATGAATGGTATCGATGCAGCAAAGCTTGCCGTTAAGCATCATCCAAATCTTAAGATAATTGCCCTTACCATGTTTAATGATGAAGATTATATTCAGAGCATGATGGATGCGGGTGCTAAAGGTTTTCTTATTAAAAACATTAATAAAGATACCCTTGATAAAGCCATACAAATGGTTGCTATGGGTGGCAATTACTACAGCGAGGAATTATTCGATTTCTTTACCAGAAGAATGAGCAAAGAAGAGAAGTCGATTAAAGCAGAGCTACATCTCACTAATCGCGAGAAAGAAATCTTACAACTTTTGGTTGAGGGTTTGAGTAATAAGGAAATTGCTGATCGTTTATTTGTGTCTGAGAGAACGATTGTTGGTCACAAAACAAATCTTCTTGCCAAAACAAACTGTCGCAATACGGTAAACCTATTGGCATTTGCCATAAAAAATGGTTTGGTCGAGATTTAATAATCTAAAAACAAGCTTATGAAATTTACATGTTCAGTAGAGATTAATGCTCCGCGCGATAAGGTTATAGCATTGTTTCAGGCAGCAGAATACTACCCACAATGGCAAGATGGTTTTATTAGTATTACACCAATCAGTGGCGACCCCGGAAAAGCTGATTCAAAAGCCTTGATATTATTCAAAGCAGGTAAGCGTGAAATTCAATTAACAGAGACAATTATTGAGAATGCATTGCCCGAGTACTTTAGTGGATTGTACGAGGCTAAGGAAATGACCAACACCAATCTTAGCAGGTTTAGTGTGTTAAGCAATGGAAATACGCTTTACGAGTCGGATGTTGAATATACCCAGTTTAATGGTTTTATGCCAAAGTTGATGGGGAAGCTTATGCCTGGCATGTTTAAAAAGCAGGTGCAGAAGTGGATGGATCAGTTTAAGGTATTTGTGGAGAAACAGTAGTACTCTAGAACTTCTCAAACACACCTAAGCCAAATAAGGCAAAATCGAATTTAATAGGATCAAGCGAATCAAACTCCTGGAGGCTTTTGGTCAGCTCCATTACTGCTTTCCAGTCATTCTGTTTGCGAATTAGTAAGCCCAGTTTCCTGCCTGTATTGCCTGAGTGTACATCAAGTGGAATGCGCAAATCTGCGCTATTCATGTTCTTCCACAAGCCAAAATGTACACCTCGCTTATCGTTTCTCACCATCCACATTAAGAACATGTTTAGCCGTTTAGCTGCCGAATTTTTTGCAACCGAAGAAATGTGCCTGGAGCTTCTTGTCTCAAATGGAACTTCGAAAAATGTTTCACGAAAATGAACCAAGCTTTGGTAAACAGAGCGTTCTGGACTATATTCTTGCAGGAATACTTGCTCAAGTCCTTGATGATTTAGATATATGTTCTTTAGCGATTCAATAAAAAATTGCAAATCGATACCATTAAATGTACGATGAACAAAAGAAGAAAGTCGGGATAAATCCTTAGCTGAATGATGAATAACAAAATCGTGAGGTTCGTTGTCAAGTAGGTCGACAATTCGTTTCGCATTTTTTATAATGGTGGTGCGTTGACCCCAAGCAATAGTGGCAGTTAAAAAGGCGGCAATTTCAATGTCTTCTTTTTTCGAGAACTGATGAGGTACCTGTATTGGATCTGTTTCAATGAAGCCCGGCTGATTATACAAATCATGTTTCTCATCAAGGAATTGTTTTATCTCGGATCTATTCATAGGTGTATAAAAGAAGAGCCGCAAAAATTGCGGCTCTTTTATAATGTGTGATGTATGTATCTATTTTTTAGGAATGTTCTTTAAGGTTTCAAGTAAGAAGTCATAGAACTTCTTAACCGTATCAATATTCACTTTCTCGTCTGGTGAGTGAGGGAAGCGAATGGTTGGTCCAAAAGAAATCATATCCCAGTTCGGGTATGGCCCACCAAGGATACCGCACTCTAAACCTGCGTGAATAGCTTTGATTTCAGGAATTTTACCATACTTATTGTTATAAACATCTTGCATAGTTTTTAGAATAGGAGAGTCCATATTTGGCTTCCATCCCGGATAAGCACCGTCGAACCAAACCTTACCACCAGCTAAGGTAAACACAGCTTCAATACGACCTGCTAAAGAATCTTTTGCAGAATCAACTGAGCTGCGCATTAAGCAGGCTACCCTAATTTTCTTGTCACCTGATTTTACGATTGCAAGGTTTGTTGAAGTTTCAGTTAATCCTGGCATTGAATCACTCATTCTGATTACTCCATTCGGACAAGCCCTAACTGCTCTTGACACGTTGTTTTGTGTTTTTTCATCAATAAGAAATGCAGGCATATCAGCAGGCATCGCTTCAATATTCATGAAAGGTTCTGTTGCAGCTAATTCCTGACTTGTTATCGCATTGTATGCTTTTACAAATTCAACAAATTTATCAGCATTTTCAGCAGGAACAGTAACAACCGCAAAAGCTTCACGTGGGATAGCATTTCGTAAACTACCACCATCAACGCTTGCTAATCTTAAACCTAGGTCTTCTCCAGCTTTTTGTACCAAGCGGAACATTAATTTATTTGCATTGCCGCGTCCAAGAATAATATCCATTCCGGAGTGACCACCTTTTAGTCCGGTGATGGCAATTTTGAATGCCTTAACACCAGCAGGAACTGCAACCTCTTCGTAGTCAAATTCAATATTTGCATCTTCACCTCCAGCACAACCAACATATAGTTCGCCTTCATCTTCAGAATCCATATTAATTAAAATGTCTCCGTTAAGAATGCCAGCCTTAAGCCCGTTTGCACCGGTCATGCCCGTTTCTTCATCGCTAGTAAATAAAGCTTCTACTGGTCCGTGAACCAAATCAGTTGCCTCTAATACAGCCATGGCAGCAGCAACTCCCATTCCGTTATCAGCACCTAAAGTAGTTCCGTTGGCAGTTACCCATTCACCATCAATTAATGTTTCAATAGGATCTGTCTCAAAATTGTGATCCTTATCACTGTTTTTCTGCGGAACCATGTCAAGGTGCCCTTGTAAAACAACACCCATACGATCTTCCATTCCAGCTGTAGCAGGCTTTTTAATGATAATATTTCCTACTTCGTCTTTAATGGTTTCAAGCCCAAGGTCGTTACCAAACTTCACCATGAATGCTTGAATAGCATCTTCATGTTTTGATGGACGAGGAATTTGAGTGAGGCTATAGAAATGTTTCCAAATCGCCTTTGGTTCTAAATTCAGGATTTCTTTACTCATGATATTTTTTTTAATGATTGTCTAAAAATTGGAGCACTAAAGTATAAGAAATATTTTTATTACAGGTGGATTTAACACTTTTTATAAATTCGAACAGCAGCCTAGCTGTGTATCATAATTGATTTGGTTGAAATGCCAATTCTATTTTCAGAACTTGAAAAAAAAATGATCTTTGACCAAGATTATAGCTGCAGAATGAATATTCACTAAATGAAGGATAACGATAAACGCGCCAAGATAATTGAAACTGGTTTTTATCTTCTGGATAAGAATGGGTATCATGGCACGGGAATTAGTGATATCCTTAAGCATGCACAAATTCCGAAGGGCTCCTTCTACCATTATTTCAAAAGTAAAGAAGAATTTACAGTTGAAGTAATTAAGTTTTATACTGATACGGTGCTGGATGGAATTGATTCTGTTCTTCAGGATAATACAGCAAGTCCTTCTGCTCGATTAACAAAGCTTTATGCGGATTATGCGGAGCTTTACTTTAAAAGCAACTTAATTCCATATGGTGGATTTGCAAGCAAACTAAATCAAGAAGTTGGCGATGTCTCGGAGATCATACGAAATGCAGCTAATGAGGTGTATTCGCGCATCAGACAAGCGCATATTAACTGCTTACAGGAGGCGGTGAATATTGGAGAACTGCAAGCGGATACAAACGTGAATATGCTGGCCGAAATAATAATTTATGCATGGGAAGGGGCATTGCTTCGAATGAAAGGCTCTTATTCTAATTATTCATTATCAATTTTTACAGAGATGCTGGAACAGGTTTTTCTTCGTAAAAAATAACAACTGATTTTATTTATTTTTCACAACTATATTAGACACAAATTATGCACAACAGTACAAAAAAAGGCACAACGGAAAGTTTCTTACCAATTCTGATTATTGGAGCATTATTTTTTATCTTTGGTTTTGTTACCTGGTTGAATGCTACATTAATACCCTACTTAAAACTCGCTTGCGAACTATCCACATTCGATTCCATGTTGGTTGCCTTCGCTTTTTATATCTCTTATTTTGTCATGGCTTTGCCATCATCATGGGTACTTGAAAAAGTTGGATTTAAAAATGGAATGTCAGTAGGATTGTCGGTTATGGCATTAGGCTCTTTGATTTTTATTCCTGCTGCAATGAGCCGAACATACTGGATGTTTTTGGTAGGTCTATTTGTTCAGGGTGCAGGCTTAACAGTTTTGCAGGCGGCTTCCAATCCATATGTAACAATATTAGGTCCAATTGAAAGTGCAGCACGCCGCATTAGTATCATGGGTATTGCCAATAAGGTTGCAGGTATTATTAGTCCGGCTATCCTTGGCGCCATTGTTCTAAAAGGAGCTGATGAACTTGTTGAGCAGATGGAGTTAATGACCATAAGTGAAAAGGCTATGGAGCTTGACGCTCTCTCATCGAGAGTAATTACACCATATATTATAATGGCCGCAGTTCTGATAGTTTTGGCTGTTATGATTACTTATTCATCATTGCCGAAAATTAACACCGACGAAGAGGAGCATGAAGGAGCTACGAAGAAGAGCATCTTTAAATATACCTATCTCTGGTTGGGCGTTTTATCAATTTTTGTATACGTTGGTGTTGAGGTAATTGCTGTTGATACTTTAATTAGTTATGGTAATTCATTGGGCTTTGAATTTGCTGAAGCAAAGAATTTTGCATCCTTCACTTTAGTAGCAATGATATTAGGTTATTTTGTTGGGATATTTTTAATCCCCAAATACATTTCTCAATCAAAGGCCTTAGCAATTATGGCTATTTTGGGAGTTGTATTTACTGCTTCGGCTGTACTAACCACAGGTTATACTTCTGTTTTATCAATTGCATTATTGGGGTTTGCGAACTCACTAATGTGGCCAGCTATTTGGCCACTATCCATTGAAGGTCTTGGACGATACACAAAGATTGGATCAGCGCTACTAATAATGGGTATTTCCGGTGGAGCATTGTTACCATTGGTGTATGGTAAGCTTGCAGAAATAGGAAGCGTAGGTTCGCAAAATGCTTACTTAATAATGATACCTTGTTATTTATTTATCTTGTTCTTTGCAAGTAAAGGACATAAATTAGGTCGAACAACAAATTAATAATATATGAAACCAACACTTCTAATTTTAGCCGCAGGCATGGGAAGCCGCTTTGGCGGACTTAAGCAAATTTCCCCAGTGGGGCCTTCAGGTGAAGCTATAATAGAATATTCAATATACGATGCTATAAATGCTGGCTTTGGTAAAGTGGTATTTGTCATCAGAAAATCTTTTGAAAAGGAGTTTAGAGCAATATTTGACCCTAAGTTAAAAGGTAGGATTGAGGTTGAATATGTGTTCCAGGAACTAGATAATTTACCCGATGGGTTTAAATTGCCCGAGGGGCGTGAGAAACCATGGGGGACCGGTCATGCAATTCTTGTTGCTAAGGATGTAATTAAGGAACCTTTTGCTGCAATTAATGCTGACGACTTTTATGGAACTGCAGCCTATAAGGCCATGGCAGATTTCCTCATTAACGATCAGGATCCCACTGTATACAGTATGATCGGCTATCGTCTGGATAATACACTTTCTGATTTTGGCTTTGTTTCAAGAGGTGTCTGTCAGACCGAAAATAACGGTAACTTGACAGAAATAATTGAGCGAACTAAAATTCAAAAAAACGGTGGGCATATTGAGTTCACTGATGAAGATGGTACAACAATGATATTGAAAGGTGACGAGACAGTTTCAATGAATTTCTGGGGCTTTAAGCCTAATATGTTCGCACATTTAAATGAACTATTCGTAAACTTTTTAAAGGAAAGTATTCAGGTTGAGAAATCAGAATTTTATATTCCGTTTGCTGTATTCGATTTGATAAATAAGCGAGTTGTATCGGCAAAAGTAATTGAAGCCGATTCTCCTTGGTTTGGAGTTACTTATAAAGATGATCAACCTTTTGTGGTTGAAAAAATTAATGCTATGATTTCTGAAGGAGTTTATCCTAGTAAGCTTTGGTAGAAAAAATAGTTCATGAAAAAGCCCCAATTGATACATTCAATTGGGGCTTTTTTTTATATCCTATAATGGAATATTTCCATGCTTTTTCATTGGATTTTGCTCGCTCTTGTTGCGAGTCATTTCGAGCGCCTGAATCAGTTTTTTCCTGGTATCACGCGGATAAATTATTTCGTCGATGTACCCCAGCTCAGCTGCTCTATATGGATTTGCAAAAGCCTCCTTATATTCTTCGACTGCTTTTACTTTGTCCTCATCATTCAAATGTCGATACAGAATATTAACTGCACCGTCTGCACCCATTACAGCAATTTCTGCCGATGGATAAGCATAATTAATATCGGCACCAATATGTTTGCTCGACATTACATCATAAGCACCACCATAGGCTTTACGCGTGATCAACGTGATTTTTGGCACTGTAGCTTCTGCAAAGGCGTAAAGTAGTTTTGCTCCGTGTTTGATAATGCCGCCGTACTCTTGATCTGTTCCTGGTAAGAAGCCCGGAACATCAACTAGTGTAATTATTGGAATGTTAAAGGCGTCGCAGAAACGTACAAATCTAGCCGCTTTTGTACTTGAATTGATATCAAGAACACCCGCATAGTTTGCAGGCTGGTTGGCAACAAATCCAACTGACAAACCATTCATTCTTGCAAATCCAACTACTATGTTGGCAGCATAATGCTCCTGAACTTCGAAAAAGTAATTATTGTCGGTAATCGAATGAATAAGTTCCTTAATATCATATGGCTTATTCGGATCAGCAGGTACAAGCGACATTAGCTTTTCATCAGCTCTGTCAATTGGATCTGCATTTTGACTTATCGGTGCATCTTCAATATTATTAGATGGTAGGAATGAAAGCAATTCTCTAATCATCATTATGCTTTGCTCATCATCTTCAGACATGAAATGTGCTACACCACTTTTTGTGTTATGTGTAACAGCTCCGCCCAATTCTTTTTTAGTAACCTCTTCATGCGTAACCGATTTAACCACATCAGGTCCTGTCACAAACATATAACTGCTATCTTTTACCATAAAGATGAAATCCGTTAATGCTGGAGAATAAACAGCACCACCAGCACATGGTCCTAGAATAGCTGAGATTTGTGGAATTACACCTGAAGCTTTTACATTCAATAGGAAAATATCTGCATAACCCGCAAGACTTTGCACTCCTTCCTGAATACGTGCACCTCCAGAATCATTCAGACCAATTATTGGAGCACCATTCTTCATTGCAAGTTTAGTAACCTTAATAATCTTATCGGCGTTGGTGCGACTAAGCGATCCACCAAAAACAGTAAAATCTTGTGCATACACGTAAACAGTGCGACCGTCAACTTTACCATATCCCGATACGACTCCGTCACCTGGGAACTTTGATTTGTCCATGTCAAAATCTGTAGTTCTATGAACCACATACTTATCCAGCTCAACAAATGTATTAGCATCCAGCAAAATGTTAATTCGCTCCCTAGCAGTTAATCTGCCGGCTGCATGTTGCTTTTCTATTCTTGCTTTACCTCCGCCCAATTCAGCTTCGGCATCTTTTATCTCTAGTCTTTTATATTTGTCTTCGTTCGTTATCATTATTGGCATTTTTACGATTCGTATTCTTATTCAACAATAATTAATGGCTGATTTGCCTCAATGGTATCACCTTCATTAACTCTTATCTCTTTAATCACTCTGTCGGTTTTTACCTTGTATTCGCTTTCCATTTTCATGGCAGAAATAATTATTACAGTTGTTCCTTCAACTACTTCATCGCCTTCGTTAACAAGTATTTTAACTACTTTACCTGGCATTGGTGAGAAAATGAAGTTTGCATCGTCAGAGTTTGATCCATTTTGTCTGGATTTTTGATATCTGGACTCAGCATCAATTACTTCAGCGGTAACAGAATTATAAAGCGTGTCAACCGTATATTGCTTATTTTTGGTTTCTACTATTTCAACGTTGTACGATTTATTCTTATAAATAATGGAGTAAACACCTCGCTCAACCATTACAGCATCTAGTTCAAATTCTTTACCGTTTAGCAACAGCTTTACCTTATGACCTTCTTTTTCAAGCAACTCAACTTGTGAGACTTTGTCGTTTAGGGCTATATCTAGTTTCATAATAATTCAATTAAGTTAAAAACGCATTACACCTCTTCGCTTCCAGAAGTTTTTCCATTGATTACCTGCACAAGGAATATCTCCATCATCATCAAGTGATACACCGCCTTCAATCATTGACTGGTGATGCAAGAATGTGGTTAGAATAACAATATCTTCAACATCTCCTTCCATGGCATCTCTTTGCATGAGAAAATCCATGTTGTCATCAATAAAGTGCGTGTTGTAGTTACCCGAAACAAACTGTTCTGCCTGCACAACTCTGTCGAGAAATGCCAGGTTGGTTTTTATTCCAGTGATTTTGTAGGCATATAATGCACGCTTTAGTCTGGCGATTGCTTCTTCGCGGGTTGTTCCCCAAACTATCAATTTAGAAATCATCGGATCATAATAGATAGGAATCTCATATCCTTCGTAAACATAGCCGTCGTGTCGAACACCAAGCCCAAGAGGTTCAGAAATGTGTTCAATCACACCTGGACTAGGCATAAAGTTATTTTCAGGATCTTCAGCATAAATACGGGCCTCTATTGCATGTCCTCTTTGTCTAAGGTCTTCTTGCTTAAAGCTAAGCGGATTTCCAGATGCAACATTTATTTGTTCTTTAACTAAATCAACTCCTACAACTCGTTCGGTTACCGGATGCTCTACCTGTAATCGCGTATTCATTTCAAGAAAATAGAAATTGCCATGGTCGTCAGCTAAAAACTCAATGGTTCCAGCTCCAACATAGTTAACCGCTTTGGCAGCCATAACGGCTTGCTTTCCCATTTCTTCGCGCATCTTAGGTGTTAATAATGGCGATGGAGTTTCTTCCATTACTTTTTGGTGACGACGCTGAACAGAGCATTCTCTTTCGAAGAGATGCACGACATTACCATGCGAATCGCCCATTATCTGGAACTCAATGTGATGAGGTGAGGCAATGTACTTTTCAAAATATACAGCGTCATCACCAAAAGCGGTGCGCGCCTCTGATTTGGCTGCCCTAACGGCTGGGAGAAGCTCTTCTTGAGTTTGTACCATTCTCATTCCTTTTCCGCCACCGCCTGCAGAAGCTTTAACCATTACCGGCAAGCCTATTTCAGCAACTACTTTTAAAATGTCAGCCTCTTCTTCAAGGTTTTCCTTATTGCCAGGAACTACGCTAACACCAGCATTTATCATCGTTTGACGTGCCGAAATTTTATCACCCATCACAGATATGGCATTTGAATCTGGCCCAATAAATATTAAACCTTCAGCTTTGCATCGGTCAGAAAATTCTGCATTTTCCGACAAAAAACCATAGCCAGGATGAATAGCATCGGCACCGGATTCTTTTGCGGCATTAATTATTTTATCTATTACAAGGTAACTTTCAACGGATGGGGCCGGACCAATAAAAAATGCTTCATCGGCATATCGTACATGGAGGGATTTCCTGTCTGCCTCAGAAAAGACAGCTACGGATTTAATGCCCATTTCGCGGCACGATCTCATCACTCTTACAGCAATTTCACCGCGATTTGCAATCAATACTTTTTTAATCATTCAAATAACTTTTTTATCTACAGTGAGTTAGATATTAAATTTATAAAAAAACATATGTAAATATATAAATAATTCGTTCAATCCATTATTTGACTAAATAGATGTTAATGGATGTATTACATGAGCTTGTGTTTATATTTGCTTAGACAGAAACACAAGTTAAGGAAAAATGTTGAGAATTATTTAAGATTCATTAATTGAATAATTTCTTCTAAATCTTCAGGCGTGTCAACCGCGTGTGTTGAATGATTTGTTAAGGCTACTTTAATCGTATGGCCATTTTCAATCCAACGAAGTTGTTCAAGACTTTCTGCTTCTTCTAAGGCAGATATAGGAAGTGCTACAAGCTGTTTCAGTACATTGGGCCGGAAAGCGTACATGCCAATGTGTCGATAGAAAGTGTGTGATGCTTGCCAGTTTTGAAGTTCCTTTCCTCGGATGAAAGGAATTATACTTCTACTAAAATAGATGGCATTAGAGTTTTTATCGATTACTACTTTAGGAATATTTGAATTGGCAAGTATGTCAGTTGATTGAATCTTGCTAATTAAGCTTGCAATTTCTGTTTCTCTGGAATCAAAGCAACTTAATAGTTCTTTTATTTGCTCCGGATGCACAAAGGGCTCATCTCCCTGGATGTTTATAATTACATCAAAGTCAATTTTATGTAAGGCATGATATTTTGAATATGCTTCTGCACATCTGTCAGTTCCGCTTTTATGCAAATCAGAAGTTAATATAACTTTACCGCCAAAAGAGCTTACTTCATTCACAATTCTTTGATCGTCAGTTGCAACAACAACATGATCTATGATTTTATTAACTTGCTCATAAACTCTTTTAATCATCGACTTACCGCCAATATTGGCTAATGGTTTACCCGGGAACCTGGTAGATGCAAATCGAGCTGGAATAATTCCAATGTACTTCATGAGGCAAATTTTATCAAATACTAACCTAATTGTTCTTTACATTGCTAAATGCAGGTCTGCATTTTCAATGTAAAACAAAGATTGTAATTATTAATGAAAGTAGGAGTGGTGTAGGATTAAAATCTTTAAGAGAAATATCAAAAGACCGGATTTAGAAAGGATGATTATGAAGCAAAATCAAAAGGAATGTATAAGAAAGGAATCCGGTCTTCTGATATGTAAGAACTATTTTTTAGTTTGCAACATTAGTGCCAATATTTTAAACTGCAAGTTTATATTTTAATATTCTGTTAATTACATCGTCGGCATTTTTAATACCTACAATGCCTCCGTGGCTATAGCGGAATTTTATATCTGTAAGTTTTTTATGTATTTTCTTAAGTTCGCTATTTTTTAAAATTTCATCAAAACCATAAGTTGATGTCAAAATGTCTAGTATTTGATTTACTGTTCTTTCCATAGCCTTATTTTTAAATTTTCAACACTGAATAATATTACGAGCCCCTCCCCAAAAGGTTTACTTATTAAAGACGCAATTTAGATGAATATTGGTGTGTCGTGGTAATAAAATTTATGTTAAAAGTGAACAATTGACCAAGAGTTTTTAACAATTAGACATTTTGGAAGCGTTGGAATAGAGGTAGTTGTTGCTGTATCCAAGGTTAGGTTGGCACGCTGAAGATATTGATAGTAATGACGCAATAGCGACAAATTAAGAATTATTATAGATTAGTTCAATCTAGATCTTATTTGATGGGTAATAAATAATTGAATGACTTAGTGATGTGTATAAACAAAAAAACCGGTTAAAAACCGGTTTCTTTGAGCGGGAGACGAGACTCGGACTCGCGACCCTCAGCTTGGAAGGCTGATGCTCTACCAACTGAGCTACTCCCGCTTGAATTCTTGTAGTGGGGAGAGCAGGATTCGAACCTACGAAGGCATAAGCCAGCAGAGTTACAGTCTGCCCCAGTTGGCCACTTTGGTATCTCCCCGTCAACATGTTTTAGAACTCAAATGCGGTGCAAAAATAGGCGGTCTGTTTGATATTTGCAAATAAAATGTGCGTTTTAGTTATTAACAATTGAACTTTTTTTCGAGATTTTTGGCGGTTTGAATTTTTTGAGGTTTTCAACTAGCTGATTACTAAAAAAATCATATATTTGTGTGCGTCGAGAAAAGAAGGGGAATTTCTTTCAAAAAATGAGTTATTAACAATCCGGAAATACACTGCTTTGTGTATGCTTCGAGAAAATTGCTGTTTAGAATGACTGGGATCAATTTTAAAATATACAATGCCTTTAACCCAATTCCTTCCTTTGATAAACAAATCCTCATAGAATTTATACATAATAGCTACAATAATCATTGCTCAAAATTAAGTATAGGCAGGTCGGTTGCATATGCCATTAAAGATAGGTTTGCACTAAATAGCTCCTATAGTCATGGTGGAGTAATTATTTGTGCCTATGATAAAACTAATATTGTAGGGGCATTGGTAATTAATAAAACTGGACTTGAAGAATTCTACCCCGAAAATATAATCATGTTTATAGCAACTGAACAGAATTATAGATTGAAGGGAATTGCCAAAAAGATGATTGGTCTTGGACGTGAGTTTACAAATGGTGGGATTACCATTTATATACATCCTAATAATCCCAATTCTCAATTTCTTTCGAAAACTGGATTCAACAATCGAATGGTTCAAATGGAACTTGCCTAGTTAGCGATAACTTTAACTTTTCGGTGGACTTAGATTTTTACGGATCACTTAAAATTGTTGGTGGGTTTGAATTGAAATATCAAACGTAAATAATTCTGAGTATAAGAGCTGTTGATTAAGAATAAGTTCTAACATACAGCTCCAGGTCGCTTTGACGCTTCGCCCAGACCCGACTTTATTTGTTCATCTAAATTATATTTTCAATGGAATTCACGTTTTCCGCTACGCTCCAATTTTTCGCTTGATCGCAAAAACGAAGCAAAAACGATCAAGGCTGCACGCTCTTCACTCAAAAAACTACGGTGCTGACTTAAATTGTTTTAAACTCACTCATATCGTTCCTCAAAGAGCTCAAGCAGAAAACAATTTTTAACAGTTATTTCACCTTGTTTTTTGGTTCATAGCCTGATGCCATTGCTGTGCAGCGATTCAGTACAAATATTTATATGAGCAAAGAGGCAGCTGATCTATAAATTTATGAATCTAAATAAGCGCCGATTCTGCTCGCCGTGCAGGAAAGGATGTCCACGGATGGCGCGAAATGAAAGTTGCCGCTTCAGATGAATGTACTATCTTTTATTATGTTTGGGTAGTTATTAATGAAGGTGCCTCAATAATTATTTGGGGCAAAGCTTTTATTTGGCATCTGTGGTGGGTTTTTGGTTCGTTTTGGGCGGCAGCCAAAATGAACAGAACAATAGACAGTTATCGACTATCGCGAATAATCCTTAACCAATACAACTATTAAGATAGTACTGTTTGAATACTGTCTTAATTTCGAAAATTAGTTGATAGTCCACCTTCTTTTCAAAGTGATTCGTGATCCCTAGTTAGTTAATCTTTAGAGCATAAAAAAAGGGTAAGCTACTTACATCGCACCGCTACAACCGCCTACCCTTGCTTCCTTCCAGACCTGGGGGAATTTGGCGGGAGCTGGTCGTATAAGACTTACCCCGCGACAAAGGTAATACAATTATTTTTCCACCAAATACTAATCTGCATTTTTCTAAAGATTCTTTTATCTATGATGTATAAAGGCCTAAGAGCAAGGTTTCATCAAAAAAAAATCTATTTTTGTGTGTATAAATCAAGAAGATTATGAAAGAAGAAAATACACAATTAAAGTCCGCAATGACAAGTGGTGCCCTAATGGGTTTAGTTCTAGTTCTTTTTACGGTTATTCTCTATGTAATTGGTGTGGCAACTATGCAAAAATACAATTGGATTTCCAATGTCATTTTTATAGGCGGTATCTTTATGGGGCAGAAGGTTTACCGCGATTCAATACTTAATGGAATCATAAGTTATGGTAAAGCACTTGGTACAGGAGTCCTTATTGCGCTATTCGCTGGTTTCTTAGTTGGATTGTTTTCGTTTATACTTTATAAATATATTGATCCGGAGTTAATGGATAAGCAAATTGCGTTTCTTGAAGACTCATATATTGATGCAGGATTATCTGATGACCAGATTGCTGCGTCTATTCAAATGTCTAAGTGGTTTTTTACACCTATAGGATCAGCTTTAGGTTCATCATTTGGATTTGCTTTTTTTGGTTTTATCTTTTCATTAATTACCTCAATCTTTATTAAAAGGGAAGGTGATGGATTTGATGCTGCCATGAAAGATATTAAAGAATAATAATTGTATCAGCTGCTATTATGAATATATCTGTTGTTATCCCCTTTTTTAATGAATATGAGTCTTTGCCTGAACTTTACGATTGGCTTAAAGATGTTTTAGTGAAAAACCGTTTGACCTACGAAATTATCTTTGTTGATGATGGAAGTAATGATGATTCCTGGGAATTGGTTGAAGATCTAATTAGGAAAGAAAAATATGTAAAAGGAATCAAGTTCCGTAGAAATCATGGAAAGTCGGCGGCCTTGCATGTTGCTTTTGAACAAGCCAAAGGTGATGTAATTATTACCATGGATGCCGATATGCAGGATAGCCCGGATGAAATTCCTGGCTTGTATAAAATGATTGTGGAAGATGGTTACGATCTTGTTTCAGGATGGAAGAAGAAGCGTTACGATCCGATTATGAAGACTTTGCCAAGTAAGTTTTTTAACCGAACTGCAAGAATGGTTTCGGGTATTAAACTACACGATTTTAATTGTGGTTTAAAGTCATATAGAAACAACGTTGTAAAAAGTATTGAAGTGTATGGCGAAATGCATCGCTATATACCAATATTGGCTAAGCAAGCAGGCTTTGGTAAAATTGGAGAAAAGGTGGTTGAGCATAGAGCTCGTAAATATGGAGTTACAAAGTTTGGACTTGACAGATTTGTTAAAGGATTTCTTGATTTGTTGAGCATCCACTTTATTACAAAGTTTGGAAAACGACCAATGCATTTGTTTGGTGCATTGGGATCATTCATGTTTATGCTTGGTTTGGGCATCTCTTTATATCTGGGTATTGATAAACTATTTTTTGATACTGAAGCGAAGTTACTTGCGAGCAGAACTGAATTTTTTATTGCGCTAGTATCCATGATTATGGGGGTTCAAATGTTTTTAACAGGATTCCTTGGTGAACTTGTTTCAAGAAGTGGTTCCGACAGAAACACCTATCATGTTGCAAAAACTATCTTTAGTAATAATGCCAAAATAGATGAGTTTAGAAATAGACAAAAAGAAAATAAGGGTAAGCGTCCACCATTAAAGAGAAGGCCTCCTGCTAAAAAGCAAGAAACGGTAAAGAAGGAGGTCGTGGCAGATGCTTCTGGTAAGGTACAGCAGAGTAATAATCCTAAACAGCAGTCTAAGCCAAAGCCAAGGCCAAATCCTCAGAGAAACAAGCCTAAAGTAAACGAAACAAAACCTGCACCTAACAAGCCAAAGGTATCGGATAATAAGACTGAGGCAAATAAACTTACTGACAATTAATTCTATTTCGAAACAACCAAGAGCTTTGGTTTAAGCTATGCAAATGGTCAACATCTCGCTAATTGTTCCGGTATTCAATAGACCGGATGAAGTTCAGGAATTGCTTGCAAGTCTTGTGTTGCAGTCTAATTCCAATTTTGAGGTTGTAATTGTAGAAGACGGTTCTTCTGATAAGTGTGATCATATTGTTGATGACTATAAGGGGCAACTTAAAATCCAATACTTCTCTAAACCAAATTCAGGTCCTGGTACTACCCGGAATTATGGATGTGAAAGGGCTAGCGGAAATTATTTTATCTTTCTTGATTCGGATATTATTGTACCTAAAGATTATGTTGCTATTGTATTGACAGAACTCGAAAAAGAATATGTAGATGCTTTTGGTGGGCCTGACCGTGCACATCCTTCCTTTACAAATTTACAGAAGGCAATCAATTATTCAATGACCTCTATTTTTACCACTGGCGGAATTAGAGGAAGTAAGAAAGCTGTTGATGTGTTTTATCCCAGAAGTTTTAACATGGGTATCTCGCAAGAAGTTTTTCAGAAAACAGGTGGGTTTTCGGAGATGCGCTTTGGCGAGGATTTGGACTTTAGTATGCGCATTATCGAACATGGTTTTAATACGCGTTTATTTATTGATGCTTTTGTGTATCATAAGCGTCGCAATAATTTAAGAACCTTTTTTAAGCAAATTAATAACAGTGGTATTGCACGGATTAATTTATACAAGCGACACCCGGAAACACTGAAGTTTGTCCATTTTTTTCCTGCATTTTTCACCATTGGTATAGCCTTGTTACTGCTACTTGGAGCAATTTTTTCGACACTTTTTTTAGCTCCATTGGCATTGTTAGCTATTTTATTTCTTGTGGATTCCGGCATCCGCAACAAAAGCCTTACGGTTGGTCTGCTATCAATAATAACAAGTTTCGAGCAGTTTATTGCATATGGTTCTGGTTTTATAAAGGCCGTCTGGAAACGACTTATACTCGGTAAACCAGAGTTTCATCATTTTAAAAAGAATTTCTACAAATAGATTATCATCATGAAATTGTCTATAATAATATGCACTTATAACCGTGTATTATTCCTACCCGATGCATTGCTCAGCCTAACTAAACAGACAGTTGATAAGCGTGAGTTTGAGATAATTGTAATTAACAACAATTCAACCGATGCTACCGAGCAGGTGTCCTTGCAATTCGAGAAAGACTACCCAGAGTATTCTTTTCAGTATCATATCGAAAAATCACAAGGATTATCATACGCTCGTAATAAAGGCATTGAGGTAGCTAAGGGCGATTTAATTGCTTTTATAGATGACGATGCGATCGCTGAGCCGGAGTATGTAGCTGAGATTCTAAATGTAGTTGAGAGCTATCCGGAAATGGATTCCTTTGGAGGAAAGGTTTTACCAATTTATCCTGATAAGAAAGAACCAGCTTGGATGTCTAAATATATTCAGGGGGTGGTTTCTAAGGTTGATTATGGAGAGAAGACCGGACCATTCGATAAGAAGAAATATCCGGTAGGCTGTAACATGATTTTCCGGAAAGAGCTTTTCGAAGAGCTAGGCGGTTTTAATGTTGATTTAAAATACCGAAGCGACGATAAGTTCATCTTCCTTAAATTAAGGGAGCATAACAAGACGATTTTATACGCGCCTAAGATTATTGTTCACCATAATATTGATGCATCAAGACTAACCTACGATTTTTTGGTAAAGTTATGTGTGCAGATTGGCGCTACTGAGAAGATTCGCTTAAAAGATAGTGGCTCAGGTAAATTCATGAAATTTATTGAATATAGCTGGAAAATGAAAGCATCTTTTATATTGGCTTTATACTTCATGTTGAAAGGACATACTATGAAAGCACGCTATATTATTATGGTGCGATGGTATATCATGTCAGGCTTTTTTAGCAGCGTTGAGTATATTGAACAGAAGTATGCCAAAAAGTAATTTTCTGCTGGTGGCAGCTTAATACTAAGCGGCCTATTTTGATTTTGGCGTGCTCAGGCTTGGGAATTTTGTTAGAATGAAGCTAAATGTTTTAGCACAAATTACTGCCCAAGTTGTTCCCCATATAGCTCCTCCAATAATATCTGCCGGAAAATGAACACCTAAATATATTCTGCTATACGATACCAAGCTGGCCCAAAGCAGCAATCCAATTGTCCAATTCCTGTTTTTAAAGAGCATTAGAAAGAAAACCGCTACACCAAAGGTGTTTGAGGCATGCGATGAAATAAAACCGAATTTGCCACCACATCTTCTTACATTATGAATTAAATCTGTTAAGTCGGGATCGTGGCAAGGGCGTAAGCGTTCAAACACCTCTTTAAATAAATGAACCGAACCCGAATCAGTGGCAAACATTAATGGAACGACCATTAGCAATGCCACGGAGGCTTGCTTGTAATTATTTTTAAAAAATAACCAGGCAATTATTCCTATATATAATGGTATCCAGGGAGTGGTCTTCGATACATACCACATGATTGTATCCCATAACTCATTATGAAATCCATTGAAGAACAAAAAGAGTTCTTTGTCAAATGCAATCAACTGCTCAATCATAATTCTAGTGAAGTTTCCTGAGTTAAATTAGAAGGTAAGGATTTACTTGCCTTAACTCCAAGCTTTTTAATGTTCTCGGCGCGTGCAATTAAATTACCTTTACCAGTAGATAGTTTGCTAATTGCATCTAAATATGCTGTTTCAGTAGTTTTAATGCCTTTGTTTACTTTTTCCAGATCGGCAACAAATCCAACAAACTTGTCGTAAAGTGCGCCACCCTGCCGAGCTATTTCAATGGCATTTTTTGTTTGGTTTTCTTGTTTCCAAATAGATGAGATTGTCATTAATGTTGCAATTAAGGTCGATGGGCTAACAATAACTATTTTATTCTCCCAGGCAAAATTGAATAATTCCTGATCCTCTTTTACAGCAATACCAAATGAAGACTCAATTGGAATAAACAGCAATACATATTCCGGTGCATTTATATCTTTCCCGGTAGGGTATTTTTTATTGCTTAACTCCTTTATATGGTTGCGAACCGAAACAACATGATCTTTTGCGTAACGCTGTCTTTCCAGATCGTTTTCGGCATTTACATATTGTTCGTATGCGATTAATGAAACCTTCGAATCAATGATGATGTGTTTTTTATCCGGTAACAATATGACAACATCTGGTTGTATTCTTTTGCCATCATCATTTTCGGTGCTGAACTGAATTTTATATTCTTCATCTTTAATTAGGCCGGAGTTTTCTAAAATACGTTCCAATACCATCTCGCCCCAGTTACCTTGCTTTTTTACATCACCTTTTAAGGCTTTTGTAAGGTCGGTGGCTTCCTGACTAACGCGCTTGGTTGATTCATGTAACAAGCGCACCTGGTCCTTTAGCGACGTCCTTTCGCGGGATTCATTAATATATGTTTCTTCAACTCGTTTCTGGAAGTCCTTAATTTTATCGCTTAATGGTTGTAAAATCTGATCGATATTTGTTTTGTTCTGCTCAGTGAACTTCTGGCTTTTTTCTTCTAAAATTTGATTTGCCAGATTTTTAAATTCTGCTTGCAGCTTTTGCTGCGTTTGTTCAATTTCTGTCTTTTGCTCCTTAAGCTTTTCCTCTAAATTTTGCAGAGCAGTATTCCTGGCCGCTAACTGACTATTAATGTCAACAATAGTTGATTCCTTATTATGTAATTCCGAAGCAAGTGCATCTATTCGTTTTTCAAAATCAATTTTAAGATCAGCTAAGTTCTTTTCATTTATGGCCTGGAGTGCTATATCCTGATCAATGACTGCTTGAAGCTTTATCTTCTCATTTTCATGAGCCGCTGATTCTGTTGTAAAGGTGTTCTTAAGTGTCGATATTTTACGTAGTTGCACAAAAGCTAAATAAAAGCCAACAAGCGTACTTGCAAAGAGTGCATAGGTAATTATTTCCATTGGGGTATTTTTTTTACAAAATAAGTAATTATTCTTGTTTGTATGGTGCACACCATTATAAACTCTTTCATCATATAAAAGCCCTCATAAATATTACGTATTTTCGCGTGTTATTAATTACCATACACTATGCTCAGGTTTTTTACAATCATAATTATTTTGTCAGGATGTAGTATTTCGTCGAATGCACAGTTCCAATTTTGGAATGATCTGGTAGGATGGGATGGGCATACAAATTATGTCTCGTATTATATTATGTCTCCGGATTTTTTTGGTCCAAATGCCTTACCGGTTCCTGAGCTTAAAAATGGATTGGTTTCTGAGAAATCGTATTTTGAGATATTGGGGCAAAATCATATGGGAGATGGTGATCAGACAAGTAATTTGTTTGCCCGGTTCTATGCCTCTTTTGATGATAAAATAGGAGTAGAGGTATTTATGGTTCCTGTTGAATATTATAAGCTTTCTGATGAAACACGCGATGAACGGATGTGTCGATCGTTGGATGCAGAAGGGTATACGGTTGGTGATGTTTACTTTGGAACAACCATACAGTTAGTTAAAGATCATGAAAATTGGATGGATGTTACACTTAGCATGTATGGCAGAACTACATCAGGAGGCGAATTGCTGGATGCCAGGTATACCGATACGCCCGGCTATTATTTTGATTTAACATTTGGCAATGATTTTAGGGCTAATCCTGCTTTTGTCGATAAATTAAGATGGTACGGTAGCATAGGTTTTTACAATTGGCAAACTAACATGCCACGTTATTTGCAGAATGATGCGCCTATTCTCGGTATGGGCTTGCAAGTTAATAAAGCTGCTCTTCAAATTGATGCACAGTTAACCGGCTATATAGGCTACATAAGTTCCAAACATTTTGTACAAGTACCTACTGCTAAAAATCCGTATGAATATGATGGTGATATTCCGGTTGTGTTTCGGCTTAATACAGTGTATTTGCGAGAACACCTAAACTGGAAGTTATCATATCAGGCTGGTCTGAATGATTTCAGCTATCATACCGTAAGCTTTGGCATTCAAAAATATATAAATGCACCAAACTAATGCTTAATAAATTACAATCCAATTATCAACTTCAGAAGCTAAATACGTTTAATTTAAAATCAAAGGCTCGATATTTTATTGCCTACGACAATCTAGATGCATTGCAGGAACATTGCTCAACAATTGAGTATGTTAAGTTGCCAAAACTGGTCTTGGGTAGCGGAAGTAATTTGCTCCTAGCCGGTGATTATAATGGATTAGTTCTTTGTCCGCAAATGAAGGGTGTTGAAATTATTGAGGAGAATGAAGCTGATCTATTAGTGATGGTAGGTGCTGGTGTTGATTGGGACGACTTTGTTAAATGGAGCGTTGATCGTGAATTGTATGGTATTGAAAATTTGTCATACATACCTGGCAATGTGGGAGCATCTCCAATTCAGAATATTGGTGCCTATGGTATGGAAGTGATGGATGTAATTGAGCAGGTGGATGGTGTTTATATCGAAGACTTTAGTCATGCAACTTTTAAAAATGCCGATTGTAATTTTAGCTATCGAAACAGTATTTTTAAAAATAAATTACGCAACAAGTTCATTGTTCACCATGTTACTTACCGATTGAGCAAAGCGTCTGAGCTGATTACAAATTATGGGAATGTTAAAGCTGAGCTTGATAAATATGCTAAACACAACTTGCACAATATTAGAGAAGTAATAACGGATATTAGAAAAAGTAAATTACCGGAACCAGAAGAATTGCCGAATGCGGGTAGTTTTTTTAAGAATCCGATTGTTAGCAATCAGGTGGTTTCAGAGTTGTTAGTTGAATTTCCCACTGCACCTGTTTATAAAGTCTCTGCTGAAACAGCTAAGTTAGCAGCTGGTTGGCTAATAGATCAATGTGGCTGGAAAGGTAAACGGGTAGGAGATGCAGGTGTGCATAAGCACCAGGCTTTGGTGCTGGTTAATTATGGAGCAGCCACAGGTAATGATCTTCTCCGTCTTGCCGAAGAGATCATTGCATCTGTTTATAGCAAATTTAAAGTGAAGCTTGAAACTGAAGTGAATATTATTCAGTCAATTTAATTAAAGGTTCACAAACTCAACATCGGCAACAAACGAATGTACATCATTTGCAACTAGTGGGTATAGCTTCCCATTAAGATGCTCTACAATATCCTGACATAATTTCAGCTTAAAGGCTGCAAATGGATAGACCTCCGAGTAAAGTGAGAAAAAGTTGAAAGCATCTTTTATTTCATTCGATGGGAAACCTATACCACTGTCTTCAATAGCAATTCTTAGTTTCAAGGTTTGATGTTGAGATTCTTGCACCGAAATGGCCAGGTTAATTTTACCACCTTCATTGTCGAGTAGCGGGTTGCTTATTTGAACAACATTTAGTGCATTCTCCAGTAATGAACAAAGCAAGTCTTCAACAACTTGAGCATTACCTACCAGGTTTGTAGGGATGTTGTTATCGAGTTTGTAAAATAAATTAATACCGAATAGTTGAGCACGTAATGAATATTTCTCAATCACTTTATTCAGTATGTTCTCAAAATTAAAATCTGCCGTACGCAGCGACTTGGGATTTTCGGTGATGGTTTTAAACACCTTGTAGTCGTTTAATAAAAGTGAAAAATTCTGTGCTGCTTCATTTATGTCATCCAGCGGTTGAGCATGTTCCGAGTCAGCCCCTGAAAACGAGAGCATTTCTGAAAATTCCAAAAATGACTTTATCGGCAAAAACAGGTCATTCCCCATTTTGCTTAGAAAGTTTTTATGATCGCGTCCAGCAAGTTTTGCCTTGTTTATTTCTAGTTCAATATCATTGTTAAAACTGGTTCGATAGCTAATCCTTGCTTCAACTGTATCAATAGCATTTAGTTTAGATGAGAATTGCTTCATCTTGTTTTTAATAATGGTATGCTTTAACTCAAGCTCGTCGCGCACCGATTCAAAGCTGGATTCGTGTGGCATGGTATTTTGGAATGCATCAATTTGCTGTCGAACTGTATCTTTAATTTGACCAATTCCAGCTCCCATAACTTCTTCGTCCATGGTGTCCCATAGCTGCAAAATATTACTGACTAATTGGCGGAATTCTTTAACAATTCCGTTAAAGTAGAAACGAATAAATCCGTAATCGTCTACGCATCTCTCCCAGTTCTGTATGAGCTCATCCGTTTTGTTTTTAAGGATAAGTAAGTCATTACTTCCTGATTTTTCGTTGTTTATGTCGTTGCCTTGTTGCATCTTTTTCTCTAATTATACACAAAAATAAATATACCATTTTTGAATTCAATAATGGTGTTAACAAAAACCGGACTATTCTTAATCACGCAGGCTATTCACAGCTTGTTGATATGATTTGAAATGTTATGATTTTCAACATATTTTAAACGCGATTATTTTCCTACTTTCGCACGCGTATATAAAAGATAAATGCCTTTTTTATGCCATGTATCTTTTATGTATGTAAAGTTTAATTCAAAGAATAAACCATAATAAATGATACCAAATTGTAAACCTACCGCAATGATTAAAGATAAATTTGTTGATCGTCACATTGGTCCACGCGACCATGAAGTAGAAGGAATGCTTAAGGTGATTGGAGTTAATTCACTTGATGAATTAATTGATCAAACTGTTCCTAAGAATATACGTTTGGATGGAGGTATGAATCTGGCTGAAGGTGTTAGCGAGTTTGAATATTTTCAAATGGCTCGGGAAATTGCCAAGAAAAATAAGTTGTTTAAAACTTACATTGGTCAAGGATATTACAACACGATTACCCCGGCTGTAATTCAGCGAAATATTCTTGAAAATCCAAGTTGGTATACATCATATACGCCATATCAGGCAGAGATATCACAGGGACGTTTGGAAGCCTTACTTAATTTTCAAACCATGGTAATGGAACTTACCGGTATGGAAATGGCAAATGCTTCGCTGCTTGATGAGGCAACTGCTGCTGCCGAAGCAATGATTATGATGCACAATTGCCGCCCTAGAGCAAAAGCTAAGGCCGGAGCAAATGTTATCTTTATTGATGAGAATATATTTGTACAAACGCTTGAGGTAGTTAAAACAAGAGCATATCCTTTGGGAATTGAAGTTGTAGTTGGCGATTACGGATCCTTTGACTTTAATGAGAAGGTGTTCGGCGTTATGCTGCAATATCCGGCTGGAGATGGAAAGGTAATTGATTACCGCCAATGTGTTGATAAAGCTCATGAGGCGGGCGCAATGGTTACAGTTGCTGCAGATCTATTAAGCCTTGCAATTTTAACTCCTCCGGGAGAATGGGGTGCAGATGTTGTGGTTGGTACAACTCAACGATTTGGAATTCCAATGGGCTATGGCGGACCACATGCTGCTTACTTTGCAACCAAGGAATCATTCAAGAGAAATTTGCCGGGTCGAATTATTGGTATCTCAAAAGATCGTCATGGTAATCATGCCTTGCGCATGGCATTGCAGGTTCGTGAGCAACACATCAAACGTGAAAGAGCAACTTCAAATATCTGCACAGCTCAGGCACTATTGGCTTCAATGGCTGGTATGTTTGCCGTTTACCATGGTCCTGATGGATTGAAACGAATTGCATCAAACATTCATAAATTGGCTGGAGAGTTAACTGCTCAACTTAAGAAATTAGGTTTTAACCAATTAAACAATAATTTCTTTGATACGCTGAAAATTGAACTTCCATCACATTTACGTTCATGCAACATTCAAACTGCTGCCTTAGAGCGTGAGGTGAACTTACGTTACATCGATTCGCAAACTGTAGGTATTAGTATCGACCAGACTACTTCAATTGAGGACATCAATACAATTGTTGAGATTTTTGCTTTAGCTAATAATGGAGAAGCAGAAAAGGTTGTTGAAATATCTGATGGCTATTTCTTTGATAAGCAATTCGAGAGAACATCAGACTTTATGCAACAGGCGCTATTTGCCGATTATCGTTCGGAAACTGAATTAATGCGCTATGCTAAGAAACTTGAACGACGAGATATTTCTTTAACTCATTCGATGATCTCATTAGGTAGTTGTACCATGAAATTGAATGCTGCCATTGAAATGTTGCCGGTAACATGGCCTGAGTTCGGTGGATTACATCCGTTTGTTCCAAGAGTGCAAGCTAAAGGGTATTTTCAATTATTTGAAGAACTCGAAAGTGATTTAGCTGAGATTACTGGTCTGTCTGGTGTTTCCTTGCAGCCAAACTCTGGTGCTGCTGGTGAATATGCAGGCTTGATGGTGATCAAAAGATATCATGAAAAAAACCAACAAGGACATCGAAATATTATTTTAATTCCGTCATCAGCGCATGGAACAAATCCTGCAAGTGCTGTAATGGCGGGTGGTAAAGTTGTTGTTGTTGAATGCGATGAGCTTGGAAACATCAATATTGAAGACCTTAAAAAGAAAGCAGCTGAGCACAAGGATAAGCTAATGGCTTATATGGTTACTTATCCATCTACGCATGGTGTGTTTGAGTCTGCAATTATGGAAATGTGTGAGATTATTCATAATAATGGTGGTTTGGTATACATGGATGGTGCTAACATGAATGCTCAGGTTGGATTAACTAATCCAGGAAGCATTGGTGCCGATGTTTGTCACTTGAATTTGCACAAGACTTTCGCAATACCACACGGTGGTGGTGGTCCTGGCGTTGGGCCAATATGTGTGGCTCAGTATCTTAAAGAATTTTTACCATCGCATCCGGTTGTTAAAACTGGGGGAGATGAAGGTGTTTCTGCAATTTCAGCCGCTCCATATGGCAGTGCAGGTGTAATGGTAATTACGCATGCTTATATTAAAATGCTGGGTAATTATGGTTTAACCAAATCAACGAGAATGGCCATCTTAAATGCCAATTACCTGGCTTCTGCTCTTAAGGATCATTACGATATTCTTTACAAAGGTGAAAATGGTAGAGTGGCACATGAGATGATTGTTGAGTGTCGAAATTTTAAAGCAATTGAACATATTAGCGAAGCAGATATAGCAAAGCGTATGATGGACTATGGTTTCCATGCTCCAACATTATCATTCCCGGTTCATGGTACCTTAATGGTTGAACCAACGGAGAGTGAGTCTAAGCAAGAGCTAGATCGTTTTATTGAGGTAATGATCAGTATTCACAAAGAAATTATGGATGTGAAAAATGGAGTTGCCGACCCTGTTGATAATGTTTTGAAGAATGCACCACATACTGCAGCTGAAGTAACAGCGGATGAGTGGGATCATAAATATGGCAGACAGAAAGCAGCTTATCCATTAAAATGGATTGGTGATAATAAGTTCTGGCCTGGTACTGCACGTATTGATGATGCTTTTGGTGATAGAAACTTAATTTGTTCTTGCAGCCCAATTGATGAGTACAGAAAAGAAGTATATGAGATTGCAACTGAGTAATCTTGCAAAATATATGACATAAAAAAAGAAGCTACATGTGTAGCTTCTTTTTTTATATCAAAATAATCGAATTTTATTTTAACAAGGCAATTGCCTCTTTAATGCGGAAAAATGCTTTTTTAAGATCTTCTTCACAGGCCGCAAACGATATACGAATGCATTCATTATTGCCAAAAGCGCTACCTGGTACTACGGCAACATGAGCGGTTTCTAATAAGTAAAGAGCTAATTCTTTATCGCTATTAATGCTGTATTTTCCATAGGATTTTCCAATTATCCCACTAATATTTGGGAAGATATAAAAGGCGCCTGTTGGTACGTTTCTTACAAAGCCAGGTATCTCATCAAGCATTGCCATTACCAAATCGCGACGGCGTAAGAAAGCATCTTTCATGCAACTTATTTCTTCTTTGCCGGATTTTAAGGCAGCTACAGATGCTATTTGTGCAACCGAGTTTGCACCAGATGTTGTTTGTCCTTGCAGTTTGTTACAAGCCTTTGCCAACCAAATAGGAGCGGCCATGTATCCAATTCTCCAGCCAGTCATTGCATAACCTTTTGATACACCATTAATAACAGCTGTGCGCTCTTTCATGCCAGGAACCTGAGCTATGCTAAAGTGCTCACCTACATAATTAATGTGCTCATAAATCTCGTCGGAAATGATGATAATATCGGGATACTTGGTAAGCAGTTTGGCTATTTTCTCAAGTTCATCCTTTGAATAAATACTACCGGAAGGATTCGAAGGAGAATTGAGTAATATGGCTTTAGTTTTTGCAGAAATAGCTTGCTCTATCTGTTTAGGTGTTACTTTAAAGTCATTGTCTATGCATGATTCAACAATAACAGGAACCCCTTCAGCCAGTTTAACCAGTTCAATATAACTCACCCAATATGGAGCTGGAATGATCACTTCTTCTCCTTTATTAACCAAGCTTAATAATACATTTGCAAGAGATTGTTTTGCACCATTCGATACAATGATTTCTCCCATGCAGTAGCTAAGGTCATTCTCATTTTTGAACTTATCAACAATCGCATTACGCAACTCATTAAATCCTGGTACCGGAGAATAATGCGAGTAATTATCATCGATGGCTTTTTTTCCAGCTTCTTTAATTACAGATGGAGTGTCAAAATCGGGCTCGCCAATGCTCAAGTTGATCACATCTACTCCATTTGCTTTGAGATCCCGGCTCTTCTGTGCCATCTCAAGTGTTTGCGAATCTGAGAGATTCAAGATTCTGTCCGCTAGTTTGCTCATTCTGTGCCGTTAATTTAAATAGGCCAATAAAAATAATAAATGTTCACCAAGTAAATTCATTTTAGGACTGAAATAAGCGTAACCTTTTGTATAACATATTTTAAGGGCTGTAGCTTCTCGTTGTGTGGTATTGCCCTTCTATATTTATTATAAATAATATCGAGGTGTGAAATTGTAAGCTACTGAGTGGCATTACACAACAAACTGCTGAATGATTTGAGATGTTTAAAGTGGTAAGTGAAGTTAAAGTTCTGGTGTATTTGCCGACCTTTGATTGATATTATTGTATTTTTGTGACAACATTGAAATTAACAAATGGAGACGCTACATTATACAATACCTGCTCTTGTTGTTTTTGCAACAACGGCTATTCTTACCTGGTTTTATTTCAGAAATGATGAGAAACGTAGAAATCAGGAAATCATACTTAATAATCAAAAGCAAATTGTTCCGATAAGGCTGCAAGCCTATGAGCGTTTGGCATTGCTTCTCGAACGAATTTCACCTGAAAATTTATTGGTTCGTGTAAATCAGCAAGGAATGACAACGGCGATGTTTCAGTCAGAATTACTGAGAAGTATACGATCGGAATTCGATCATAATTTGTCGCAGCAGGTATATATTAGTAACAAAGCCTGGGAGACGGTTTTAGCTGCAAAAGAGCATACGGTTAAGTTGGTGAACACCTCTTCTCTGGAAGTTAATCCCAATGCACCAGCCATGGAATTAAGCAAGATGATTTTAGCTTCGATGATGAGTGAAGATGTGAAATCTCCACATGCAGCCATTGAGTTCCTGAAGAAGGAAATGCATACTTTTTTCTAGAAAGAAGGAGCTGTTGGGAATTGCTGTTTAGCTTACCTATTAAACTACTCCTGAAATAAATCAAGCTGCTGTGCTTCATATTTATCTCTCTCTAAAGAGAGAAGTCGCTTTTTAGCAGCCAGACCTCCTGCATATCCGATTAACTTTCCGTCTTGTCCAATTATTCGATGGCATGGGATAATGATTGAAAGTGCATTAGCTCCATTTGCAGAAGCTACAGCTCGTATAGCTTTTTCGTTGTTTAGTTTTTTAGATAGCTGCAAATAGGATAAGGTTTTTCCATAGGGAATCTTTTGAAGTTCCTGCCAAACTTGCTGCTGGAAATCTGTCCCCACCATTCTTAGTGGTAAATCAAACTGTTGACGTTCTCCTGCGAAATACTCCTGTAGCTGAGCAATAGTTTTTTGAATGATATCGGAATGACTCTCCATGAAATCAGCTTTAAGTCCATTTTGTATGCGGTTATCAATGGTTGATCTCATTTTACGATAGCGCCAGTCGCATAAACAAAGCTCTTCTTGATAAGCTCCCAGCGTTAATTCGCCAAATGGACTTTTATAGTATTGAATATTTATCATACTTAAAGTAAGTCAATAATTAATAATGTACCAATCCGGCTATGCCTGCGCTTCAAAATTATGGAGTGATTCTAATTCCTACTTGCAGACCCAAACCTCGGTTTTTTATTTCAAAATTAGTGGTTTCAAATACATGTGATAAGCCTACGTGATAATCAAAATCAGCAATAAGGCTGAAACTTGTTTTGCGCGCCCTTTCAAGCAATGGGATCTGAAACCCAAATCCAAAATCAAGTCCATAATCAAGTTTCTTAAGGCCATCTATTTTTTCGTCAATTTCAAATTCACCCGATTGGCCGTCGTTTGTGAATGTTCCGGTTCTATTGGCATTTATTAGAATGCCCCAATAGGGGCCGGCATGTACATATATATAATCTGAAAAACCCACATTAATTTGTGCCAATACTGGAATATTCAGATACTGAAACTTGTTTTTGTATGCTTGCGAATATGCTTCTGCATCTGTTTTTACACGGTAGCCTTTGGTTGACAAGCCAATGCCACTGCGCAGAGAATATGTTTCATCTAAGTTATATATAACTGTGCTTTGAAATTCAATTGTATACAATCGTTTATTGTCTTTTAAATCACCAACTGCATTATAAGTTCCAACTCCGAATGAGACGTTATAGTTCAAAATTGATCCTCTGTATTTATTACTACTCTTAAAGCTAATAGTGCTACCTATCTTATCAAATACCGGGTAATCTGTATCTGAACCAAATAAGGAAATGGCAATGAGAAGGGACAGTATTGTTATGATTGATTTCATGACTTGGTGCTCTGTTTAGCAAATATAAAATTAGCAATTGAATAATTATTATCAAATATTACAGACCACATAAAAATGAAAAAGGGTTCGACTATTAGTCAAACCCTTTGAATTATATGATATTGTATTCGTAATTGTTTTACTTGATCAGCTCAACACTTCGTTTTACAAATTTGTTAAGGTCTTCGCCTCTTAACATGTTGTTTGAAAGTAAGGCTAAATCAATTAATTGCTTTGTCAATTTGTTGTCTTTACCAAATCCTTCAAGCAACTCTTTCTTCTTGCCATTAATTGCATCAATTTGCTTTTCTACCTCTGCTAGTTTGTCTTTTTCGGCCTGATCAATTTCCTCGTCTTTCTTTCCTTCCTTTAATTTCTCAAGGGCCGTTTTCTCATCCATTACAGGAGCTAATTCAGCTTTAACCTCTTCCAGCTTCTTACTTAGCTTTTTGTCTTTTTGCTCAATTACTTTGTTTACCAATGGATGACTAGTATTAACTACCAAGTTGAATGAATCTGGCATCTCGCCATAAAAGTTCATGCCGCCGCCCATGGCAGACATGTCTTTCATTCTGCGCATAAATTCGCTCTGAGTGATTAACATAGGCGCATCTGTCTCAGCTAACTCTTCAAAAGCAACAATAAAGTTTTTGTCGGCTTGAGGAAGAACACATGAGATAACCGGAGTTAAGTCGTCTTTTTGCTCCTGAGTTAAACGTGTGTCGGCTTTGTCCTCTTTCTCTATCAGCTTGTCAACAACATTTGAGTCAACGCGAATGAAACTTACATCGGTTAATTTTTGCTCCAGATGATTGATGAAGTGTGCATCTAACTGGCCGTCCATGATAATTACATCATAACCTTTAGCTTTAGCAGCTTCAATGTATGAGAATTGCTCAACGGTGTCGGTTGTATAAAGATGAACTAACTTTTTGTTTTTGTCGGTTTGGTTCTCTTTAATAAGCGCTGCATATTCTTCGAAGGTAAAATATTTACCATCTGCATTTTTGAATAGTGCAAACTTCTCTGCTTTCTCATAGAATTTCTCCTCAGTAAGCATACCATAGGCAATGAATACTTTTAAGTCGTCCCATTTAGCTTCGTAATCTTCACGATTGCTCTTGAAAATGTCTCCTAAGCGATCAGCTACCTTTTTCGTAATGTGGCTTGAAATCTTCTTAACATTTTGGTCGCTTTGTAAATAGCTTCTCGAAACGTTTAGAGGAATATCCGGAGAATCGATAACTCCATGTAACAATGTCAGGAATTCAGGAACAATACCTTCAACTGAATCGGTTACGAAAACCTGATTGCTGTATAATTGAATCTTATTCTTTTGAATTTCGATGTTCGCCTTAATCTTTGGAAAATACAGAATACCAGTTAGGTTGAACGGATAGTCTACGTTTAAATGAATCCAGAATAATGGATCATCAAAGTTTGTAGGATACAGGTTCTTATAAAAAGCTTTGTAGTCTTCATCATTTAAATCAGCTGGCTTTTTTGTCCAAGCTGGTTTTGTATCATTGATGATTTTTGCCTTATCTAATTCAACTTCCTTGTCTTCTTTCCATTCTTTTTCCTTACCGAACGCAATGTTTACAGGAAGGAATTTACAGTATTTATTTAATAACTCACTGATTTTTGCTTCTTCAAGAAACTCTTCAGATTCACCATCAATGTGCAAAATGATATCAGTTCCGCGCTCTTCTTTCTCAACTTCTTCAAGGCTGTATTCAGGGCTACCGTCGCAACTCCAACGAATCGCATGGGCATCCTTTTTATAGGACTTTGTGTAGATTTCAACTTTGCTTGAAACCATAAAAGCAGAATAGAAACCCAAGCCAAAATGGCCAATGATGGCATTTGCCTGATCTTTATATTTGTCAAGGAATTCTTCCGCACTCGAGAAAGCAATCTGATTAATGAATTTATCAATTTCCTCGGAGGTCATACCAATACCCATATCGCTTACGGTTATGGTTTTTGCCTCTTTGTCAACAGAAACGGTTACTTGTAAATCGCCTATCTCGCCACCAGCTTCACCGGTTAAGGCAAAGGTTTTAAGTTTTTGCGATGCATCTACCGCATTAGAAACAAGTTCTCTTAAAAATATCTCGTGATCTGAGTATAGGAACTTTTTGATAATCGGAAATATATTTTCCGTAGTTACGCCAATTTTCCCTTTTTGCATGTTCAAATTATTTAGAGTTTAACATTTTTGGCAGGTGTTTTCAAAGCATGTGCCAGACAGGACATGCTGTCAATTAGTCATTGAATTTTTTAACTATTGAGAATTTCGGGGTAATATCCTGCAATAATCAGCACAGCAACTGTAATTATTGCCATAACGCCGAGAAAAACCAAAATGGTGGCAATGCTCTCTCTTCGCTTTCTTTTAAGTTCACGCTGCGAAATAATCCAAGTAATATTATTTTGTAAACGCATGAAGATATTCTCGTTCTTACGAACAAAATTAACCGCACCATAATGCAAAGCTGTTGTAACAATATCAACATTATAATAACCCGATATCATTATTACCTCATATTCCCGGTTAATTTCTTTTATGGTTCGTAAAATTTCAATACCATTTTTGGCATCAATATTAATGGCATTTAACTGATAGTCGAGAATAATGATAACTACTGTTTTCTTTGGCGGCGGATTGCTAATCAGGTTTTTCAAGAAGGTTTCACCATTATTGTATTGAAAGATATTGTAGTTGGTCTGCAACTCAAATTCCTGCCCCATTACTTTTAGGTCAAGATCGTTGTCTTCTACAATGTAGACGTTTACGTTAGTATTGATTTTATTCTTTCTTAAAAAATCCATTGAGCCTAAAGGTAAGGTTTTTTTCTTATGTGCTGCAGTTTATAAGGCGAAACGCTATACGTTTTTATAAGGTGCAAATTCGTTTCAGGTAGTTTTATACATTAAAAAAGAGGCTTCTGGAATGAAGCCTCTTTTGCAATATTATTTGTGGTTTTTCTTATGCGCCTAAGGTAGCTACCATAACAGCTTTAATAGTGTGCATTCTGTTTTCAGCTTCGTCGAATACAATTGAATGTGCACTTTCGAAAACTTCTTCAGTAACTTCCATTTCACCGCTGGCAACAACAGGATATTTCTTTCCTAGTTTTTCTGCCATGTCCTTACCTACTTCTGTTTCATCGTTATGGAAAGCAGGTAAGCAATGCATGAATTTCACGTTAGGATTTCCAGTCTTCTTGATAAGATCCATGTTAATTTGGTAAGGTCCCATTTCTTTAACAGCTTCTTCCCATTTCTCAGCAGGATCACCCATCGATACCCAAACGTCAGTATAAAGGAAATCACAACCTTTAACACCTTCTTCAACATTATCAGTAATGGTAATTGTTGCACCGGTTTCTTTGGCTATCTCCTGGCACTGTGCAACTAGTTCTGCAGTTGGATGATATTTCTTTGGAGCAACTGCTCTAAATTTCATACCCATTTTAGCAGCACCAACCATTAAGCTATTACCCATGTTATTCTGTGCATCACCTAAATAAGCAAAAGTTACTTCGCTAAGTGGCTTATCACTGTGCTCTTGCATGGTAAGAAAGTCTGCAAGAATTTGCGTTGGGTGATATTCTTTTGTTAAACCGTTCCAAACTGGTACACCAGCGTGAGCGCCTAATTCTTCAACAATCTCTTGTCCGAAACCACGGTACTCAATACCATCATACATACGACCAAGTACGCGTGCAGTATCTTTCATACTTTCTTTCTTACCCATTTGTGAGCCAGAAGGACCTAAGAATGTAACATGAGCGCCTTGATCTAAGGCAGCAACCTCAAATGCACAACGTGTACGTGTTGAGTCTTTTGCAAAAAGAAGAACAATGTTCTTACCTTCCAAACGCTTTTGCTCGTATCCACCATATTTAGCCTTTTTAAGGTCAGCTGATAGGTCAAGCATAAATTTGATTTCCTGTGGTGTGAAATCTAATAACTTAAGGAAGTTTCTGTTTCTAAGATTAAAAGCCATAATGTTAAGTTTTAATTTAGTTCTATGTTAATATTTTAAATTTCCAATTTAAATTTCCAAAACTCAAATAAACTACAAAATACAATCATCTAAATTCCAAACCGCTTTATTGAGATTTCGTATTTGGAATTTATTTGTCATTTGATTTTTGGGAATTGTAGTTTCCAATTATACAATTGTAATTCTGGTACCACCATTATCAACTCCTAAAAGCGTTGTTTTTGTAATGATTGAATCCTTACCAGTATTTTTAGTAAAATCGATAGCTGCACGAATTTTCGGAGCCATGCTACCTTCGGCAAACTGACCATCTTCAAGATATTGTTTTGCTTCTGCAATACTCATCCTGTCTATTTCCTTTTGTTCCGGGGTATTAAAGTTGATACAAACTTTAGGTACATCAGTTAAGATAAATAATTTATCAGCATTAATCTGGCGTGCCAAAAGAGCTGAGGCTAAATCTTTATCAATAACTGCATCAATTCCCTGCAACTTGTTTTCCTCTACATAAAATGATGGAATACCACCACCACCAACAGCAACTACAATCTGCCCACCACGAGCAATTTTCTCGATAGTAGCTCTGTTCGAAATAGCTCTTGGCTTAGGTGAAGCAACAACTTTTCTCCAACCGCCACGTTTAGCGTCTTCTTTATAAATAGCGCCAGTTTCTTTTGTGAATGCCTCTGCCTGCTCTTTTGAAAAATATGGTCCAATAGGCTTAGTAGGGTTTTTAAATGCAGGGTCATCTTTATTAACAAGTACCTGTGTAATGATTGAGATGATGTCACGATCGATATCTCTGGCGCGCAAAACATTGTGTAATTGCTGCTCAATCATGTAACCAATAAATCCTTGAGAATAGGCTACAGCAACATCTAGCGGTAAGTCCGGTACACCATGTGTTTCCGCACCTGCTGAGTTAGCAAGTAGTATATTTCCAACCTGTGGCCCGTTGCCATGTGTTACAACCAGGTTGTAATTTTTGGTTATTAACTTAACTAGATTTTCACTTGCTTGAAGCACGTTTTCTTCTTGCTCGTCAATTGTACCTTTTTGTCCTGCTTGAAGTAGGGCATTGCCACCAAAAGCAACTACGGCGAGTTTATTCATAATTATTTTTTGTTTAAAATATATGTTCAATTTTTTTGAAAGACAGCAAAGCTATAAAAAATATTGAAGTCAGATTTATGTTAAAGATCATTATTCCATATATCTGCAAGTTTTAGTTTTTCAATGTTTTATGAGAGATTATCCGTGCCTAAAATGTTTTAATATCATGCGAAAAACTATGCTGTTTTATCGTACTTGAAAATTCAAAATCCTGACTTGTGTGATCGATTAAGGTACATCACGTAGCGGATTAAGGTTAATACTCTATATGATGTGGTATTATACAAATCTAAATTTGTTTCATAACTAAGTCTCAAAAATATGAAACAGGTAAATTGTAAATTAGATAACTATCAACCGCGAGTAACATCTAAATCTGCTGAGAATAAATTGAATGTGCTGATTCGGGGCTTTTTACTAATTGTTTTTCTGATGTTTATAGGCGCAATTAGTAGCGCCCAATCTGTAAATTATAAAATTTCAGAGTCATCTACTGAATATCATAGAGTTCAAGCGTGGTTCTGCCCGTTCTATGTTGATGCTTATCTGGCTAATATAAATATG
>JBFHES010000006.1:0-44307 GCA_041584015.1 Bacteroidales bacterium
CATGTCGTCATCATCTTCCCATTCGTTGCCGGCAAGGGGAAGGTCTTCAGTAAATTCTTCGCCAATCATTAATTGCTGCGGAGTATTACCAATAGAGGTAGCGCAAAGTGGATAAGAAATGCCGGTTATGGCTTCTGAGATTTCAACCATTTCAATGAAGAATCCTCTTTCTGAGAAAAAGTCGAATACATAAATGAGCTTTTGTTTTAGTTCGTGGGTGTGTTCTTTAAGCATGGCACTCGCCATTTCAAGCTTGTCCGAGTTCTCATCTTCCTGCATATTAAACAAGGTTATCTCTCGTTCCTTTTCCCAATTTTCATCACAAAGAAAAAACGAAGCCAACTGCATTGCATCATAATTACATACTTCTTGAACGAATTGATGCAAGTCTAAAAATGTGGCATTTTCGCTAATTTCGATTTCCCTTATGAAGTCTTCTTCTTCACCCGAAATTATCCTGAATTTATATATCATCTCCCAGTCTTTATATTATCCCAATTTAAGTAAAAATTCATTCAAATCTTGGTGATTAATGAATTCATTTATGTTTCGATGGTATGGCAATGCTTTTGCTAAATCATCTGTTCTGAAGATACGTTGTGTTGTTTGCTTATGTTTCGCAAGAATCGTATTCAGCTCTTTTTCATTATTATATTCTTGGTAATACACAACGCCCATTGGTGCATCTTGTTCTTCGTTTTGTGTGTAAAGCGAAAATCCATTGTCCCAATGTTCTGTTTTATTTAGCAAAAACACCGAACGCCTGTATTCAAATGCGTTGGCATATTTGGTATGTTGCATTAAGTAGTTAAAGTGTTCCAGGTGTGGGAAATAATCTGGCCAGGTATAGCCTTTAGGTACCAATAATTTCTTCACGTTGAAATCGCTATTGCCTTGAAACTGATAGATTGCCCGACCTAACTGAAGTAATTCGTTAGGGCTTTCTGTTCCGGTGAGAACCGCAATGGAGGTTCTTCTGTTTCGAACCAATTGTGGGTATTTTGAAAGGTATGGTTTCCATACGCTGTAATCTTTTGAGGCTTCATCAAAAATAACCGCATCAAAGTCATTCAACTTGCTGTCGGTAATTATTAATCGCTTGGCAAGCTCTGGATCATTTTTAATGAGGATTGCAGCAACGGCATCAGCTAATTCCTTGTCGCCTTCTTTCATGAATGCCTTTACCGAATTGCCTGAAGCAAGAATATGGAAAATGTCAAAAAGTGATCTTAGCGGGTGGCGCTCTGAGGGGATATAGGCAATGGTCTTTGGTGATTTGTTCTCAATTGTTTCGTTTGAATTAATGGAGCTGAGCAAGTTTGACCAACAAGAGATGGCAATTGAAATGTCGTCGGTGGTGAAGGTGCGATTTTTTGCAATGTAGCTGCTAATGGCCTCATTAAATTGAATGAGTTCAGCAGACGGTGCTTTTACTGAATCGCTTGAGTAATTGATTACTTCATTAAAAAAAACACCCAATGCTGTAAAGGAAGATAATTTCATGCTTCTATTTTTTTAAGGACGACAAAAGTAGATAATAAACACTTCTTACAAATAGATTTTATATAATAATGCTGGAATGTGAGGTGATAACAGATAAGGATGGTGTTTGCGAAGGAGTCTGAGGTTTATGTAGTTCAGAGTGAGTATTCGTTTTACTCAGGTAGTACCCATTTAACACGGCCAACTTCGCCAGTTGCAAGTTCTACCTTTATTCCGTGAGGATGCTTGGTAGCACTGGTAAGTAGTCTTCTAACAAAACCTTCGGTTAATTCTCCGCTTTGCTGATCGCGTTTTTGAACGATTTCAACCAAATCGCCAATGTTAATATTTTTGCGGATCGTACCGCTTAGTTTCTCTTCTTCCATTATGTATGTGAAATTTGATGCAAATATAAAATGTCAGAGCTTTTAGTAATACGAAGCTCTGACATTTCTTTAAGAATTATACCAACTACCTGGTGAATAACAATTCTCTATACTTTGGAAGTGGCCATATTTCATCATCAACAATCAGTTCAAGCTTGTCAATATGATACCTGATATCTTCTAAGTATGGTCTGAGTTTGGTTGAATAACTTGATGCTATTTCTTTGGCATCGGTAAGAAGATTAATTTGCTTTCTCAAGTCAACCATTTCAACAACTAGTTTTCTAATAAAACTCGTGTGACGCGAAATCTTCTTTATGCTCTGAAGGTGCGGTGTGGCCATTTCATCATAATCTTCTGCACCAAATAATCCTTTTATTCCTTGCACATTGCTAATTAAAACAGCTTGATATTTCATAGCTGTTGGAATGATATGGTTGATTGCAAGATCGCCTAATACGCGGGATTCGATTTGCAAACTTTTGGAATAATTTTCCATGCGAATGTCTAAACGCGCATCTAGTTCTCTTTCGGTGAAAATGTTGGTGTCTTTGAAAAGTTGTTTGGAGCTTTCTGAGACAAATGACATTAAGGCTTCAGGAGCCGAAGAGATGTTGGTAAGACCTCTGCTGGTAGCTTCTTTTAACCACTCATCTCCATACCCATTTCCTTCAAATCTTATCTTCTTAGATTCGATAATATATTGACGTAAGATTTGTAAAATAGCTTCGTCGCGTTTGATACCTGTTTCAATAAGTGCTTCTACCTCGGTCTTAAATAATACCAATTGATTGGCAACTGCCGAATTTAATGTGATCATTGGTGAAGCAGAGTTCGCGCTAGAACCAACAGCGCGGAATTCAAATCTGTTGCCGGTAAAGGCAAACGGAGAGGTTCTGTTTCTATCAGTGTTGTCAAGAAGAATTTCAGGTATTTTGCCCATGTCAAGCTTCAGCTCGGCTTTCTCCTGTGGTGTCATTTTTACGCGTACCCTACTTTCTATTTCATCGAGCATTTTGGTTAACTGCGATCCAAGGAAAATAGAAATGATGGCGGGTGGTGCTTCGTGAGCTCCAAGTCGGTGTTCATTGCCCGGAGATACGATGCTGGCTCTTAAAAGATCTGCATGATCGTGAACAGCCTTAACTGTGTTTACCAGAAAAGTTAAGAATTGAAAGTTCTTTTTTGGTGTTTTGCCCGGAGAAAGCAGGTTTACTCCTGTGTTTGTTTGTAATGACCAGTTGTTGTGTTTTCCTGAACCGTTTACACCTTTGTATGGTTTTTCATGTAGCAATACTCTGAACGAATGTCTGCGTGCAATCTTCTCCATAAGATCCATTAATAGTGCATTGTGATCTACTGCTAAGTTTGCTTCTTCAAATACGGGTGCACATTCAAACTGGTTAGGAGCAACTTCGTTATGGCGTGTCTTTAAAGGTATACCAAGCTTAAGCGATTCAATCTCCAGGTCGCGCATAAAGGCTGCTGCTCTATCGGGAATCGATCCGAAGTAATGATCTTCTAATTGCTGGTCTTTGGCGCTGGCATGCCCCATTAGGGTTCTGCCAGTGAGCATTATATCTGGACGAGCGTAATACAAGGCTTGGTCGATGAGAAAGTATTCCTGTTCCCAGCCAAGAGTTGCATTTACTTTGTGTACATCTTTGTCGAAATATTGACAAACATCTACAGCTGCTTTGTCAAGTGCAGCAAGTGATTTAATTAAGGGCATTTTATAGTCAAGGGCTTCGCCTGTATAGGATACAAATATGGTAGGTATGCATAAGGTTTTACCAATTACAAAAGCAGGCGAGGTTGGATCCCATGCTGTATAACCTCTGGCTTCGAAAGTATTTCTTAATCCGCCACTAGGAAAGCTGGATGCATCCGGTTCTTGCTGAACAAGCATTTCTCCATCAAATTTTTCAATAACACCACCAAACTCTGAGGGCTCGAAAAATGCATCGTGTTTCTCGGCAGTTGCACCGGTAAGCGGCTGGAACCAGTGCGTGTAATGTGTTGCTCCGGTATCAACCGACCACGCACGCATGCCGGCGGCAACCTGATTGGCTATCTTGCGATTAATTCTTGTTCCCTGGTTCATTGCATCAAGAACGCTTTCATAAGCTTCCTCGGAAAGGTAGGAGCGCATTGTTTTTGTGTTGAATACGTTGCATCCAAAATATTCAGATGTTTTAGTTGAAGGAAGTTCAACATCAAGAGGCTTTCTTTTTAATACCTCTTCTAAAGCCTTAAAACGTAAAGTTGCCATTTGATAAAATTTGTTGGTTATGCGGCAAAAGTATAAAATATTTTAAGAGTGCCGTGAAAAATAGGGGGGTGTTCTTGTGAAAAGTGTTTGTTTTTTATTAACAATGCTATTTTTGTGGGGGTGTTGTGATTTTTTTATATGTTTTTGTGAGATGTTGTAAAGATTAAAGTCCTGAATTTTGTGTAATTGCAATGTACCAATGCGACAGTCCAGGATGTTTAGTTTATGCGATAGAATTTTAATAAAAGGATATAAGAGTGGGCAACGCTGCGAATGCAAAATTGAACAATAGAAGAAAGTGAATTTATTATTGCTTACAAACCTGGGGTAGCTTTGCGCAGAGCAACACGTATCCTTCTTCAATTATTGTAACTAATGTTTGTATGTCTTGCTTGTTGGTGTTAATTTGTCCGTAACTGAGTCCAACTGTAGGATATGCTATTAATTGTTCAAGAATGGTTCTTTTCAAAATGAGATCATCTTTTAATTTTACAAGCATATCTACAAAGGCAGGTTTTGCAACTGTGTCAGGATAGGTTTCATTTAAATAATTGCTAATTTGATCTTCATGAATTAAAGCTGTAAAAATAGCCTCTTTAGCTGCTGCTATGGTAATTCTTAGCTCCTGTGTTGATTGTTGCTTTTTGCTTAATTCATATTTAAGGTTGTAATCCTCCAAGGCAAGTTTGGCCTGCTCCAGGCAGTAGTTACAGTGCGTGTTTTTAGTAAGTTCTATCAGGGTTATTTTTACAGCTGGCTGTCTAATTTCTGTTTCCAGGTGCTTAAGCTCGTTTATTTTGTTTTCAAACTCAAGCTTGTAACATTCCATCTCTAGCTTTGCAATGGCGTTGCTGATGGAAATTGCCAGCTCTGATTGTTGTTGATCCGCTGGAATGTCTAATGAATGAAGGTTACGGAGGAAGGTGTTGTTTTCTTTATAAGTAAACTTCTTGTTTGCGTTTTGTAAAGTACTAAGTGTTCCGTTTGCTAGCTTAATATTCTTTAAGGCTTGATTAAGTTCAAAATATAATTCTGCATTGTCTATAATATCTTCATATTTATCTTTAAAGATATTATTAAATCCCGCATCGTTGGCAAATTCAATTTGCCTGTTCCTGTAGGTTTGCAACAAACCATGGTAGGCTTGTGCTATTACAAACAGGTTTTTAGAGAAGTCTTTAGTAATTTTGTTTTTTTGATTTAGACGGTAGGTATTTACCTCAGATTTAAAACTGGCAAAAAGTTCCAGAAAATCCAGGAATTTCATTTCCTGCACATAGGTTGCTTTGCTTGGAATGGTGCCTTGGTCGAATTTATATTGTATTTTCTGTCGACGTTTACGAATGGTTTCCGCCGTGATTTCATCACCACGAACCTCTTCGGATGCATACTTCGATTTGTAATTTACAACCGCAAAATAAGGGTATGCCTTGAAATTGATGCATGACTCAATTATGGTCCGGTTTACTACCGGGTTATCGCAGCTTTGCAGGTGCTCCTCTAATTTAAGCGTGTTAATGCTAACCAGCTTTTTAGTAGATGGAATAAAGGCATATAAATCTACAGAATATAAATGTTTATTAAAATCCTGTCCTTCATAAAGCCGTATTGTTGAGTTGAATTTGTATAAGTTCTTGCCCAGGCTACTTTTCATGAAGCGACCGAACTCGCGCACAATAGACAGGGAAGCTGCCGACGGATTTGGTATATCGGCTATGTTGATTAACTGGTCGGCAATAGACCTAAGCACTTTATCAGAAGTTTTATCAGTAATGATTTTACCTTCAATGCTTGCATCAATGTTACTATGTGTTGGAGCCAATGGCAGGTTGTCGAATATTCTGATAACCTCATGTTGGTCATCAATGTGTACATTATAGCCGTTCTCATCTTTTGACGCTTGAAAGTTGTATATAGGATAGGTGAGATCTCCGCCAAAATGTTTGATGTCTCTTATATTAGCAGTTATAAGCAAATACTCAATTTGCTCCTGATTTAGTTTCGATAGCCAGTGACTTTTCTTCCGTGGATGTAAGTCGTTTACCAGCTTAGAAAATCTATCAGCATTAAACAGTAGTAGTTCGGTTGATAAATATTGCCACTCATCGGTGAATTGATAATCTACCACATGATTAAACTTTTTGACAGTCTTAATTGATCCCTGTGCTATAATGCCCTGGCAAAATAGAAGCGAAATGATGATGAAAATGGTTGCTTGTTTAATCATGGTTCCATTTTAAAAAAGTCTGCCAGAAACCTGGCAGACTTTAACTAAACTGTAATTATGCTTTGTTTATTATTTCATAATTTCCGCAAAGTGCTTGTAAAAATGCACAATGGTTTCAATTCCTTTGTAGAAGTTGAATAATGGGAAGTTTTCGTTTGGTGAATGAATAGCATCTGATTCTAAACCAAAACCCATTAAGATTGACTTAGTATCTAACACTTGTTCAAAAGTTGAAATGATAGGAATACTTCCGCCGCTACGAACAGGAACTGGCTTCTTGCCAAATGTATCGGTATATGCACGATCAGCAGCTATGTATGAAGGCATATCGGTTGGAGAAACATATCCTTGTCCACCATGTAGATCCTGTACTTTTACAGTTACGTAATCTGGAGCTAAAGAAATAAAGTACTTCTCGAATAGCTCAGCAATTTTATGATGATCCTGATGTGGAACCAATCTCATTGAAATCTTTGCAGACGCTTTTGAAGGTAATACTGTTTTGGCACCTTCACCAATATAACCACCCCAAATACCGTTCACATCTAATGACGGACGAATACCTGTGCGCTCGCTGCTTGAATAACCTTTCTCACCAGCAACTTCTTTAATGTCTAAAGCTTTTTTGTACTCATCCAAATCGAATGGTGCTTTTGCCATTTCTGCTCTTTCTGCAGCACTTACTTCAAGCACATCATCGTAAAAGCCAGGAATGGTAATTACGCCATTTTCATCTTGCAGCTGAGCGATCATTTTAGCTAAAACGTTTGCCGGGTTGGCAACAGCTCCACCAAATAATCCTGAATGCAGGTCACGGTTCGGACCAGTTACTTCAACTTCCATAAAGGCTAAACCTCTTAATCCTGTTGTGATTGAAGGAATGTCTTGTGCAATTAAGCCAGTGTCTGAAACAAGAATAACATCTGCTTTAAGCATTTCTTTATTCTCTGAACACCATTTACCTAAGTTTGGTGATCCAATCTCTTCTTCACCCTCAATCATGAATTTTACATTACACTTAAGTGTATTGGTTTTCATCATTAGTTCAAAGGCTTTGGCATGCATAAAGGCTTGTCCTTTATCATCATCAGCACCACGAGCATAAATCTTACCATCGCGAACCTCAGGTTCAAATGGAGGAGTCTTCCATAAATCAATCGGGTCTACTGGCATTACATCATAATGACCATATACCAACACGGTTGGAGCGCTTGGGTCAATCATTTTCTCACCATAAACTACAGGATTGCCATCTGTAGGCATAATTTCAACCTTATCGGCACCTGCCTTTAAAATAGAGTCTTTCCAATATTCAGCACATTTAATCATGTCATCATGGTGCTCGCTAATCGAGCTAATTGATGGGATTCTGATTAAGCCGAATAATTCTTCTAAGAATCGATCCTTATGTTCTTCGATGTATTTTTTTACGTGTTCCATAGTTTTATTAATTTTTAAATGAATTATTATAATCTTCGTCGCTTTCTATTTTACCAACAAACGCTGTCGATAAGTATAAACATGCTTTTACGCCAATGGTTTGATATTTTGAATTTGCAGCTACATAAGCAGCCAAACCAATCCCCTGATCGTAAATTGGCTTAAATACCAATTGATATTCTGCATAAACTCCTGCTGTAATAAAACCCTCAAGTTTTACGTCCCCATCTTCTTCGGTATAGCCATATCCGAAACCCATACCTACGCTCGGACCGATAAAGAAATACCTGTTCCAGTATCGCGATTCATTTCTCCAACCATAGGCCAAATGTACATCGTGAAGTAATTTCGGAGAATATTCTGTAATGAAATTGGTACCTGAATAAAAGTAACCAACAGTGAAATTATGATTAAGGATTGCACTGTTAATGTCGACTCCAAAACTCAACTCTTGCTGCGGTCGTTCAAAGTAGTAACCGGTACCTGCTGCAACAGTTAGCCAGGAGTTCTTTTTTGTGAAAAGTTTATTTCCAACAATTACATCGTCACCATCCTCCAATACTTCACCTTGTGCAAAGGTTAAACATTGAGTGAGTAAAAATATTAACAGAAAATAAACAGTCCTCAACATGTGGAATAATCAAAATTTCGACAATATTAACAAATTAGGGTGTGTAATGAAAATCATATCGAGCTTACATTACTTTATCCTTACTATTCTGAATAAGCTGTCTACAAAAGATCTCGCGCGTTTATGCTTCCATTTGCTCCATGCTTCAGGCTTCTCAGAATACATGTAACGCGAATACCTGTGTTTTATTGGACGGGTATTTTGTTTGTGTTCGCAGATTATTATGTAATTTTGAGGTGTAAAATATGAAGATGGATTTAAGCGACGAAAACGTATTTGATAAGTTGAATGATGTGATTGGTGACATCAATGGAAGCCTGAATATTCTGGAAGAACAAATTGATATTGATCTTCAAATGGAATATTTTAAGTTTTCTAAAGAACTAAAAGAGGAGAACCAAAAACTAGACGATGTGCCCTTTCCTGATTCAAACTTGCTGTTTGACGAACAAACCAGTTTGGAGGAGAAGAAAGAGATTCTGGTCTTATTAGCTTCTGTTGAAGATGTTGAAGCTTTTAGAGCGATTGAGCGATATCGTAAGAATCCTGATGGTGATCTAAAAGAGTGGTCGGTGTTGGCATTGCAGGAAAGCCGCATGCTAATAGAAAGCTCATTGCTTGACGAGAGTCAGGTGTTTATTTCAACTGGCTTAGGTGGCAGACAAGATAAGCTGCGCTATTTTGTGGTATTAATAAATGCTAATGACATCGAATTTAATGAGGTTCAGCAAAAAGTAGTTAGAAGCGAGTTTAAATATATGTTTGATGATTACGGAGCTGAAATTGAAAACATAGAATTCAATAGTCATTTTTGCACTATACTTTCTCTGATTCCAATTGAAGCGCCCATTAAGGAACTCTTCCAGAAGGCTATTAAAGAAAGTAATCAGTTTGGCGATTTTTTACGAGAGAACTTTATTGTTACTAATGTTAAGAAACTAAACTTAACTGAGATTGAAGAATTTTTAGTGAAAGCTGATAAGGCTGATCAATTACGTGAAGAACAGACTCAAGACGAAAATACAGATGAAGAATCAGATTAACCTGGCAATTCAGGTATTGCCAAGCTCGGCAAATAAACACCCTTATGATTTAGTAGATGGTGCCATTGAAACCATTAAAGCCTCTGGTTTAAAATATCAGGTATGTCCGTTCGAAACGGTTATTGAAGGGCCTTATGATGAAGTTATGGACCTTGTGAAAAAAGTTCAAATGGCTTGTTATTGCGATGGTGCTGATAGTTTAATCGTAAACATCAAAATTCAATCGAATGCCAACAAGGATGTATTTATTCTTGATAAAATGGAAAAGTACCAGTAATCTCTAGTTATTTATCAGCATTTATGTTTTGCTTAGATAGCCTTTATTTTATTATAGGTTAAGTGCAAAACGGTCGTCTGATTTTTTACATTCAATCTCTTCTTTTGTTTTATTCAACCAACCTGACGAAGCATCAAGTCTGTTGTCAAACTCAGGAATAAACGGTTTTATATCCAAAATAGGAGTTCCATCTACCAGGTCAATCCCTGATATCATTAACTTATTGTCACAAATATCAAGTAATTTTACTGTCGATATTCCGATTGGGTTTGGGCGACGTGGTCCTCTAATGGCGAAAATTCCATGCTCCTTATCATCCAAAAATGGCTTTGCCGTGAGCGTATAGCCCTTGGATAGATGAAAATGATAGATAAGAATTAGATGGGTGAATTTTTTCAAATCTTGTAACCCAGCTTTGTATTTATCCTCAAGAATAATTTTCCCGGTTTCATTCATTCCCGCGACAGTTTGCACAGGCACGTTGGTCGGATGTCTGAATGGGCTTTCAACGTATCCTATTGGTTGATAAACCACCTGATCCATCATAACACTTAGAGTTAATAGTAATAAAAAAACCGGCAAGTGCCGGTTTGTATCTAGCTAAAGTTCTTTTCTTCAAATTCGTCAAGCTCAACACTGTCTGTTACTTCAGCTGAGGCAGGTAATTCTTCATCAATAAAGTCAACCTGATTTGTTTTTATGTATTCAATGGTTTCTGTTAAGCCATCCATAAACTTATCAAAGTCTTCTTTGTATAAAAAGATCTTATGTTTTTCAAAGTGAAATTTGCCATCACGGCTAAATCTTTTTTTGCTCTCGGTGAGTGTAAGATAATAATCTCCTCTTCTAGTAGATTTAACATCAAAGAAATAAGTTCGCTTACCAGCTCTTACTGCTTTTGAAAATAATTCTTCTCTGTCTCTTCCGTCCACTTCATCTTTCCTGTCAATTCCTTCTTTCTTCTCGTGTCCTTCCATCTTCTTTTAGTTACGACATTAAACTCATCATTAAGTGATCAAAAATAGAAAATAAATTAAGATTAGCATCAATTAGGAATAAATTATCAGCAAATATTATTAAAAACGTCTGACAGGTTTTTCGAGGCTTTATTATCCAGATAATCACATATCTAAATAGTTTTATTTGCTGTGTTGTGATAAATTTTTACGAAAGGCAACTTTACCCTTTTTAGTTTAAACTAAAAGTCATTTCTTTGCAGCACTTTTACAAATAAGGTTCTTTATATATGATAAGCAGGCGTTTAATCAGAATCAAAGTTTTACAGAGTCTTTATGCGTTCCAAAAGACTGAAGATGCATCCATCGCAAAATCGGAAAAGGAATTGTTTTTTAGTCTTAATAAAGCTTATGATCTATACCATTACCTTTTGTTGCTAATCACTGATGTAGCAAGGTATGCAGAGTCCCGAATCGATCTTGCCAGAGACAAAAAGGTGCCTACTGTTGAGGATCTTAATCCAAATACAAAGTTTATCGATAACACCATTATTCGATTATTGAATGAGAATGAACCCTTGCAGAAGTACGCAAAGGAATATAATCTCAGTTGGGTTAATGAGCCAGAATTAGTTAAAAGCTTGTACAAAGCTATGGTTGATTCTGCGAGTTATAAGACCTACATGAGTAATGATCGATTAGATTTTGATCAGGAGAAGCAATTCATATACGATCTTATTAGTGAACAAATCGCGAATTCAGACGATCTGGATCAGGTACTGGAAGAATCCAGTATTTTTTGGAATGATGATTTGGAGTTTACGCTAAACATGGTTGTTAAAACTATTAAACGATTTAAGCCGGATCAGTCTACGCATACGTCGTTACTGCCACAGTTTAAGAATTACGACGATCAGGAGTTTGCAAAAAAGCTTTTCCGTAAGACAGCGGTTAATAAGAAAGAAATGCAAGAGCTTATTCATAAGTTTACCACCAACTGGGAGATTGAACGAATTGCATTTATGGATATTCTCATCATGTCGCAGGCCATTACTGAGGTTTTGGAGTTCGAGAGCATTCCTATTCGCGTGTCACTAAATGAATATATTGAGATTTCTAAGTATTATAGTACTGAGAAGAGCAGCCAGTTTATAAATGGTGTGCTCGATAAAATTGTTGCCCAACTTAAGAAGGATAAGAAATTTAAGAAGATTGGTCGGGGATTAATGGGAGATGTATAGTTCCACTTAGCTAATCCGTTTTGGAGAGCTGGAGGAATTAGTGGGAGCAGGTTGTTACCTGGCTAATGTTATTTGGTTTTATTGATATCATTAACATAGCATTATGAACAGAATTCTAATTACCTTGTTGGTAAGCGTTTCTTGTCTGTCGCTCCATGCGCAGTCAGTTAATTTTTACTACGATCAGGGTGTTACAAATTTAACCAGCAACAAACTTACTGAGGCAGTCAGGGATTTTAATTATGTAATTAAGAATTATCCTGATTATTACGAGGCCTATCACATGCGAGGTGTGGTTTATCTTAAACAAAAAGAGTATGATGCTGCACTTGCTGATTTTCAAAAAGCAATTGATATAAATGGTGCTTTTATTCCGGTTTACGAAACCAGAGCTAAGTTTTTCGAAGAGAATGAAAGGCTTGATGAAGCTATAAAGGATTATAGCAGACTAATTGATTTGAAACCGGATCGGGTTAAAAATTACGAAAACCGGGGCATGGCTTTTTTAAATAATCAGAAATACGACGAGGCCATTTTAGATTTTACCAAGGCCATTGAATTAAATCCACGTGCTGTTAGTAATTTATATCATCGAGGTTTTACGTTTGTAAAGTTGAAGAAATATGAATTGGCGATTAGTGATTTAAGTGCATGTTTAAAAGCGCAAAGTAGAAATGCGGACGCCTACTACCAGCGTGGCATTGCGTATTTTTATACCCAACAGTATGCTTTGTCAAAGGAAGATCTTGATTTAGCTGTTCAATACAATATTAAACCTGAAGATTTGTACGAATTCAGAGCAAAGGTTAATCTAGAAACAGGCTCATTCAATGAAGCCATTGAGGATTATACAAGACTGTTAACTGAATACAAGCGCAAGGAACCGATTCTTTGGTTAAACAGAGGAAAGGCGTATAAGTCGATTAAAGAGTACGATTTAGCAATTAAAGACTTTTCAAAAACTATTGCCCGCGAACGCGATAACTTTACGGCTTTTTACGAGCGGGGCGAATGTTATGCTTATTTGAAAAAAGATGTGGCCGCACAGCGTGATTTTACATCTGCCTTAAGACTGAATGAAGATTGTCATCAGGCCTACTACAAACGTGCTGTATATTATTTCGATCGTCGTGATTTTGAATTGGCCGTAAAGGATTTTTCCAAGTCGTTAAAGCTGGATGTGAATAGTGAAGCCTATTATTTAAGAGGAGCTAGCTTTTTTGAACTGGGAAAGAAAAAGGATGCGTGTAAGGATTTAAAAAAATCATCGGATCTGGGAAACAAGGAGGCAGAGAAGGATCACTATCGATTGTGTTACGGAATGAAATAGTTTATTTGCTCCATATATAAAAAAGACGAGGCTCAATTTTAACTATAAATTGAGCCTCGTCTTTTACTTGTAAAAGTTATAATTAAACTTTTCTGTCAGTATAACTTTTATAATCTTTTATAGCTGGTTTATAATCAGATAAAAATAGCGGCGATGAAATAAGGTGATCTGCTGAGGCCAGGTTCGAGGCGGTAGGTAGGTTATAAAGAACGGCAATGCGTAACAAGGCCTTTACATCAACATCGTGTGGCTGCGGCTGCATAGGGTCCCAGAAGAAAATTAGGGTATCTATTTTACCTTCGGCTATCATGGCACCAAGCTGCTGGTCGCCGCCTAATGGTCCTGACTTTAACCTTACCACTTCAAAGTCCTTATTGGGTAAATTGTCTTTTTCCTTAATAAGCACATCCTGAATTAATTTGCCGGTTGTTCCTGTGCAAATCAGTTTGTGTTTCGATAGCTGCTTTCGGTTCCAATGAACCCATTCAACCATCTCATCTTTCATTTTATCATGCGCAACAATTGCTATTGTTTTTGTAGGCATTATTAAGTCTTTAAAATTGAGCTATTTTTTCTTGAAAATCTTAAATTTCCCCAAACCAATTTTTTGAAGGAAATAAGTAAATGATGTCCAGAGTACGCCAATACCATATACAGAGCTTCTTTTGAAGTTGATGGATGAGGCATCGTCGAAATACTTGGTCGGACAAGTTACTTCAGCAATTTCATAGCCGGCATAACAAATTTGTGCAAGCATCTGGTTGTCGAAAACAAAATCATCAGAATTAATATTAAAATTAATCGACTCTAATACTTCCTTAGAGAATGCACGATATCCAGTATGATATTCGGATAATTTCTGGCGCATAAGAATGTTCTGTGATAATGTTAAAAAGCGATTTGCGAAATATTTGTAAATTGGCATACCTCCTTTAAGCGCACCTCTGCCCAAAATTCTGGATCCCAGCACAACCTGATACACGTCATTTGCAATAAGGTAGGACATAGAGTGGATAAGCTTTGGAGTGTACTGATAATCCGGGTGAAGCATAATGACTATATCGGCATTGAGCTCCATTGCCTTGTTGTAACATGTCTTCTGATTTCCGCCGTATCCCTTGTTAACTTCATGTCTTATTACATGGTTAATTCCAAGTTCTTTAGCCTTAGTTACCGTATTGTCTTTACTTAAATCATCTACCAGAATAACTTCGTCTACAATTTCAAAAGGAATTTCGTTATAGGTCATTTCAAGGGTGCTCTCTGCATTGTATGCAGGCATTACCACCACTATCTTTTTGTCTTTTATCACAGCTATGGGTTTATAGTTTAACTATTCTATTTTTTATACTTCGGATCAATTTCGCCGGCCTTTTTGTAATATTCGCCAGCTTGCACCTCATCTCCAAGGTTTCTATAATTGATACTTATGTTTACATAAATTTGCGCATCATTGGGTTTAAATTTTAATGCTCTTTTAGCAACTTCAATTGATTTTTCATATTGATTACTCATACCATATGCAACGCTCAAATCTTTTAAAACATCGCTGTTGTTCGGATTTATGGCAATGGCTTGCTCAAACGATTCAATCGCTTTTGGTAAGTTGTTCATGTCCTTTCCATAAGTACTTCCAATGGTATATTTAATGTCGTCTCTACCTGGTTTAGCAGCATCAAGCTCATTCAGGAACTTTAACTTTTGCTTTGGATCTTTTACGTCATTAAAAATAGCGTTTACAAATTGTAGTACTTTCGGATTATCCGGATTGATACCAAATGCTTGCTTGAAATATTTCTTTGTTTGTGGCAGGTTCTTATTGTATCGATAATGAACGACTCCTAAATCAAGGCAAACATCAAAATAGCCGGGATACACATTTAATGCCTGCGTAAACAGCTCAATGGTTTTCTTGTAGTATTTGTCTTTGTTTGCTTTAATGCTTGCGGATTGCGCCATCTCTCTGTAAATAGATGCCGCCGCCGCATTACCTTTGGCGCTTTCGGTAGAGGTTTCAACATCGGTCATGAAAAGTGTTGGGTCGTCTTTCCATGCAGTGTTTCTGGCAATCGATTTTGCTGAGTATCCTACCATTAAAACAACTAGAATAATGGTAACCACTTGCTCGTATTTTTTTAAGTTCGGAATAATTGATGGCAGTTTATGTGATAAAAACCAGGCAACTATAAGCACGAAAGAGATGGATGAAATAAAGATGAATCGTTCATTCATAAAAGTGCCGACCGGGAAAACTAAGTTCGAAACTACCGACAGGGTGGCAACATAAAATAGGATGGCGAAGAATATGAGGTTAAGACTTTTGTTCTCTTCTCTATTTGGTAAAACACCAATTCTTGAAAGTAAGTTTTTTATAAAATAGAAAGCTGCAGTTCCTAGCATGCCTGCATAAATCAACAAACTTCCCCAGGCTCGGATGTCGCCCCAACCAATAATTGGTATTTGTTTTGGATAATAGTCGTAGGTAAGTGGATGCGGGAATATTAGTAATTTTATATAAAGCAATAAGGTGTAAAATATAGTTGCAAACTTTTCACCAACTGAGGCTTCCAGAAATGGATTGTTCATAAGCTCAGCGGCAACCGGCGCAGAAAAACTACCCAGTATTTTTTGTCTTATCCCAAGGAAGATTAGTGTAGCCAGCAGTAAAGGGGTCAATGAGATGAGATTATCTTTAATGCTGTGCTTTGTAAAGAAGAACACCGCTAAAGGAATTACTGCCAGGAAAGTTACCGTATTTTCTTTTGACATAAATGCCAGAAAGAAAGCCATAAAACTATATGCAAGATATTTGACTTGTTTTTTGTCAAGGAATTTAAGGGTGTACCAAAGTGCAAGTAAGGAACCTAGAAGTGTCATTATCTCGTCGCGACCTTTAATATTAGCTACAACCTCGGTGTGCACCGGATGTGCCATAAAAAGAAGCGTTGTTATAAATGGTATTGAGAATTGCCATTTTTTTGAGCTGAACTGAACCAGCAGTACACTTAGTATTTTGAACAGTAAAATACCTGTTAAAGCATAAAGAAGAATGTTTATGAAATGACTAATTCCTGGTCGTAGCCCGAATAACTCATATTCAATGGCAAATGTTACAACAGAAAGCGGACGATAACGACCGCCAGCAACCAGATTCTTTTTCTTCCCAAAGAAGCCAACAAAAGTGTCATTGCTTAGAATGTCATCAATACCAGCAACACCTTGCTTGGTAAATTCATTCTTCTTAATAACAATAGAATCGTCCAGGGCATAGTCGTAGCTTAGGGTTTGGCCATAAAGAATAAAAGCAAGCAGTATAAATATGCCATAAATTAAGCGCATGTTTAATCCTTGGCTTTGTTTAATTGATCCCTTCTTTCCTTTAGTTTTGGTAATGTTGCTTTTTGCCATTCCTTTTTCTGTTAAAAACATCAAAATTAGTAAAATGCATTTTATGCGCTATACATGAAGCAAAAAAGTATTGATGTTGCTTGCACAAAATTTTATTGCCGTAAGTTTTCGTATCATTCTCGCTGTTTTTGTTTCCTCAAGCAAGCAACAATATATCACTTTAGATAAGTAGCAACCCATTTTCTTTAAGTGTTGAAATTGTCTTTGAATACCAGAGTAGATCAAAGTTTCCAAATTGCTGTTCATAATCCAACTGCATCTGACCAAAATGTAAGCTTTGCTTGTTGTTAATACTGGCTTTCATTAATGCCTCCAGCAGCCATTTGCCTTGATTGGCATTCATGCTTATTTCTGCTTCTTGTGTTTTACTTCTTATTAAAAAGGTCCTGTTCGTATCGTCTTTGCTTTGTGTGTTTGAGTCAGTTGGCTGTTCCTTAATGTTTCCTAACCAGATTAGTTCTGCAGTTTCTTTTATATTAAACGCTTGTCTGGTAGTTAAACAGCTGTAAATGTATCTGTTTTTAATGCGTGTTCTTGGTATTTTAAAGTTAAACCATTCATTCAATGGCAAGTCGAAACCAACACCCTGCATAAAATTATAAATAGATTTTTTTAAACCGAAACTGAATTTACTGTGATCGATTCCGGTTGTATCCTTGAATTGTATATCATTGTTGGCGAATGATATTTCCTCCAGATTCGGTTTTATATTATACTCCTTACTGTTTAGTCCAATAGGGCTGTGAGCGGTAAGTGCAAACTGGTGCCAGAAGCCTGATTGCAGAATGCCAAGCTCAAACATTTGTCGAACCATTTCAAGACTGTCGATGGTTTCCTGAATTGTTTGTGTTGGGAATCCATACATTAGGTAGGCATGTACCATAATGCCGCTTTCAGTAAAGTTATTACAGACCTGTGCAACTTGTTCCACTGTAACACCTTTTTTAATCAGCTTAAGTAATCGGTCTGATGCCACCTCGATACCTCCGGAAACTGCAATGCAACCAGAAGCTTGCAATAGCTTGCATAAGTCAGCTGTGAAGCTTTTTTCGAATCGAATGTTGGTCCACCAGGTAATGGTTAAGTTGCGTCGAAGAATTTCGATGGCTAATGCTTTCATCAGAGCAGGAGGTGCTGCTTCATCCACAAAGTGAAAACCTCGTTCTCCTGTTTGCTTAATGATTGCTTCTATTTGGTTCACAATGAAAACAGCATCGAGTGCCTCGTAGGATTTAATGTAATCCAATGAGGTGTCACAAAAAGTACATTGTGCCCAGTAGCAGCCATGTGCCATGGTCAGCTTATTCCAGCGCCCGTCGCTCCAAAGACTGTGCATGGGATTGGCAATCTCGATTACAGAAACGTATTTGTTAAGCAACAGGTCAGTATAGTCGGGTGTGCCACAGTCAACAAGTTTGTAATCCTTCTTGTTGGAGTTGTTGTTGAAATATACGGCTCCCTGATGTAGGTGATAGGTGCGCTTAAATTCCGTGTTAGGATTAATTTCATCATCTGCCGAAAACACGGCTTTATGGATTAATTCCAAGGGAAGCGCTCCGTCATCGAGAGAGATGAAATCAAAGAATTCAAATACACGCGTATCAGTTAAACTTCGAAGTTCGGTGTTCGGAAATCCACCACCCATTGCCGTTTTAATACCCGGATAATGCGCTTTGATGTATTTTGCACATCGCAGGGCGCTGAACAGATTGCCCGGGAATGGCACGCTGAAGCAAATGCATTTTGGATTAAATTCACGAATGTGTTTCTCGAGAATTTGAACGGTCAGTTCATCAATATAGGAAGGAGTTAATTGCAGTTGTTCATATATTTCATCAAAGCTATTCGCGCTTATTCCGAGTCGTTCAGCATATCTGCTAAATCCAAAATTTGCATCTATACATTCAATTATAAAGTCGGATATATCTTCAAGGTACAGGGTAGCCAGATGTTTAGCTTTATCTTGTAGACCCATTGATCCAAAAGCCCAGTCTACATCCTCCAGTTGATGAAAGCGAGAAGCTTGTGGCAAAAATGATTCGGTGCAAATGAGTCGTGCCAGCGTTTGCTGATTGCCCTGCAAAAAACTGATTACATCCGCCAGAGGATTTAAATAAGCATCCTTAAGCTCATAAATACCTTGGGCATTTTTTGATTTTATTGAACCTTGTCTATTGGCCAGCGAAAATAGCTCATTAAGTGTTTCCTTGCAGAACAACTTTAAAAAAACTTCAAGTCCTAAGTCTATTTGAAATGACGAAACGCCTATCGTGTTTAAAAAACCTTTCAGACTGCTTGTAGCAGGGTATGGTGTGTTCAGTTGTGTGAATGGAGGTGTTATTAGTAGCATGTCTTTCACAATAAAGATATTTGGCTTACTGTAGTTTTTGCTTTTGTAATATTTCCTGAAGACGCATATAATTCTTCTCTGCCTTTTTTTGCTGGCCCTGATCCAGATTTAATTGTACCAGTTCTTCGTAGTAGCCTATTGAGGTTGGATAGTATTTACGGCATAGGTTGAGGAATAATTGGGCACGATGATAATCTTTGTCAAGTTGCCTGCATCGCCAAGCCAATCCCACGAGTGTTTCCTCCGGAGGGAAAATGGTATATCCCATTTTACTTGATACCTGTTTGTAGTGTTTGTCTAAAATTGAAGGACTGTCATCACTCAGCTTCGCAAATGATGGTCGTTTGTAAAATTTGTAAATGTCACGCAAACCATCATACAGGGCAATCATAGGCACAGAACCATGACCGTCGTTGGGATAATACTTAGTGTTCCAGACTAACTTAGATTTAGAGCTTTCAAGCAGTTCCTGAAATTGGATTATTGATCTGTATCCAATTGTAGCCGATGATGTGTCTTTAAAGGCAGTAATCTCATCCATCTCCTTGGGAAAAGAATTAGCTATTCCCATATAAAGCATCTTTTTGTCAAGTGCCTTGTTCTTGAGTAATTCAGTGGCGGATTTATTTAGCTTAAAGTTATTCCACCAAAGAGCCGGGTCGATCGCAATGTATGCGTCAAAAAGTGTTGGCTTATTAAGTAGGCAATTAATACTTGTTAAGCCGCCAAGAGAATGACCAGCTAAGATGCTGTGGGCGGCACATGGATAATTTTTGTGCATGTATGGTTTAAGCTCCTGTTCAATGAATTTTAAAAACTGTTCGCCACCACCGTTGGGTTTTGTGCTTGAGGTGCTATCCTTGCTTGGAGTTAAATCCAGGTGTCGATTGGTGTTCACAATGCCTACTACAATCATGTCTGGGATGATGGCATTGCCGTTAAGCTGGCTCAGATGATTTACAATCGCTGTGGCAGAATGAAAATAGATTTCTCCATCCAACAGATACATAACCGGAAATTTCTCTTTTGAATTGTTGGTCGAGGCCGGCATGTAAATCCATATTTGTCGGTCTTCGTTAAGAATTTTAGAGGTAATTATTTCAGCATGCCCGATTGAAACTTGCTGACGTTGTTGTGCCCAACTTCCTGTGATTAGCAGAAGTAGACAACTTAGTGCAATGACTTTCTTCATTTGTAGTTCAGACTTAAGGAGTCAATGGTATATGTTTAAACTATTGTGATTGGTTAAACATACAAAAATCTATTCAATGCACGAAGTGAAGAATACCGATGATAAAGTTTTACAAATGCTTTAATCCATACTAACCAGGTTACTATTTAAGTATTTTGCTAATGCTGTTGATCAGTCGGAATAGCTCATCAATTTCTGGCTGATCTGTGTACCAACTTTGTGGGTTCATGATCGAGATGTAGGATTGACCGACTAATTCTGGTACAAAATCAAGATTGTAACCATTGATCGAAATAGTAATGAATTCATCTACTTTTAGTGCTTCAATAATGAGATGTTGCAAATGAACGTTTGCAAATAGTTTTTGGGAGAAAGAACCATTATTGCCTGATATCACTACTTTTGAATCGAAAGAAGGTGATCCGCTTTTAAACACTTGTGGCTCCTTTATTAGATGTAGCTTGTCAACAATAAAACGTTTCCTGATTTTGATTTTTTCTGATTTTGGAAAGTCTATTGGAGCTACCGCTCCGCAAAATATCGTGTGCGTACCAAATTCTTCGTATGGATTGCCATACCATACAAAGAGATTCTTGTCCAGTATGTTATTGTGCATATAAATAGTTCGTTTGAATTTTGGAATTCTTCGTACACCACTCATCGGAAACCGCGATTCTTTGAATTCTATATTTCTATTGGTACGCTTGGCAACGGCCTGTAATAATTCTATGTTCGATTTTTCTTGCATGGTGCTAGGCTGTTTAGAAATTGATATTGGTGAATTTATTCAATTATTTTAAACTGACTCCAAAACTTAAATTTTATTACATTTTGATAAATATAATTTCAGAATGTATTTAGCTAGAGTTTCCTTTTGAAGTTTGATACACGAGCTTTTATCTGCTCGGAACTTGTCCGGTATGCTCAACTAGATTACCATCCATATTATATTTAATTCTATAAATTAGTTTCCCTTGATTGAACTCCGATTCTTCAGCAAGCTTATTATTTGTATACCATCTATATTGTTTCCCGTGTTGAATCTCGCCTTCAAGAAAATAAGTGTCAATATAGAAATGGCCGTTTCTTAGCCACATCCTTTGGCTTCCATAGTTCATTCCATCTTGCATATGAAAATCATGATCCAATTCTCCTGTGTCGTAAAATCCAATTTGCCAACTAATTAAACCGTCTTCGAATTTCAAATATCTGTACTTGTGTTTGCTGCCTTCAAAAATTTGCAAGGCCCATCCATTGTATATTTCACCTTCCAGATGGTACACTCTTACAGTATTGAATGAGTCTAATTCCTCTTTGGTTTCATTCAGTAGCTTAAACTTAATTGGCTTCAAATTATCTAAATCAAGCTGTGTAGGTGTTTTTGCCTTCCTTTCTCTGGGTACAATAGTTGGCACCTTTATGTGATTAAGATCACACGAATCGAGAAGTAGTATGCTAAGTATTATTAAAGACAGATATTTCATGTCTACCAAATATAAAACAAATGCAGCCCTTAATCAAGCTGCTTTTTCCCGCTATTTGGTTTTATATTAGTCTTGATATCTACTATCAACAACTAAGGTCTTTCCAATCATATCGTGCCAGGCTCTATTATGCTTGTCAAATAGAATCCAGAACATACCTATGAATAACGGTACAATGGATATTAACTTACTGAGATTTCTTGAGATAGATTGTCGCATATTTAATGGCTGCCCGTTGTAATCGGTAACCTTTATATTCATTAACTTTTTGCCAAGTGTGCCTTGCCATTTAGTTGCATCCATAAACAAACTATAAACCACCCAAGTAATTAATGAGAAATTGCGAATATGATTTCTCTGCTCCAGAAAATCCTTTCTAATCTGTGTATCCTTAAGATTGTCCATATAAGCATGCCAATAATTGTCAAAGCCAAAAAACTGATAGTAGACTATAAAAAAGATGACAACGATAGGAAGCATATCTATGAAATAGGCTATAATTCTATTAGTGTTTTTAGCTAGTTGCATTGTGCTTATTTTACCTGTTTGTATTGTTGGGACTTACTTCAATGCTTTGTTCATTATATTGTCATGCCTGGAATCCATACATACACTAATGTCTTGCGTGATGAACTTTCCATTGTGAAAAAGACTGAATATGGTAGCCGGACTTGGCGCATTCTGTGCTTGTTGCATGGTTTTCAGCTTGATTATTTTTAATGGGATGTTCCGCTTAGCTGCTGTGGCTACCAGCGATGTTTCCACATGATATTCTGAAAACGGACATCGATTGGTGTAATAGGCAACCAATCCTTCTTTATCTGGGCAGCTTCCTCTTTTTACTGATTCATTAAAGCAAGGAGTTGTTTTAGATGTCATATTTAGTTTCATCTCTAAAAGGCTAAAACCACCAGTAATGGTTTCAATTTCTTTAAAACCTTGCTTTAGTAACCACTTGGTGTCGCTCATGAAATGAAGTTTCTTGCTGCCAACAACTGTTACCAAACCATCCTTGCCCTGTATATTGGCATCCTCAATAGCTGAGTTTAATAAGGCTTTCCCGTAGCCATTGTTTTTGTATTTACCTGAAACCCAAAAACAATTAATGTTTAGATAGTTTGGTGCAATTATCGGTAGCCATGCATTTTCAGCTGGTCCGTATTCAATAAATACTTTTGCACGTTCATCTATCCTTCTGAAAACATAGCCATTGTCGAACTCCTTATTTAACCAGTTCTTTTTTGCCTGATAACTTTCACTACATTTCTTGTCTGAAAAAGCACAGCAAATGTGTTCGTTTGTAATGTTCTCAGTACTTAGATCGATAAATTGTTTCATGGCTTGCGATTAATATATCAATGGTAATTCGATATCAATCGTAAAGAAAATAGATTTTTCTTTAGGTTTACTCATAGCCAGGTGAAATAAATGAATATTCAAGTATCAAGATGATTTGCTATTTGATCTGAATCGCTGCACAGCCTTGATCTGTTTTGCTTTTTTTTTCGATCAAGCGAAAAAAAAGAAGTCGAGTTTGTGTGAAACGTCAAGGTGATTCGGCGCTGAATGTTGGAGCTTATTCCTAATCAACAATTCTTCTAATCAGAATTATTTACGTTTGGAATTTAAACACAAACATATCGGAAATTTCATGTGACTATCAAAAAATGAGTAAGAAGAATGTTGTAAATGTATTAAAGAGTGTCATTAAGCTGTGTCAATAAAAAAGCAGCTCGTGATCTGCTCCATCTTCAGTGCTTTTTTGTTGTGAACATATCGTATGAACCTTACTTCATTAAAGCACTAGATTGAATGGCGCTCTGGGACACTGTTCAAATAGTCAGTATCTAAGTTTTTAATTGCATGATCAATTCTTGCAATTGAATTACTTCGCTCCAGAGGTAAGCGAGCGTCAAATGCTACCGTGTTAATTCCATGAATTCCTAAATAATCGGTGTCAAAGTCAATCAGGCTAATAAAATGCTTTTGCTCTTCCAATACTTCTAATTCAGTAGCTGGGGTAAATAATCCTTTCTCAACATCGCTTGCCAATTGGCTATCGCCGAATGCCCCCATGGTAGTAATTGATATTCCAATTGGTTTTGAGTGGTTGATGAGTTTAGCGGTGTCAATTGCATTTTGCTTACCCAGACCATTACCTGCTGCACCAAAAATTATGATATCAATGTGACTCATACCTGCTTTATTTAATCGTTCCAATTGTTTGTATGATTCGCTGAGACTAAAACCTTTATTCATATAGTTTAGGGTTGCTTCATGACCTGTTTCAACTCCAACCCATAAATCTCCTATCCGCAATTTAGCCAGGTCTTTAAGGTCTTCATCGCTTTTGCCTTTAATGTTATTTATAGAAGCATACATTGTAATTTTTTCCACATCCGGAAAATATTTGATAACAAGCTCGGCAATTGGTTTTAGGCGTTTTGCCGATAATACAAAAGCATCACCATTTACCAGAAACACTCTTTTTACGTTTCCGTATTGTTGTTTTGCTTCAATCAAATCTTGTTCAATTTGATTGATCTGTTCAGTAGCAAATTTAACATCCCGGTACATGGTACAGTAGGTGCATTTGTTATGAGCACAGCCGACAGTTACCTGCAACAGCAGACTGTTAGCTTCGTAGGGTGGCCTGTAAACAGGGCCTGTATATTTCATTTTCTCTCTTTTATCAAATTAATTTTTCAGTTGCTGTTATTAGCCTTTCAATCTCGATGTTGTCGTAGGCATGCGGATGTGCGCGGGCATACATTCCTTTGTCATTATCGAAGTACTTTCCACTAATGCCCGCATGTTCTTGTGATACTGCCAACTGGTACAGCAGGTCTGAACCTTTCTCGGCAGGCGACCAGTATTGCCCGTAAGCTTCATTTGCCATTTTTGTATTCAACAATGATCCCGGATTAACTGCAATTACTGCAATATCCTTTTGTTGAGCTGCCAAATAGAAGCTCCACATGGTTAAGGCTAGCTTGCTTTGCGCATATGATTCGTTTGAGGAAATGACTGCACCGCCGTTAAAAGTCTCATAGGAGATAGGCGCTTGTGCAGCCGAACTTAAATTAATTATACGCGCTGCTGTTCCTTTCCTTAGCATTGGCATCAGCTCTTTTGTGAGAAGATAAGGCGCTAAATAATTTACCACTATTCTTATGTCCAGACCGTCTCTGTTCTGTTCTGTAGGACTTTCAAAAACACCTGCATTATTAATGAGTACATCAATTTTATCTAATTTATTATTGATATGCTGTGCCATTTCCTTAACAGAGTGTAAATCAGAAAAATCAGCTACAAAACTGTGTACATTCTGGTTTTGGGTTTGTTTTATGATGGCTTTGCATGTGTCAGCAACTTTTAATTGATTCCGTCCGTGCAGGTAAATACTATGGCCTGCTTCAGCCAGCCTGGTTGCTACCAGTTTTCCTATACCGTCTGTACTCCCGGTAATTAATATATGTTTTGTCATATTCTATTGTTAATGCTTGTTAAGCTAATCAGAACTTCACCCAATTAATAAAACTTCTAATCCAGAATGGTGAAAATTTCTTCTTGCGACAATCTTGATTTTGGTGTTTTCTCAGGAGTGTTAAAATCGGTTTCCGTTCTATAGCCTATTGAAACAACAGAAACTGCGGTGAATCCTTTTTTACGTAAATTAAATTCTTCGTCAATAGCCTTCATATCCAGGCCTTCCATAGGTAGGGCATCAATTCCCATGGCAGCAACACCGAGAAGAAAATTGCCAATATTCAAATACACCTGCTTTTCCATCCAGTGCTGCAAGTCTTTGTAGTCGTAGCGGTGCATGTCTGCAAAAATGTTTCGTGCCCCGTAAACCATTTGCTTGATTTCATCATTCGGATAGCGTCCATCATTCGATTCAACGTCGAGTAGGTGTTGCATGTACTTGTCATCGGCACTGGTTCTTGCACAGAAAACCACCACATGCGAAGCATCCATTACTTTTGCTTCGTTAAACTGATAAAATCCTTGGGTGCCTTTCGCAATTCTCTTTTTTCCTTTCTCGGTATCGGCAATTATAAAGTGCCATGGTTGTAAGTTGGTGCTTGATGAACTCATTTGTAAAAGAGCCTTGACTTGCTCGTAATCCTCACTGGATATTTTCTTTGTTGGGCTGAATTCTTTTGTTGAGTAACGCCAGTTTAAAAGTTCTTTAATGTTCATTTTGTTTAAATTATAGGGTTTGTGGTTGCTTGTTTAAATAATAGCTTCTGGTATTAAAAGTGATTATGCTTTGGATTATTGAATGCAAGTCATCTCGTGAACAATAAACTCTTCAACGGCACCTTCTGTTGCTTTAAGGTATGCTGCTAAGTTCGAGCTGCCCATGTGTTTTTGCCAAAGCGCTCTGGTCTCCCAGGTCTCGTGGAATAGGAAAAAATCAGGATTCTCATTATCCTGATGCAAGTCGTAATTAATGCATCCTTCCTCTTTTCTGGTCGGCTCTATAAGCTTTAAGAGTTCTGTTTTTACCAATTCTCTCTTTTCTTGTTTAGCCAGAATTCTAGCCACAATTGTTAATTTTTGATTGCTCATGTTGTGTACAATTTATTTTGATACAAATCTAGATGAACGATATGTTTGTATTGTTGTATGCAAAAAGGAAATAATTGTATTTATCTTGGTAATTGCTTCTGTAATGTAGATATATGTCCAATTTGTGGCTGTTTGTTATAGATAATTACCTTTATTTGCACAATTAATCAATTATTGATACCATGTTTGCAGAGTCGATAAGTAAGATATTTGAAATCCATTTTGAAGAGATGGACAGCTGGGGAATGCGTCCGCGGAAGAATAATTTTTTTGAAATTGTTTATGTAGAGAAAGGAGCAGGCATGCAATGTATTAATCAGCATGAATACGCTTATAACGAAGGGAACATTTTTTTACTGCCTCCATTGGATTGTCATTCATTTAAAATTATTGAACCATCACGGTTTTATTTTATTCGCTTTACCGATCATTATTTTCTCAAAAATGATGGGCTTACAGATTATAATGCATGGTTTGATAAAATTGCATACATCGTTGCAAATTATAACAAAGTGCCTGGAGACATCATTTCTTCGGATCGCGAACGACAATACATTATCAATACCATTACATCAATCTATCAGGAATATTCATTATCCGATAGCTACTCTGAATCGATCATTAGTGGTGGTGTGGCTTCAATTCTTAATATTTTAGCAAGAAGCATTGAGAAGAAATATGTTGAGCAGGCCAATGAAATCGATAATCGCTTTGGTGAAATATTAAGATACATCAATACTAATATTTTCGATAAAGAATTATTGCGCGTTCCTGTGCTGGCGGAAAAGTTCAGTATATCTAAATCTTATTTTTCAGAGTATTTTAAAAAGCAAGCAGGCCTTAGCTTGATAGATTATATCCTCAAATCAAAGCTCAAGATAGTTGAAACAAAAGTTTTACATACCGATATGAGTCTGAAGGAAATAGCTTTTCAACTAAATTTTACCGATAGCAGCCATTTGGCCAAATCGTTTAAAAAGACTTATGGCATGACCATTAAGGAGTTTAAGAAGAGCGGTCAGATTTGTTGCGCCAAGTAAGCTTTACTTCTTTTGTCTACTCACCATTTCATTAATCCAGATGGGTGCATAAGGAGAGGTGCAACCTTTGGCGGTTGGATAATCGCGATAAATACCCAATTGCTCACCAATGTTTAATGCTTGTTCTCTATATCTGGCGAAATTGATACCCAATTCTACGAGTGCAAAATTCATTGTCCATTGTACTTCTGGTACGGCAGTTCCCATTTCGGCTTCAATGCGATTTAAGAGCGCGTCTAAATCCAGTCCATCAGGATTTTTTGCAATTCGTATTGATGTTAAATTCCAACCAGATCTGGCGGCCATGGGGTTGTCTGCCTGCATCCATTTCTTGCGCAGTGTTTCCTTATCAGGATGTTTGTTAACTATATAAGCATTCATCCAATCTGCTACTCGAACAAATTTCATCGAACATACTAGCTTGTCTAAATCATCTGATGAAATCAGTTTGATTTTCATCAATAGTATGGCAAGTAATCGTGCATCTATATTCTCTGTTGCCCATAACTCCATAGCCAGGTCGTGGTTTGCTTTTAACTTTTTAGCAAGCTTTCTAATGTCGCCTAACTTTACACCAAACATATTACTGTGAGCTCCACTCTTAGTGTAATGCGCTTTGGTTTTATCGTCGCCAAGTGCTTTAAGTTCATTTAAAATATCCTTAGTATTGGTATTCATTGCCTTGTGTTTTATTGTTTATGTTGCAAACTAATGCTTCAGGATGTACATTGGAATTTACTGCGTAAAGCCTTTTGTACAGAAGCTAACCTAAGCCTTTAAGTAGTTATCTTTTTCGTTTATAATGATCCTGAACCAATTGATTTAAGTGAAGTTTTGAGGATACATGTTCAAATTCTAATTCTTTTTGTAATGATGAGAACAGTGGAGCACCGCCACCTAAGAGAATTGGGAAAGTGGTGAGTATTAATTCATCGATAAGATCTTCCTTCAGAAAGCTCTGAATGGTTGACCCTCCATCAATATAAAGTCTGTTGAATCCTTTCTGATTCAAGCTCTCGATAATGTCTTTTAATTCACCATATACCAATTCAACTTTACCAATGTATGCTTTGGGAACTTCGCTTAAGGTCTTGCTCAAAACAAAAACCGGTTTTGTGTAAGGCCAGTCACAATCAAAATTACAAACCGTCTCAAAGGTTACGCGTCCCATAAGAATAGCATCGGTGTTTGCCATTAGCTGTCCGTAGCCCATGTCTTTATGTTCAGGATTCGGAACAGCTTCCAGCCACCCTAATCCACCATTTCTATCTGCAATAAATCCATCCAGACTTTTTGCAATGAATACAGTATTTCTTTTTTCCATGTAGGGGTGTTTCTTTTAGAATTTAAGGTACTTCTTTATCAGCACGAACAATACTTCGGCACTTATTGGTTTCGATAAAAACTCATCGCATCCATTACTTAATGCCAGGTTTTTGTCGGATTGTGACGAGTAAGCTGTTAGGGCGATAATGGGCATACCGGGTTGTAATGCTTTAATCTTCTTTGCTGCTTCATGTCCATTCATTATTGGCATTTTAATATCCATAAGCACCAGATCAATTTTTTGTTCATTTATGCAATAGTCTACTGCTTCTTTGCCGTTTCTGGCGTGTAGCAAGTTATAGCGTTCCGTTGTTTTTCCCTGAAACAGAGCTTCCAGGTAGAGGTAATTTATTTCTTCATCTTCAGCAATAAGGATGTTATATGTTGCCTCAGTGGGTTTCGATTCAACTTGTGGATTGTTTTCAAACAACTCTGTATTCACGCCAGCACCGGGATGATGCGGAATGTTTACATAAAAAGTTGCACCATTTCCTTTGTCTGATTTAAGCGAAATATTTCCACCAAGTAAGGTTGCATTCTCCTGCGAGATGGATAAACCTAATCCTAATCCTCCCGTTTTTTCTGAGAGTTCTTTATTTTCCTGTGAGAAGCGTTCGAATATGATTTGATGATTTTTTGGGGCAATACCAATTCCGGTATCTTTAATATACAGCACCAGCTGCTTTTGATCCACATAGTACCCAAATTCTATATATCCTTGAATGGTGTATTTTAAAGAGTTTTCCAAGAGGTTGCTCATTATTTTGTGCAACTTAAGCTGATCAGAAACTATGTGACTTTGCTCATCATCCAGTCCTTTTTTAATATACAGCGGAAGGTCTCGTTCATTTGCTTTAATGCTAAAGATGGAGAATAGTTCCATCAGAAAATCATTCAAGCAAAACTCTGTATTGATAAGTGTATTCTGTTTGGTTTCCAGAGTAGATATTTCTAAGATGTCATCAATAATTCGAAGTAGTTGATTGCTGCTGTTCTGAACAATTTTAGCGTAGTAGCTTCTCTTTTCATGAGAAATAATCGGATCATCCAACATTCGTGAAAACCCAATTATGCCGTTCATTGGCGTGCGTATCTCATGCGACATGTTGTTTAAAAATTCTGTTTTTAAACGGTTGGCTTCTTCTGCTTTTTCTTTGGATGCTATTAAATCTTTTTCAATGGTTTTTAATGGAGTAATATCAGTAATAAAGCCTTCAATAAGGGAATCGCTATTGTTACTTGTATCAGCAAATCCTTTTTCCCATACCCACTTTTCTTCTCCGTTTTTACATTTAATCTTATATTCAATTGTAAATGAAACTTGATTATTAATGGCTGTACTTACTTCTGAAGCTACCTTGGCTCTATGATCGTTATGAATTATTTCATTCCAACTAACCACCTTGTTTAGTAGTACTTCTTCAACTCTGTAACCTGTTAATTCTTCAACTCCTTTACTTATAAATAGCATCGTCCAATCGTCGTCTTTCCTGCATTGGTAAGCTATGCCTTTTAAGTTACTAAGTAAGTTGCGGAGTTTTCTCTCGTTAGTTTGTGAAACCTTCTGTGACGCTATTAATTCTTTATTAATGGATTCCAGCTTAGAACTTAATGCCTCAAACTCATTACTCTTTTTAATGTATTTCTGTTCGTTCTCTTTGAGCTCGGTAACATCCGTTGAGAAAACAATTATCCCGGCAATTTCATTTTCATGATTGAAATAAGGTACTTTGTCAGTAAGCAGCCATTTTATCTTTCCGTTAGCCATAGGTAACGGTTCTATTATTCCTTTTTTTGTTTTGCCGGCTTTCATTACCTCCAGATCGTCGGCATAATATTTATCCGCCATTTCAGGATATACATCTTTTGACGCTTTGCCCTCAATTTGATCTTTGGGCAGACCGGTTATGTGTGCAACCGTATCTGTTATTCGGAGGATGTTGTTATCCTTGTCCTTAAAAATAATGAGTGTCGGATCGTTTTCTAATATCAGGCTCTGCTCCCTTATGCTTTCGTTAAGAGAACCTTCGCTTTTCTTTCTTCTGGAAATATCCTTTGCCATGACAATGTACATGGATGTTTTTTTGTCTGTTGTTCTGCGTGCTGCTATGGACGCATCAACCCAAATGTAATCACCATTTTTATGCCTTAGCCTTTTTTCCAGGCTGTATTTGTGAATTGCTCCGGTACTAATTTTCTTTAAGAGGGCTAACTCTGCATCTAAATCATTTGAGTGTGTAATGTCAACAAAGTTTATTGCCAGAAACTCATCCTTTGAGTAGCCCAGCATACGCAGGAATTCATTGTTAACATTTACTTGATCGCCGTTCTCGTCAGCTAATGCAATTCCAATATTTGCATTATCAAATACACCTCTGAATTTCTCTTCGTTTTCTTGTAATGCTAATTTTATCCGTTTTTGCTCGGTTATATCAATTGATGTGGTAGGATAAATTTTATTTCCATTCTCATCATGGTCAACATGCGCATACATCCGAACATCGAAATGACTTCCATCCTCGCGTTTGGCTTTAAATTCTCCTACATAAAAGCCATTCTTCTTGAGTTTATCAATAATGATATCAGGCAAGCTATTATCTGCGCAATGTTTAGAAAGAGAGCTGCCAATAATTTTAGTGGTGCTTTTATAACCCCAAATATCAGCATAGGCCTGGTTTGCATAAATGAACCTTACATTATGGTCCAGGATACTAAAGGCAATTAATGAATGTTCCAGCACTTGATTGAACATCCTAAGTTTAGTGTTACTTAATTCTTCCGCAGTTATGTCTTTGAAACTGCAAAATGTCTTTTTGAATATTCCTTGTTCATCGTATATGGCCTTACCTTCCAGTACAATTGAAATGTATTCACCAGACTTCTTCTTGATTTTATATTTAACATTACTTACCGATCCCTTTTTTTGAAGCACCGGAAAGTTAGCTTTTAACACTGTTAAGTACTCCGGATGCAGGAAGTCACCGAACCATTTACCAATAACTTCCTTTCGGGAATACCCAAGTATTTCTATCCACTTTGAGTTAATATCCATGAATAGTCCATCTCTGTCTAATGAATGAAAGGCTACTGGTGCATTATCATAAGCGGCCTGATGCCTGGCTGTTGGGGCGTTGGTTTTATTTATTTCTACTCTGGCGCTTGTCTCTTTATGTTTTATGGCCGTAACATCTTGATGGATGCCAAGCATTTTTGCAGGACTATTTTCCGTTTGCTGAATTAGCATGGCTTTACATCGAATCCAAACCGTTGAGCCATTGGCGTGCTTGTAGCGAACCGTTTGCTCGTAATGGTGCTTTGGAGTCTTTAAATAGGCACTAAGATTAAGGAGTGCTGCTTCCAGATCATGCTGATTAATGATATCCTGCCAGGCATTAGCTGTTGAGGGTATCTTCCTAGGATCATATGCTAATAATGTCCAAAATTTCGAATGCATCCATTCGCTTGCAGGTTCAGCTAGATCCCAAAACCAGATTCCATCTACTGATCCTTCTTGAGTCAGCTTAAATATGCGCTCATCTTTTTTAATGAGCTCATACAATTCTTTTTTGAAATGACCTACCATACCTTTTGTTGCATTTTAATCCATACAGAGGATGTGCAAATGGCAATCATGAATTTTACAAATGAAAATTGCCATAATCGTATTGAACTTATCTGGTTTAAATGGCTCATGAAGAAGAAGGTAATCCTAATCTCCATGTCCATCATTCGTTTGTTGTATACATTAACTGCTAAAGTTATGAAAAAGTTTAATCCTAGCCGTTAGAACGGATCTAAAATTAGTACTAGATCAACGCAGAGCTAAATGCTTAGAGGCTATATTTAGCAGCGATTCTAATCACCAAGTTTCTTATTATCGCTTTATAAAATTAGTTTATTTTGAATCGTGGAGCCTAGATGATTAAGTTGGTTATTCGTAGAAATTGCTGGTTAGCTATTTGCGATGGTGATGAGCTCTTCAAACTGAAGTGACATCATTCATCCCTTCACCAATCAAGCTTTGACTAATCCAAATGAAAAGCTATGTTCATTAAGCCTAGAGTCTCTTGTCAATGCTAGGTTAAGTCCTTGAACTCTACTTTTTCGCAAACCCAGATGGTTCTGGCAAAGATTTTTCCTTTCTTTTCAGCGTTGCAACGATCGGTAACTTTAAGTCCGGCATCTTTTATAATAAGCTCAATGTCTGCGGTAGATACAATAATTATACGCGGACTTCGATTGGCCGTGGACTGTATAATGTGTGAGATGCTATCGTTATTTGCATAGCTGTATAAATTGTACGGAAGGTCGATTATTGCTGCGTCGTAGTTGAACTCAAGGTCTTTAATATCCATAAGGTGCACAGCTGCCGTATAGTTAAAGTGAGCAAGGTTTGCTTTTGTGTATTTACAAGCTTTCCAATTAATGTCGCATCCTTCAATGTTGAAACCGGAAATGCAGGCTTCCAGCAAAACGGTTCCTACACCGCAACATGCATCTAATAAACGCAAGCTTTTATCTCCTTTGGCAGCAATACTCACAAGGGCTTTTGCAATAGGCATGTTCATGGCACTGCTGAATGAAAATGGTTTTTGCTTGTGTTTAAACCAGTCGGTATCGTGTTTTTGTAAAATGCCGAAATACCACCTGTTTTCAAAAAAGCAAATGGAGTAGATGATCGTTGGTGTCACGTAATCCGGATCTCCTTCTATGCAATAACCAATGTCTCTGAGTTTATTTAGTCTTTCGGTATATCTGGTTTCATCGCCTTCCAGTACTAGGTATTCAGCTTTAAAGCCATCGACATGAAGTTGCTTGTTTTTTACGATTTGCAACAGCTCAGCATAATCCGTATCTGAAGAAAGAATATCAAATCTGTTTTTAATAAACGGGCTGATGGAAGGATCAATTTTGATATTGGAGAAGAGTAGCTTCTTATTTTCCTCTTCATTGAATAATTGCCGCGATTCTAACTTACATAGTTCCGTATTATGAATGTCGTATTTGAATGAATAGATGAACTTGTAATTGTGCATGTTTTGCTCTGGAATTGGCGTGTGATTATTGCTGGTATTTACTTCTTGTTTATCGGATGAATTTGAATTGACTAAAATAGGATGTAAGTGTTGTTGCATTCCAGGTGCCTTTTATCCAATTGCTTTCTTGCGAGAGCTCATCGCTTTGCTTCTTGCATGAGAAAAATATGAGTAGCAAAAGAACGTTATTTATAATCTGTGAGATTTTCATGTTCATCAATTAGCTCGTCTTTTCTCAATGGTAAATGTGTATCCTTTTAAGCCTGATTTGTTGGCGGGCTATCTTTTCCTTCATTGTTTAATTTGTCCAGCAGCTTGTATTTCGTTTGCCGTTCCTTCCACTTGTCTCTTGCATATTTTTGCATATCAACAACCGTATCTTTTTCATCAATTATTTCAAGTCCAAGCAAGGTCTCAATAATATCTTCCATGGTTACAATTCCATCCAAACCGCCATATTCATCTACGATAACTGCCAGATGTTCTTTCCTCTCTAACAACTGTTCCCACAAGGTAAACAGCACAATAGAATTCGGAACAATAAGTATTTCGCGTTTTAAATCTTTCAGAATTAAATCATGCTGATTTTCTGCAAGCTTTTCAAATACCGTCTGCCTGAAAACGTAGCCGGTTATGTTTTCATCATTTTCTGAAAAAACTGGTATGCGAGAAAATTTGAGGTAGGCTTTATTCTTTAAGAAGTCTTTGAGTTGTAATTTTTCATCAGCAACAGCAACTACCACTCTTGGGGTCATTATTTCGGATACTTTTACATTTTTAAGCTTTAGTAGATTCTGAATAATACGATGTTCCTTTTTCGTGAAAACACCCTCGCTGGCTCCAATATTTGCCAATGCCGCAATTTCCTCTCTACTGGTGGTTTCTTCTGTGTTGTTTTTCGAGATTAGTTTGGTAATTCCTGCCGACATAACCACCAATGGGTAAGTAATAAAAATCATACCCGACATGATAATTGATGATGGCCTTGCCAGGTTTCTCCAATAGGTTGCTCCAATGGTTTTTGGAATAATCTCGGTAATAACTAAAATCAGAATTGTTAATACTGCTGAAACGATTCCAAAGGATGCTTCGCCAAATACCTTAACCGCCTGAGCGCCCACGCCAGCTGCACCTATTGTATGCGCTACCGTGTTTAATGATAAGATAGCGGATAGCGGTTTGTCGATATTCGTTTTTAGGTCAACAAATTTTGTAGCCCATGAATTTCCATACTCATGTTCTACAATTAAAAAGGATTGAGGCGTTGATAGTAACACCGCTTCCATAATTGAACAGAGGAAAGAGACAACCAGCGCAAGAGATAAGTAGAATAAAAGTAATATCATGTTTTTGCTTACAAATTTACAATATTAACTATTCTTTCCCGATGATGATACTGATTATTGCAAGCATCTGTTAGTTGCAAGCTTATTTTTTCTTTAATTCCTGAATGATGTTCTTTCTGAATTTTCGTTCAGCGTTGCGGGCAAAGTCCTTGTCTGCTGCCATTTTCTTGTACCAGACAGTTTCCTTTAGTAGTAGTGCTGAGTGATGTTCGTTTCCCCAAATGCTTATTTTCGCGTAGTTGGAGATAAGATCAATGGTGTCGTTCGGAGCATGTTTGCTTAAGTCTATTTTCTGGTAAACGGTGTCCTTGCTATTCTTGTAAAAGTAGTTCATGCCCAATTCGTCTGACTCAATATATTCGCTATGTTTTTTGGCATAACTATCGGCCAGCTTGTTTAAGCGTGCACACAAGGTGTCTTTGGAAAACTCAAAATCATATTGTTTATTGATTGTGTAACTTACTCTTTCGTGCGGAGCCAAAGTGGTTGCGGTAAACGCCAGTATCGAAATAGTTGCGACTATTGTAAGTAGCGCTGGCTTAGCACTCAGCGACCATCTCACATCTTTATGCATAAAGCGGTAGGCAAAAGGCAAACTAAGCAGGGCCATGTTATCCGAATAATCAACTGTACGGTGCACGCCAAGACCCAAATTGTTAAGCGTGTCGATGAGCGGTTGAACTATCGGAGAATTCCACAAACAAAATAGCAAAGCTGTGGATATGAATATCAGTTTCTTATACCTCGGGAAAAACACCGACCAGAATATTGGAAATACAAAGAGCCCGGTAAAATCAGAGAGTTTGCCAGTAATCCATGATGGGTACTGTGATTTTAATAGCAGATCGTTAAGGATTAACAGAGCCAATGCCAATAAAAATCCAAAAGATAGAAGTAGCTTTTTGTCCTTACTCATCATGTTGTTTCGTTTATTAGTTGTTAATGTAAGCCCCAATTAAGATTGGTAACTATTGAAATTCTTATGCTGAGATTTAAACAACTACTAAAAACGCATTTTTATTGTAGACACTGCTTGTGCATTGATTCTTAGCAAAACGGTATTCGCCAATCTTGCTGGTTAGCACGGATTCGCAAATCCGTGCTAACTGCATAAATGGCTATAAATAAATTATAACAGCTTATAAAAGCTTTGTTTGTTTTGTTGGCCTTGGCGCTTTGGTAACTAAAATACGCGCAAGTTCATTTCCTTCATCATTGCTTAAGCAATGCACAATGTCGGCTGGACTTTCTATTAAGGTGTCCTTTGGGTAACGGATTGATTCTTCTCCTACAAGCACTGTTGGTGTTCCTTCCAATACATAAAAAACCACATCAACAGGTGTCTTATGGGGTTTTAGGGTTTCGCCTGGTTTCAAGGTAATGTGCATTACCTGTGCCGACTCATTGTTGTACAGTTGCCTAACATCAACTTTATGTGGGTTGTCCTTTATGGGCTCTGTTTTATAACTTCTCGTTATCATAGTTTCTCCTTTTGGTTTCTTATATAATCTCTAATAGCAGTTAAAGTTCATTGCTGTTCGGCTTTTCATCTGCTGCTTGTGAAACGCTAGCTTTTGTCTACTACAAAGTTTTACCGCATCTTGCTATGAATAAAAGGATAGGAGATAGGTTCAAGCTTTGTTTCATTATAGTTCGGGTTGCGCTGCCACATGGATAAAACTTTCTAAAATTGGATTTGTATTTGCTTTGTTCCACACCATTCTTAAGGTGGTGCGCTGCGGAATATGTTTTAATTCGATGAACTTAATATCCATGTCGAAACCTAGTTTTAGGGAGGTAGGCACAATTGAAATCCCGAAATTATTTTCAACCAGTTTAAATATCGAGCTTGCGTTGATTGAATAATGTGAGATTAGTGGAGCAAACCCGCATGTATCATAAATCTGCATAACCTTCTCATAGTACGACTCGCTATAGGATGCATCAAAGAGAATTACCGATTCATTTTTTAATTGCGACAGATCCTTAAAATTAGCTTCATCTATTTTATGTGCCTTGGGCAAAACCAGAGAAAAGGTCTCTTCAAGTAGTGGCTGAATATTTATTCCTCTGGGCACCCGCTCAATTCGAACAAATCCTACATCAATCTCCTGATTTAGTAAAGCTTGAATTTGCTTGGTATTATCCAGCTCATTTAAGGTAAAAAGCACATTGGGATGTTTTTTCCTGAACTCTAATAACAGCTCAGGAATTATTCGTTGCATGGCTGAGCCAACATAGCCTAGCTTTAAATTACCATCAATGCCGTCGTTTAATAATTTGGCGTGCTTTAGCACTTCATCTATTCGTTTAAAACTTCGGGTAAGTTCAGTTTTAAGGTAAATGCCTGCCTGTGTTAATTCAACCTTTCTGTTGTGACGCTCAAATAAGCTAATTCCCAAATCCTCTTCCATTTGTTTAATTTGCCTGCTTAGTCCTGGCTGTGAAATATACAGTCGCTCTGCGGCTTTCCTGAAATGTAAATCCTCTGCAACCGCTAAAAAATATCTGAAATGTCTAAACTCAGTTTGATTACTCATGGTTATTAAATCTTGATAATAATGGTCTGATCAGTTATCAAAACTACGTATAACTTTGTAGCCATCCAATTGGAAAAACATTTAAGCGTAAAAGCATGGTTAGCCGCTTGTAAAAAAGTCAGCTGAAAACTGAAGACCAGGCAAGCAGCAATATTTTAGAAATTGTAATTGAAGAATAAAACGAACACGACAAAGATAAGCACATGGCAGCATTTAAGATAAAGGGGCTCGAAGAGGAGAAATTATTCTCAAGGCTTTGGTATACCAATTATGGATTGGTAATTAGCGGATCAATAATCATCGCATTGGGGTATGTCTTTTTTATCATCCCTCATAAACTAGTTCCCGGTGGTGTATTTGGGTTAAGCATCTTACTCCATCATCTTATTGATCATCCAATTGGTGCCATTGCCCTGTGCATTAACATTCCTTTGCTTTTGCTGGGCCTCTGGCTTGTGGGAAAGCAGTTCGGAATAAAAACCTTTCTGGCGCTCCTGTTAGGTTCCGCATTTATCGATGGTCTCATGTACCTGTTTCCGGTAAGTTTGCTTACTTCAGATGTTTTGGTGTCGGCGCTGTTTGGCGGAGGTATTATTGGATTTGGTATAGCATTGGTGGTAAAGGCAGGTGCCACAACCGGAGGCACCGACGTAATTGCCAGAATTGTGTCGAACAAGCTCGACTTTTCCATTGGTAAAACACTAATTGCTGTTGATGGTATCATTGTGTCAATAGCCTTATTCGTATTCAAGGATTTTGAGCTTGCCTCGTATTGCATCATTGCAATCATTGCTATTAGTTTAACAATCGATCTGGTTTTAAAAGGACTCAACAGCAAGAAATTAATTCTGATCGTATCTGACAGACACGCAGAAATTCGTCAGTTTATTTTAGACTCAGATTTTGGTGGTACCTATCTAGCCGGAAATGGTTTGTTTTATCCGGAGACCGAAAAGCAAATAATTCTTTCAGCCGCCAATCGAAAAGGTATCTCCGAAATTCGAGGATTTATAAGAAAGCTAGACCCCAATGCTTTTGTTGCCTTAACCAATACCACCGATGTTATTGGGAATGGTTTTTATTCTGATTAAGCGATTCCTTTGAAAAGTTGGTAGACGGTCAACTAATTTTAGAAGTATGGGGGCGAGCAAGGATCATTGTTAATCGCTGCACACAATAGGCCCAGGCAATGTGACAAAAAACAAGCTGAAATGATTGTTGAAAATTGTTTTATGTTTAAGCTCTTTGAAGTGCGCCAAGGTGATCAGGAGCAGTTATACGCGTCTGCCAGAGCATTCATAAAGCTTGTGCCTATTCTGATGACATATGGTAAAACTCCAAGCCTTTGAAATCTGTTTCTTTTAAATCCTTAAACTCACTTTCCTTTCCTGTCCAAAGTCTAATTCCGTTTAGCGTGGTATAATTAAGTAAAAACCTATCCCAAACTGCATCACCTGCGGTAAGCACAGGTTTCTCTTTAAACTCCCTTTTTAACACTTTTACCTTTCCTTTGCCGTAGGGCACTTCGTTGCATTTGCCAGTTAAACTATCATTGTTTCTGGCATGTACGCGTGCGCCAAAAACCTTGTTGGCCGGGATGTTAAAATATTCCCAACAGATAAGCTCGGCAGAAAGTGCGTTACTTGCCGTTACAACATAAACATCAATGCCAGAATTGTTAAGCAGTGTTACCATTAACTGCATGGTTGTATTTGCTTTCGGAATAGGAATTTTATAGCCCTCAAGTTCAATGGTATCGGCAGTGGTTTGAATAAGGTGATGCGTTATATTTTCTATTAAACCTTGTTCCTGATCATCCAAAAGCTCCACAAGTTTATAATACGCTTTTTCTCTATCCAGATTAATTAAATCCAGGTAATCTTTCCAGCCAAAGCCTTTTAAAATTTTATTCTTCACCAGTATTGCAAAAACGGCTTCACCAATATCGCCAATAAGCAAGGTATTGTCTAAATCGAAGGCCGCATATTGATTTCTATCAAGGCTTAACTCCTTTATTTTTCTTATGATGTGTTTGGGTATATTATCTTTTATGGGTTTCATTTGAGTAATCTTAATCGGGAATTAACTTGTTCAACTTCACTAATAAACTTTCTCTTCTTCAAATCGAAGTTTATCCTTGTCTATAAATATCCTTATCACATACACATGCATATCCTTCGTTCCCAGGTTTTCATAGTATAAGAACATGTTATCGTCGTTAGGATGATTGCTGGACGAAAGCGTACCACACATGTATTGATCAAAGGTATGTCCGTTATAAAGATCATTTGTACGCATAAGTTCCAGCTCGTGGGTATGGCCGCAGAATACATGTTTGATTTTATGCTTTTGCACAAAATCTATCAGGGTTGCAGAATTCTTTAGAGGACACTCATCGGTACCCAGCACAGAATAATGCGTTAGCAGCAAAGGTATGTCATAGGCGGTCTGCTTTATCTCCTTCGAAACAGCTTTCAGTACTTTCTCTTCAACATAGCCATCATCACTGTAAAGTTCGTTGGAATCTATGCTGATAACCAAAACCTTTCTTCCGTTTATTTCAATTGATTTCACAAAATTAATATCGGTAAAATGATCATTCAGCTTGGTTATGTCCAGGTTTAGAAAAAGGTGTTTCTTGCTTGTTTTTATTGTTCTGGAGATGTTGATGATCTTTGAATTATCAATGTACTGCTGGAATAGTTCATGGGAGCGCATGTTTCGTTTATCATGATTGCCAAGCGTAGAGACAATATGCTTGCAATTAATCTGCTTTAAAAAGTTGCCTGCCTGCGCAAATTCGCTTTCCAGTCCATCTGTGGTATTGTCACCGGTATTAATAATTATATCGGCATTAAATGAATTGATCTTCTCGAGCAAGCGATTGTCGTTGCCATCCCAGTGTCTTGGACCAAAATGCAGATCAGATAGATGCAAAATATTCATACAAGATTATTTGTTAATGTTTTAATAAAACAGATTAACACCTTTGCCCCATCTTGTTGAATTTTGGCTCAATGCATTAACATCTAAAAGTAATCAATAATACTTGTTAATTTTTTTTTATTCTTTGTTAATCGGAAGTTTTGCCTGAAAGTTGGCAAGCCCTTGTAGTTGTGCACTTTCGATTTAGCATGTATGGGGTGGTCAGTTTAAAAAGGATGCATTGTCTTAGGAAGTGCTTTATTGGCTTTGTTGCCTGGCAAGTATTCGCATACACGCCAGCTGGATTAGCCTAAATCGATTAAGTAGTTTGTATCCTGGGCGCGCCAGCAAATGCATGCGTGCTAGTTCATTTCATTAATAGTTGAGAATAAAAATCACCGCCATAATAAAATCGATTGAATTCATACAAGCGTGAACGATTATTCCCAGCACAATGTTTTTCCGCCTAACCATGTAGATTAATGGCAACATGCCCAGGGCTCTGGCAAAAAACATCCAGGGTGTCCATACATGATAGAGGGCAAAGAGCGAGCTGTGAACCAGTGCTGTCCAGGCTTTTAGTTTTGCCGGCATGCGCGGCAACAGGTAACCTCTAAAATAGAGTTCCTCAATTGTTGGGAGGATGATAACCAGAAAGAGGAAAAATCCGGCATAGGTAATTAGGAGCTTTGGTTTCGAGAACTCCTCGCTAAGCCCCAAATCAAAGATCATTGCTGAGGGGAGCCAGCTGAAGAAAGTGATGAAGTATTCGCTTGAAAAGTTGAGCGCGGTAAAAATAAGTCCAACCATGGTTAAAACTAGGGGTGCCCAAACAAAATAGTGACCAAGCGGAATGCGCTGGTTGTATTTAATGATACCTCCAAATAGCTTATTGTTGCTTCGCTTCTTTTGGTAGATTAGAAAGCCTAGTTCAAAGTAAGCATTCGGTCTACTACAGTAATTAAACCTGTTTAAGTTATTCCAAAGAATTCTGGATTTTTTTAGATTCTGTTTAACAAAAATTAGAGGTTGTTAGATTTCTTCCAGTTGTGAGGTAATAGTTCATCCAGATCCTTGCTGTAATCCAGGTTGTAATACGGTATTTTGCTCAGCACATCAGTTAGCCAATTATGGGGGTCTACATTTGCCGATTTGCAACAAGCCATAAGTGAGTACATCACGGCTGTATTTTCAGCAGCCTCATGATTTCCGGCGAACATGTAATTCTTCCGTCCAAGAGCCAGAGCTCTCATGTCATTTTCGATCAGATTATTGTCTAACCTGTAGCGTCCATCCAAATGATATCGGCTTAATCGGTGATAAATATTGTAAGTATAGTTCAAGGCCTGATAGAGACGACCTTTTATTTTAATTTGATCAAGTTCTTTGTAAATCCACTTTTCAAAAGTGGTTAATATTGGATATGCCAGTCTTGTGCGTTCCGCAGCCCGTTGTTCAAAGCTTAAGTTTTTGTCATCGCACATTGTTTCTACTGTGTATATCAAACGGATTTGCTCAAGCGCATATTCAGCCTTTTCTTTATCCTCTTTTAAGGCTTCATTAAATTTGCGTCTAGCATGAGCCCAACACCCAAGCAGTAAAACACCTTTTTTTCTTTCATAGATAGAATAAGCCCCATAGCCATCCGTCTGGATTGCCCCTTGATATTCTTTTAATAAGCCGACAATTACTTTTTGTGCCCGTGAACCTTTGTCGTAATGAAAAAAGACAAGCCCCTCCATCACCGATCGAACTGCCCACAAATAAGCCTTTACTGTTCGATGCTTATTATCATGGATAACCGGGATTGTACTTTCATCAACTCCTATATAATCACTTTTTAATACCACTTCTTTTAAACGGTCATATAATGCCCGAAGCAGATCGCTGCTTTTGCTGAACCAATCATTTACCGTTGAAGCAGGCAAATGTAGATTGGATTGTTTGAGCATGGCTATCTTTCGGTGAAAAGGTATGTGGTATAAATATTTGCTAATTAAGAGGTCTGCCAGCAAACTGGATCCGGCATTTCCTCTTGGGATTGGAAGTAAAGGCAATTGAGCAATGGTAATTTGCTTTTGATCTTCTTTTTCAGACCTGTCTTCCTGTTCTTTGAGGGCATACTTAGGCCTTACAATGCGACGAACATAAACTTCGCCTGGTTTGTATTCTAGTATTTCAGTGATTTCTTCTCCGATCTTTACCCAAGCTTCATCGATCCCTTCCGGCTCTATAATTTCAACTTCACGTCGCAAGTCTTCAGGAATAGAAACGCGTTTTGGTGTTCCTTTTTTTTCCGGCTTCTTTCTTTCATACGTGATAATTTCCTTTTCAGCTTCTTCTGTTTGGCTTTTTTCTTCAGGTAATACTTCCAATCCTGACCAGTCTATTTTTCGCTGACTTGGATCGGAGGCTATAAATTTTTCACTTGATGGATGCCAGAACTTACGTCGATACCAAGCTAGTTGATCACTTAGCTTTTTTATCTTCTCGTCTTTCTCATGGATAACTTGCTGGTACTTCTCATTTTTCTGCTCTTCTGCATCCAAGGCTCCCTGATCAATTTTACGGAGTTTGGATAATTCAAGGTACATCTCTTCCCGTTCCCTCAGAAGTTGTTCTATAAATGTATCCTTGTCCATTGCAAAAAATGTTTTATTCCCGTTGTCTGTTCTGGGAATAAAGATACATTAAAAGAGCTACTTGACAAGAAATAATCCCTGTGTTTTCAGGTGTTTCAAAGCCTTTTCCTTATTCGCTTTGGATGCATTCTTACGCTTTGTACTATCATCATTAAGTCTTCCCATCCCATAGTAAATGCCCCCATAGCATCGTCATATTCCGGCAACTTGAACCGCCCTGATTCCAGTTTCTTGTGGTAAATTACCAGACCGGCATACTCCATGTGCAGGATCTTCATAATGGTTAAATTGCGGTTTACGAAAATAAAAACTTCGCCACTATCCACTTTTCGGCGCATTTCATCGCTTACAATACCGCTTAAAGTGTAAAAACTCTTACGCATATCAACCGGGGCAGGATACAAATAATACTTTAGTTCCCTGTGCAGATGAAACATAACTACTCCTGCAAATGGATTAATGCTTTTAAACTCATCAGGTCCAAATCGTTTTTCATGCGAAGAACAACTCCGTTGGGATAAGTTAACTCAAAGTGCAGGCTTTCTGCTGATGGCTTTATAGGATTATTGTTACCTACTGGAAGACAAGATGGGTTTTCTTTTACCATCAAAGGAATAAAACCTGATTGGCTTTTAACGCATTCATTTTGCTTTAGTTTTTTACGCCAATAGTAATAAGTTGCAGGGGCTATTCCTTGGTTGTGACAAAACTCTATCACACTTAAATTCGATTCTTGCTGTAGCCGAATCAGCTCTCGGTATTTATCTTCCTTTTGCATTTTGCTTTTTTTCGAAAGATAAATTGACCCATCATCAACTACAATATGCGCTACACCGAATGCTTACATTCAAGAAACCCTGAAAACGGAGATTGTACTTTTTATTGTTGCGAGGAATGTATTGAAAAATTAACTCAACTTATTCAAATGCCGAAAATAGAGTTGTTGAATCATGAACGATTAATTAAGGCGGTTCAGCCATTGAGGTTAATCAATGAGTAATTGAGATAAAAATAAGACCCGTGTGCAGTTCTTATGGTATGCGGCACGGGTACTGTTATGTCAGTTTCTTTATTTCTTATAAATTAAAAGTTGCTGGTTCCGTTAGTATCTCAGATACATTTATCGTTGGTAATAAATATTTATTGAATTTAGTC